>LKPX01000158.1 GCA_001443525.1 Desulfobacteraceae bacterium RAAP-1 | reverse complement strand
TTACGCTCATATTCCGATCGATCACAGTATTGCAGAACCATGCGCCTCCGCCGGCGCCTATAACCGATCCGATCACGAGAATCAGCAGCATTCCGGACAGGAGAGATGCTGCGCACTGTCGCTTATGATAACCCAGAGAGCGTTCAATCGCTGTTCTTTTCAAATTTTTGATGATAAATAGAAAAGTAAACAGAGTCATTACCAGTACCATCACAACCGCGCCGATGAGCAGCAGTATCAGCGAGATCGTATGGATTCTGGCCAGTCCCTGTTTTAAACGTGAATATCCTTTATCATAAAAGGTGAACTTTAAACCGTCGATACCCTGCCGGTTCCATTCTTCCTCGAACGAATCAATGGTTCCGTTTGGGATTTCGAAAGATGTTGTGGCCGCCCTCATAGGCCCCCATGCAATGATATTCTGCGCATCACTGTTTTTTACCGATGCTGCCGGTATGATCACTGTGTTTCCAACCAGGTCAAAGTCTGACGATTCGTAGGAGGCCCCATAGTTATCGTAGATGCCGACGACCGTATAGGCGCTGTTTTCAAATACAGGGTAAGCCTTTCCCTGTGCGTTGAGCAACCCGCCGTAGTACAGGTTCCCGGTGACCATAGGGGTATGTAAATAATCTACATAGTACAGGGGAAGCGGAAGGGAATCACCCGGCGTGATGCCGTTGTATTGCGCAAATTGCCTCGGCACCAGGCAGACTTTGGTCCCCTTTGTATATTCTTCCGGGCTGATATCCCTTCCTTCGGTAATATTCGCACTGCCGGAATAAAACGCCATTAGCAGCTGGGTTGCGCTGGTGGGGATGACTGGTATCGTTTTGGGAAGTCGCTTGATCGCCTGAATCAGCTCTGTCCAGCGTTGTCCTCTCGGCGTATCAAAATAGCCTTCGGTTACTTCCTCCCAACCCTCCGCCTCAGCTCCATACAGGTCAGGCACTTGCGCCCCGGTTTGATCGTACTGGGTGGATTCTACCCCTCCAGCGGGCACAAGCACCGTATCAAATGCGTTATGATCCTCATATCCGTAAAAGGAGGACAACGCTGAGACGTTTACGGACAGGATGTACGTTTTATCCGCATACATAGGCTGGGGTTTCTCTACATCAGGGTCGCAAAACAGCGCATCCTTTGTGTATTCGCCAATCTTTCCATACAAAACACGCTTCACTTTCACAGGCACTGGCTCGGACGGTATGCAGTCCTCCACGGGCGAGAACTCCAGAATGATCCATTGCGTATCGTTGCTTTGATAAAAATCCCCCATATTATAATTTTCATCATACGCGCCGTAAAAAGGACGTTTTTCCGGCGAATGGATGTAATTCGCATTTGCGAAATCCAGAACGGAGAGAGGAATGAGGCGATCGTATACCGATTGAGTCGCATAACTATAGGCTTGCTGAGATTGATCCCACATGGCGTATTCTTTGAGCATTTTCGGCTGTTGCTGCACGGTTCCTATCGTTTTAAAGCTCTTCTCATAAGCTTCAAGGCTTTTTCGAGTAAAAAGCAACAGGTTGGCGCCAACCGATAAAAACAGGGCCGTAAGCGAAATCAGGAGAAGAAAGGACACGGTTTTAACAGGGGTGCGCAGCATCTGGCGCAAACTGTTTTTAACAACCATTGCTTTTGCGCCTCCCTTATTCAGCTGTGCCTGTGCTCAAACGGCCGTCCACGATTCGGTAAACAACATCTGTCTGTTCCGCTATGCTTGTGTTGTGGGTGATCACCACGACGATATAGTCTTTTTCATGAGCCAATTTTTTGAGGATCGCGACAACCGCTTCGCCATTGGCTGCGTCCAGATTGCCGGTCGGCTCATCCGCCAGCAAAATTCTGCCTCCCGCTGCCAGCGCCCGCGCAATGGCGACCCTTTGCTGCTCTCCGCCGCTCATCCTCTGGGGACGATGGTTCAGAACGCTTTCTTTTAAATTCACTGACTCAATGCATTTCATCGCCTCCGCTTTCGCTTCAGCCATCGGCTTTCCTTGTAATTACAGGGAAAACATCACGTTTTCCAGGGCGGTCAGCAGCGGGAAAAGGTTGAAAGATTGGTAGATTACGCTTGCCGTGTCTCGCCGGTAGGTGTCCCGATCCATGGCTGTCATTGATTTTCCATCCAACATGATCTCGCCTTTTGTGGGCAGGTCCAGCCCGGCTAAAAGGGATAACAGCGTCGTTTTGCCGCTCCCTGACGGGCCGATGATCGCATACATCCGCCCCTGTTCAAACGTGCAGGACACATCATGCAACACCTCGTTGGTCTGATATTGATTGGTGTAGGTATAGCCTACGTTTTTCACTTCCAACATGGTAACCCTCCTTAATCTACGGCGGAAAGCATTGCCGCCACGCTCGCGCGGCTCAACATCCGCACCGCGATATAAGCACCTGACAGATAGAAAATATAGAACACGGCCAACACCACCATGGAAGCGGAAAACGGTACCGCGGTGAAACACAGCGCCGCCGCCATGCCTGCGATACCGCCGGGTAACGCGACCAGTATACATTCCATCAGATAGACCCTTAAGCAGGCTTGCTTTGGCATCCCCAAAGAGCGCATTACGGCAAACTCGCCACGACGGCTGTGCATCATCAGGTGGGACATGACCGCGCTTACCAGAAGGATTGCTACGGTCAGCGCCGGTAGAAACATCCATAGCAGCGTCAAATTATTCTGAATACTGGTGGCTGAACGAATGAAGGTTTCATCATTGATAACAGCCGCGCTTCCCGATACCGAATCGGATGCCTGCGGGTTGACAGATAACAGGCCTTGCGCCTTCATGAGTGCTTTGGCATCGTTCAATTTCAACGGATCTTTGATCGTGAAGGAAACCGAGTCATAATAGAACGGAGTATCGCATTCCTTGAAAACTATCTTGGCCCAGCCAATCGGGAATAGGATATCCGGCAACTGGATCAAATCGGTCTTAACAGTGTTGGAATCAAAGCTGTCTGCAATCATCAGCGTTCTTTGAGCCAAATGCTCATAGGTCATCTGACCGGGATACTCTCCGAACTGGTACCGGTACAAATCCAATTTGACCGGATCACCGATGGACAGATGATATTGAGTTAAGAACCGCCTGCTGGCAATACACTGCGCGTTCTGACTCTTAAAAAACACCTCGCTGCCTTTCATGTGATCCGGCCGAATGGAAGGATAGGGGCTGAGCGTGTCAAAGCCCATTAAATAAACAATCTTTGGTTTTTCTGTTTCGTTAACGGCATAGGTCGCAGGCATCCGGGTCGTGTAAAGCATGTCTTTCATGGAGTCGGAGGCTTCAAGAGAATCCACCATGGAGCCGCTGATGAGCAGCCCCATGTTTCTCGATCCGTTCAGATTGCTGATGAACCCGGAGACCGGAAGCGCCTCAGGCAGCGAGGTCAGCTGCTCTTGATTGGCCCGTATACTGCTCGCATAGGAGCAGAGGAAGAAAACCATTGCGGCGCACACGACGAACACCAAAGCGTTTTTTGGGAGTTGGCGCTTGATATGGTTACACGATAAGAATATCTGAAACTTTAGCATTCATGGCCTCTTTTCTATATTTTACGATTATCGTGCACTCAAACAGAGGCGGCGTGAAACGACATAGTTTTCGCTTGGTTTAAACATATGTCTCTATATAGATGAAGAATCATCACGTGCAGCATGGTTTTTCTTTCGGAGATTTATACAGTCTTTCGTTTCTTTCAATGCGATGAATTACCGTTTTCTAGGTTTTATGCTTATTATTTCTTTCTCATTTTATTCGCTCGATCGTTTTCTGTCAATGAATGCGCTACTCACGTTAATACGAGTATCAATCAATATCTTCTTATGCTCATGCAAGCACCATTTCCTCCAGCAAATGTGAAAGTGCCTGTCGCAAATCCAGATAACACCAATAGCATAAGCCTGAGCGTTACATCTCAGGCTCCTGTTATTAACGCGCCACCTCGCACAGTTTCCCATTTTCCATGGAGTAAACCTGATCGCATAACCGATCAATGTCTTGCTGATGATGGCTGGCAACTAAAATGACCTTCCCTGTATTTCTCAAGCGCAGCAGCAATTCGCAGGTGTGGTCAACGCTATCGCGATCCAACCCATTCATTGGCTCATCCAGAAGCAGCACGGGCGGATCGTCCATCATCGCCTGCGCAATCCCCAATCGTTGCCGCATGCCCAGAGAATATTTGCCAACCCTCATCCGGGCGACATCCATAAGCCCCATAGTATCTATCGCCTTTTTGATGTTCCCTTTATGAGCAACTGGACTTAGCATGGAGAGCATTTTCAGGTTCTCATAACCCGAAAACTTTGGAAGAAACCCTGGCGTTTCGATCACTACCCCAAAGGTTCCTTTGGGAGGCTCCGAATCGGGAAACCCGCTAAGCCTGATACGCCCGGAATCAATCGGCGTGAGCCCACAGATGCACTTCATCAACACGGTTTTACCGCATCCGTTGGCGCCGACAATGCCGTAGATGTGCCCTCCCTCCATACGCAGTGACAGGGAATCCAAAACGATCCGCTTACTAAAACTTTTCTTAACATCACAAAGCACCAAATCAGTAAGGTCATTCATGACTCTTGCTCCCCTTCTCTCATCATTTTTCGACCGAACCGTTTTTGATTTTTAGCGAAAAGGCAACAGGCTGTTATCCATAACCCTGAGAATGCTAACAGCATCAACAAACAATACTGCACAGACGGCGGCTGCGTATAATATCCAGCCTTTACTAGCAAATCCAGTCGTGCCCAGGACATAGGAGAACCCCAATATAGACTTGGGTCAAGCATCATATA
>LKPX01000157.1 GCA_001443525.1 Desulfobacteraceae bacterium RAAP-1 | reverse complement strand
ATCGCTCAAGCCGCTCGTGGACTAAAAAGATTAGAGCTAATGCCTGATGGGCTGAGGTCTTTAACCGGATGGCCATGGATATTAGAATCATCTTGATCGCAATATGGAATGAGAAGTTACAAAAAAAATGATCGATAAAGGAGCATAAATCATGCAGGCTATGAAACAGACTGTTCATGTCGATTCGAACCGGCAGGCATGTATCCATGTGCCGCATGGATTTGGCGAGTTGGTCGAGGTCATCGTTTTATCGGTTCCTGAAGACAGACAATCTCAGACTTTTTTTGAGTGTGTGGGAGAAGATGGTGTGGATTATCAATTGATCGATTGGACGGAAGATCATTTTTGCAGCGAAAGTTTAATGGGTATCTCGCAAGAAGACGATACAGTGGTGGAGGATATATTTGATGTCTGATATCGGGCTTCTGGTTTCTGCAAAATCCTATCATTCCGATGCTGCGGGTTTTAAAAATCGGCCGGGTCTGGTTATTGGTGAATATCAGCGAGACTACTTTCTGGCGTTTATCAGTAAGGAGGTGGAAAAATATCAGAGTGAACCGCTTTCGCTGCTGTTGAGCAATGAACATCTGATTTCCGGAAAACTGAAACATTCAAGCATTGTTCGAAGTCATAAAACTTACTGGGCAGAGAAGCGCCGCTGCACGGTAATCGGCAGGGTCAAGCCGGAGCTTTTGGATTGCATCATGCGATTGAACCAGTCCTTTCATGTGAAAAATTATTATGAGTTTGCACATGTCAAACAATCGTTCATTCCAGGAAAATCCCGCATTTCCTACGGGGGCAGGGTCTATGACGAAAAGGAAATGATCAACCTGGTGGATGCCTCCCTGGATTTCTGGCTGACTGCAGGCCGGTACGCCGCGCAGTTCGAAGAAAAATTCGCCGGTTTTCTGGGAGTCAAACATTGTTCTCTCACCAACTCGGGGTCATCGGCCAACCTGCTGGCATTTATGGCTCTCACATCACCCAGACTGGGAGAACGCCGCATCCGCTCAGGTGATGAAGTTATTACCGTGGCCGCAGGTTTTCCAACCACCGTTGCTCCTGTCATTCAATATGGTGCTGTACCTGTGTTTGTGGATGTGTCGCTGCCTACATACAACATTGACTGCAACCATCTTGAGGCCGCACTTTCAGAAAAAACCAAAGCTGTCATGCTGGCCCATACCTTGGGGAATCCCTTTGATATCGGAGCAGTTAAATCCTTTTGTGATAAAAATGGATTATGGCTTATCGAGGATACCTGTGATGCCTTGGGTTCTACTTATACTCAGACCTCTAATCTCCCGGTTCCAATCTCCGGCCTTTGCGGTACGTTGGGTCACATTTCCACCTTTTCCTTTTACCCTGCCCATCATATGACCATGGGAGAAGGCGGCGCGGTCTGCACAAACGATATTCGTCTGAAACGATTGGTAGAGTCCTTTCGGGATTGGGGGCGCGATTGCTGGTGTCCCCCCGGCAGGGATAACACATGCAGCCACCGTTTCGATCGGCAATTTGGCGAACTGCCTATGGGTTATGACCACAAGTACGTTTATTCCCATTTCGGCTACAACCTAAAAGTGACGGACATGCAGGCCGCGATTGGTTGCGCCCAACTGGAGAAGCTCCCGGACTTTATCGAGGCTCGAAAACGTAATTGGCGGATTCTGCGTGATGGTTTGGCCGGTATGAGCGATCGTTTTATCCTGCCCGAAGCTACGCCAAACAGTGATCCGTCCTGGTTTGGTTTTCTGCTGACAGTGCGGGAGGATGCTGGCTTTACACGCGATGAAATCGTGGGACACCTGGAATCCAGAGGTATTCAAACCCGGATGCTCTTTGCCGGAAATCTGGTCAAGCACCCGTGTTTTGATGAGATGCGGGCTCAGCATACTGGCTACCGGGTCATCGGCGATCTGGCAAACACCGACAGGATTATGAGGGATACTTTCTGGGTGGGTGTTTATCCGGGGATGACGGAAGAGATGACAGCATTCATGTGTGCACAGATCAAAGGGTTTTGTTTGTAACTATTCGATAATATAGGGTGCGCATAACCAGTATTTTTTCAGGATATAAGATAAGAGGTGTTCGTGTTGAATCATAAAATATTCGCATTCGATAAATTATTTATTTACACCATGTTATTCTTAAGCATAGCCTTTTTATCACTAATACTGAGCGGACATCTTAATCAACGTGCTGTATTTTTTTCAAATACAAACGATTTCTTTATGGATCATTTTAATAATTTAAAATATATCTCGGAGCGTGATCCTTATCATTGTTCTTATCTATCGTTAGCTGAAAAAATATATCCTCCCATAGCATATCTTATATTATATCCATTTTCTAAATTATTTCCATATGCTAATGGAGGTCTTCCTGTACATGCAAGAATGGATCAATTAAGCATTGTTTCACTTGTTCTTTTATTGGCATTCTTATCGATCATCTTTGCCGCTTTTATTTATGAACTTAAAAAAGGTTCAAAAACTACTCGTTGGCTAACAGTATTTTCATTGCTTTTATCAGGGATTTTTTTGTTTAGTATTGAAAGAGCTAATATCGTTATACTTTCTGCGATTCTATTGGCATGTTTTTTTCTGTTTGATCGATCTTCTAATAATGCTTTTCAAGAAATTGCTTTAATCGCCTTAGCGTTAGCTATCAATTTAAAAGTTTACCCGATCTTTTTTACTCTGATATTTTTATATCAACGCAGGTATAGAGAACTTTTAAGGATATCTATATATACAATTTTATTATTTATTTTACCTTTTTTGTTCTTTAAAAATGGTTTCTCAAATATCAGTCAACTCATAAATAATGCGCGGTTGAATACCATGCAATATATGTTTAGTGGACCTATGTACCGATTTGGATTTATTCCTGTTACCATGTTATTTTTTCATCAATCAGCAAAAGTGACTGGAGCAAATATTGCAATGATTGTATCCGTCTGTTATTTATTCATTACATGTGGAACTGCATGGATATTTCACAAATATTGGAAAACAGTTATGATATTAACTTGTGCAGTTATAGCAACCCCAGTGAATAGTGGCTTTTATACAGGGCTTTATTTTTTCATACCAGTTATTTTGTTTTTGAATGAAGAAACACATGAAAGAAAAGATTGGGCATACCTTGTTTTAATTGTCATAGTATTAAATCCACTACAATTTACTATTAATAATGTGGAAATAGCATCAATTGTATCTAACTGTGCTTTACTTGCCATTTATACGCTATTATGTGCTGATGGCGTATCTCATTTTTGGTATTATCTTAGAAATATTAGCGATTCATGGAGATATAAACGACTTAAATACAAGATGATTGAAACGACTTTACAGCTTTAGAAAGCTTTCGAGGGAGAAAATCAGATGCTATGATTACAGAACTTGAAGCAGTTTTTGAGAAAAGTCAGTACGATGTTCCTTCAACGCCATTTTGGCAAGAGTATGAGAATGCTTTTATCTATGGTGCAGGTAATGTCGGTAAAGACGTTTTTAGTGTGCTGACTCAAAGAGGTATTCCAGTTATAGCTTTTTTTGACCGTAAGGCAAAACCAGATGAGTATTGGAAGGGTTTTCCGGTTCTCCAACCTGATAGTGAGTGCGTTTCTGCAAAAATGCGCAAGCATGCATTCGTCATTATTGCGATTCACAATAGAGACGTTGAAATCCCGCCGATTATTGAAAAATTGGTCATGTTGGGTTATGGGCGTACTGTTACTCTCATTGAGTTGTACGACTATTTTGGCCAGGAGATGGGAAACCGTTTTTGGCTTACACCAAGATACTATTACCAATCTGTGAAATCTTTTATCACAAGTGTAGCTGGTCTATGGGCGGATGAAGCGAGTAAAGCCCTTTATACAGCCCTGGTTCAATTTCGTCTTACAGGTAATTATTCTTTTCTTCCAAAGCCTGACATGGAGCACCAATATTTTCCTTCCGATTTACCGCAGTCGAAAATGCCGCTTCGTTTCGTAGATTGTGGCGCTTTTGACGGGGATACATTGGCCAGCCTGATCAATATGGGCTTTGATATTGAAGCAACTGCATCGTTTGAACCAGATCAGGAAAACTTTCAAAAATTGGTTCATTTTGTTGAAATAAATAGGGAAGCTCTGTCAAATACGGCACTTTGGCCATGTGGCGTGTGGTCCTCTACCAGGCAGTTACGGTTTACTTCTGGTCAAGGAGAGTCCTGTAATGTTTCTTCGGCTGGAGATATAATGGTTCAGTGCGTTTCATTAGATGATGCAATTCCATTCTTTGCTCCCAATTTTATTAAAATGGACATTGAAGGAGCAGAATATGATGCTGTTTTGGGAGCAAGGCAAACAATTGTAAAGTATAAACCTGTATTGGCGATTTCATTGTATCACTGTCCCGAGCATCTTTGGCAAATTCCGCTGTTAATAAACAGATTAGTCGGGGGGGGGGTATAAGTTCTACCTGCGTCTTCACGCGTTCAGTGGGTTTGAACTTATCATGTACACTTTTCCCGTCTGAGAGTTATAAATTTTACCTGCGTTCACATGGAAATAATGCATTTGATCTGGTACTGTATGCAATTCCTATATAATCCCCATACCAAGGGGAGCAACGAATGATTGAAATGTTTAACCATTTTAATTAAATTGTAAATATTTTTTTAATATAAAAGTTATTCAGAGAACTGAAGTTTCCCAGAAAATGTTCATGCCGCCATCCGCAGAAGTACATCCACGAGAGAATTTAGCACGGATTTGCGAGGAACGGGGAAAAGTATACCAAAATTAGAATCCGCAGCTGCTT
>LKPX01000156.1 GCA_001443525.1 Desulfobacteraceae bacterium RAAP-1 | reverse complement strand
TATAGCGCATACCGTAAACCATGATACCCAATGTTATACTTGAAAACCAAGTGGTTAGTTAAGTTATCTGTCAACAATAGCATCAAGTGATCGCAAACGTATTCGTGCCGCCATACCTGCTGGTTGGCAAATTGGTGACAAAACGGGCTCAGGCGACTATGGCACCGCAAATGACATCGCCGTGATAAGCCCTCCGGAACGTAAGCCAATCGTTCTTGCTGTCTATTACACGCGGGAAGAGCCAAATACGAAATGGCGTGACGACGTCATTGCAGCGGCGGCTCAGATTGTGGTGGACGATTTTGGCTTAGGAACCTATTCAATATAACTTGAACAATTTATCAATATCTTCCATAGTAAATATATATAGCCATTGTCGATTCGAGCAGAACTCGATGAGTCTGAATAAGAAACAGGAAAGAAAATACCTAATGCGCTCATGTCTGCGTTATCTCTTAAAAAAAGCGATTTTCATGAGGAATGGAATTATAGCATCTCTCTAATATCTCCATGATTATTGTTCATGTTATTATGAATAGACTCCTTACTATGATTTTCTTGGGTATAAGAACGCTTATAAAGCGGCAGAAAATTATAGAACACTTAGAAAGCAGGGTATAACAATCAGAAAAACAATAGATATCATTATCGCCACATTTTGTATAGAAAATGATTTTCAGTTGATTCATAACGACCATGACTTTGATCAGATGGAAGATATATTGGGGCTAAAAGTTAAAAGATGCTGATGATGTTGGATGTGGGAGAGGCGAATTATTTTGCGTGATTTTCAGCCTGATTGGAGCAAATGACTGCCTATAACATAAATCATGTATGTATTTTTATAAATTGTTTTATATGGTTAGATACAATTCTCAATCCGTTTGCTGTTGAATAAAAGCAGCAATACATCATTTACGGAGGTACCATGACCAGCAAAGCGCTTCTTGTCGGTGTTAACAAGTATAAACTTCCCGGTTCGGATCTTCAGGGCTGTGTGAATGACGCCACCAATGTGCGGGATATCCTGCTGAAGTATTTCGGTTTTGCCGTCAAGGATATCCGGGTGTTGGTGGACAGCCGCGCCACGAAAAAAGGCATTTTCGACCGGTTGAACTGGCTGGTGAAAGGCGCTAAATCCGGCGATCGGCTGTTGTTTCATTTTTCCGGTCACGGCTCTCAGATTCGGGACAGGGACGGGGATGAATTGAAGGATCATCTCGATGAAATCATCTGTCCGCATGATATGGACTGGGACGGTGCCTATATTGTGGATGATGATTTAAAAGCCATATTTTCAACACTACCTGCGGGGGTTCATCTGGATGTGCTGCTGGATTCGTGTCATTCCGGAAGCGGCACGCGTGAGGTTGCGGAACTTGCGCCGCCATCCGCACCCGGTATTTCGCGTGCGATGCGTCAGCGATTTCTCGCGCCTCCTGTGGATATTTTGTGCCGTCATCTGGATGAAGACGATCTGCCGCTTACCCGGATACTGAAAGCCACCAATCCCACCAACCATGTGCTGTTCGCCGGGTGCAGGGACAATCAGACATCCGCGGACGCTTACATCAACGGCACGTATAACGGCGCTTTCAGCTATTATTTTTGCAAGCACATCCGGGACGCCCAGGGTGCCATCACCCGCGCCGAATTGCTGAAACGGCTGCGCGCCTCACTGCGGCATGAGGGGTATGATCAGGTGCCGCAACTGGAGTGCCCGGCGGCGTGGAAGAAAAAGAAGCTGCTGGAGTAGTCATAAAAACAAAATGTCCCATCTTTCAGAGACATGACAGACCGGGTGTTCCCATAGACAGCCTGGAGTATAGAATAGAGAGGAATTAAAGATGACGGCTTCGTAAAAAGTCCGCATGCTGCGTTGCGCCTATCCGCAAACAGGGGTAACCTTAGATTTAACGCTTGTACTCCTTTTCTTTGTGTTATACATTTGTATAACTAACATCAAATGGATTTAAGGAGAAAGCAAATGATAAATGTAACGTTGCGAAAGCTTGGAGGGTCGGTTGTAATGGCTGTACCTATGCAGATTCTGAACATGCTGCATATCGGAGCCGGGAGCCAGGTGAATGTGAATGTAGTGGACGGCAGGCTGGTGATCGAGCCCAGGGCCAAACCCCATTTCACGCTTGCCGAACTTCTGGCGCAGTGCAGCAAGGAAAACATGGCGCTAACCGCCGAGGATCGCGAGTGGCTTGATATCCAGCCGGTCGGAAAGGAAATGGTATGAAGCGCGGAATTCCGGATCGTGGTGATATCCTGCACCTCGATCTTGATCCTGTGCTGGGAAAGGAGCAGCAGGGGCAGCGTTATGTACTTGTTCTCACCTTATCCAATTTCAACCGTTTTGGTCTGGCGTTGGTTACTCCCGTTACCCAGGGCGGCCAGTTTGCCCGCGAGAACGGGTTCACGGTCTCGATGATGGGTGCAGGTACGAATACCCAAGGCGTTGTGCTCTGCAACCAGGTGCGTATGGTGGATTTCAAAAAACGTAACGCAAAGGTCATTGAAGCAGTACCTGAAATCGTTATGGATAATGTCCTGGCCCGAGTCAGGGCATTACTGGAATAAGAAATTCTGAGGACGCCCTGTTGAAAATTCCTTAACACAAACCATCAACTGACCATTCATGAGATATCCAGTCTGCATATGCAAAGTTATCAGACGAGCTGGGACTTTTATCCTGACACCCGTCATGGACTGGAGGATATCTCTTTAGAAAAGGTCAACAAATTCATAGAAATATCAAACCGGATTCGCCTCTATCCCGTTTTGGACGATCCCTTAACGGTTCTGAAAAAATTTGAACTGCTGAAAGAGGCTTCGATCACCAACGGATGTCATCTGCTTTTTACGACGGAGGATATTCTTTTATCCACCATTGAGATTGGCCGATTCTCCAGTGCCATCCTTATTTTGGACAGCATAACGATTCGAAAGGACCTTTTCAGTGAAGTTGATGCAGCACTCTCTTTTATCCGTAAACATCTGAGCCGGTCCTACGTGATTACCGGAGATAAACAAAGGGAGGAACGGTGGGACTATCCCCTTGATGCGATTCGCGAAATCGTTGTCAATATGATTGTCCACAGGGATTACATGGATTCAAACGATTCTATGATCAAGATATTTGACGACCGGATCGAATTCTTCAATCCCGGCCGCCTGTTGGCGGGGTTATCCGTCGAACGATTGGTGCATGGCAATTACGTTTCATCGATTCGAAACAAACAAATCGCAACTCTTTTCAAGGAAGCGGGCATTATTGAAAAATACGGGTCCGGAATCAAACGGATACTGGAATCCATGATGTCATACGGGTTGCCGGATCCATTGTTTGAAGAAATACAGAACGGGTTCAGGGTCATTGTATTTAAAACCACCCAGAAAACCACCCAGAAAACCACAACCAGGGATCAACTCATCGAATTGTTACGGGAAAACAGAAAGATGACAAGGAACGAGATAGCCCTGATATTGGGAAAAAGCCAGAATACCATCAAGGAACACCTGTCCCGGCTGAAATCGGAAGGGCGTGTGGAACGGGTTGGGAGTGACCGTGACGGATACTGGGAAGTAAAGTAATGAAAACGGAACGCCTTATTGACACGAGTGCGATAAACGATATTGCCGAGAAAGTACTGATCGGAAAATACCGAAATGCGCCGCTGGAACTGGTGCTTTCGATGGTCAATGCCGTGTGTATGACGAACGATAGAGAACAAAAAACGGGCAACAGAAGACAGAAAATGAATGATGGTACCTACCCGGGGGCATCACTGCGCCATCATCAGCAGAATTGCATAAAAAGGACAAACAATATTATGCCAACTATTTCAATATTTTATGGCATACTGATCTTAATGTACTTTTATGATAATAAAAAACATGCTCGTCCGCATATCCACGCAGAATACGGTGACTATGTAGTTTCAATAGCCATTGAAGATGGCGAGGTTCTGAGTGGTAGCTTACCGTCATCCAAGATGAAACTTGTACAGGCATGGATTGAAATTCACAAAGAAGATCTAATAGCGGACTGGAAACTGGCTGTTGCAGGTGAACCTGTTTTTAAGATTGACCCGTTAAGATGAGTGAGGGAGTGGAAATGGACAAAATCATAAAAGCCATCCCGCTGAATGACTACCGAATCGATATTCTCACAAGTAGTGGTATTTCAGGCGTTTTTGACGTGAAACCCTATCTGAAGGGCAGTGCCTTTAAGGAACTCACGGATGAATCATATTTTCGTCTTGTTCGCCCCGCACACTACGGAATCATGTGGCCAAACGAACAGGACTTTAGCTCCGATACTATTGTGTGGGACATACAAAATACCCAACGAATGGAGAGTGCTTTGTTGAAAATCACCTGAAGTGCATCGCTGGCCAGTTACGCCAGGCTTCCATATGGCTTCAACAAACCCCCAGGCATACTTTGTATCTTAAAACACCATGAAAAATTCATTTGCAACACATAAACCCGTCTCAATTCTTTCCAGCCCCAAGCCCTGGTCGGGCATTGCCCTGCAGAACCAGGAAAATGCCGTTAAAAGCTGGCTGGCTCTTCATCCGGACATCGAAGTCATTTTGTATGGCGATGCTCCCGGCACGGCGGAAGCTTGTAAGCGGCTTGGCGTGCAGCACGTTCCGGACATTGCCGCAACGCCGCAGGGGGTGCCGTATTTTGGCGCAATTGCAGATCATGCGGCCATTCACGCCCGCCATGATCTGCAGTGTTATGTGAATTGTGATATTCTTTTTACCAAAGATATTTTGAATTCAATACAGATATATTCTGTTCGATCAATTTCTCATGATCGGGCAGCGGATTGATTTGGTGGAAGGGGTTGCAGTTGATGCAACCAAACCCGATATAGTGGATGAACTGAGGTGCTTGGTGATGTCACCAATTAGTTGACAATATGCTCCGGCTTGCCTATGATTGCCGACAATCGAATTCAAATTTAATCCGGAGGCAATTGATGAGCGATCTTGAGCAATTT
>LKPX01000155.1 GCA_001443525.1 Desulfobacteraceae bacterium RAAP-1 | reverse complement strand
CATCCGAAGCTATTTGTCCACATGCCGGAAACAAGGGGTTGCCGTATCCGAAGCATTGCGTTTACTGTTTGAGGGCAAACTCCCCAGTTTTATGAACCGTGCTGAATAGTTACTATTCTTTAAGCTCGGCATACAAATCCCATATCTGTGATCTTGAATTCTCAAGCTCACGGATATGCTCTTCGCTGTATCCGATCAATTTGCGAATTGTCCGCTCCGCATGAATCCAGCACAGCCCATGCTTCAATTTCTTCCACGCCGCCGGACATTCAAGCTGCGGCACCTGATCATACCCTTCATGCCGCAGCGACGCACGCAGGCGTTTTAACACCTCCGCACGGGAGATGGCGCCCTGAGCATCCCGGATGTGCTTGCAGAAATAATTTGAAGATGCTTGAGCAGATGATATGTGGTTTCTTCTATTTCAGGCATGGATAGTGCGATTCAGCGGGGAACACGATGATGATGATTGTGGCGGCATTCCCTTTTACCCATCATTCGGGCACGCTACCGCCATATGGGTGAACGGAGTCGGTCAACTGTTGAACCTATAAACGAGAGAAAAGGGGGTGTCAAGTGTTTTTTGGGGGGCGATAGGCTATGGGTTGCTAAATTTTCATCAACAACTGGTTTTGTCCGCCCAGGTTTTCAGCTCCGCCGGTGTGGCTGCCGGCCGGGGGTTTTTCGCGCCGCTGTTGCCGCCTTCTTCCCAGCGCAATCTCACCGGTATTGCCTTTTCAGCACGGCATTGCCGAACGCCCCGGTCCCACCAGTAATCAACAGCGTCTTGTCTTTAAACATTCGTTACCTACCCATTTTCTGTTATCGAATTAGTGGACATCACCAGCCAGAAAGCCTACGGCAAACGGATAGGGTCTTGTCTATTATCAAAAATTGCGTGCACAACAATCTCCTTTTCTTCAATGGTGTAAAAAATTGAAAAAGGAAATCGTCGCACCAGGGCGCGCCTGAAATGTTCGTGGTGTTTGGTGTAAAGTTTCGGCATCTGATGAATTGTCTCGATTGCCGCTTCCACGCAGTCCATAAAATCAAAGCCTAAGCCTCGCCGCTGTCCTTCATACTATGCCTATCCGGTTAGCACAGGTTCGTCTGGTTCCACTGGATTCGACGATGTCTGTGCGTTTTTGTAAAAGTCCCTGTTGGTCGGCGATTCCACTTGAGCGGCTATTTTTAGCACACTGTCGAAACCCACCATTGGCCAAAATCTCCGGTTAAATCGGAAAACGAACTCATTGAGATAGCCCTGCAAATGCGCCGGGCTGACTCCGTGGTGCGTTCCCAATAGCCAAGCATCAAGATTTCCGAATACAATGTGGATCATTGGGAGATGCTGTGCCGTCTTGGCTTGATCGCCTCGGACTGGCACGGCTGTGTGGTTGTAACCCAGATTGTGTAAGTTATCGTAGCCAGTCCACCCATCGGTTCGTACTTCGGCTTTCTTCTGGACGTTGGCCAGAACCATCGGTTCCAGGGTTTCCTGCTTGCGGTTTGGAATCGTCTGGAGGCGCAACCTGCCCGCGATAAAACTGCGGCCATGTCCTCCTCGGTGCTGCGGACGCTGTCCAGATGGCAGATTTGGATCAGGGCCTAAAGCTTTCTTCCGCGGGAGCACTTCTACCATGCCGACAACAAGCGTCTTGTGATGCCGCCCTCGTCCTTCCCCCTGTGTTGCTCCACCAACGTACGTCTCGTCAATCTCGACTGGCCACTCAGCACCGATTCGATCTCGCTCTGGCCGAACCATAGCGGCACGCAGCTTGTGTAGCATCAGAAACGCAGTCTCGTAGCGTTTGATGCCGAGTTGCCGTTGAAACTGCAAGGCGCTCATACCTGGCGTCTGTGTCGTCACCAAGTACGCAGCCCAAAACCAGATCGGTAGGGGCTGCCGCGTTCGGTGCATGACAGTGCCAGCTGTAAGACTAACCTGGTACCCGCACTGACGACATTCCAGTACGCGTGGTCTGACCTGAAGGCGCCACGGCTCACCGACCTGACTACAGGAGGGGCATTCAAAACCTTCTGGCCACCGGATACGCTCCAGGTGGTGAGCGCAGGCCACCTCGTCAGGGAAAAGATGCTGAAACTCCAACAGTGTCCGAGGGTAATTTGACATGCCCCGGATTCTACCCCATATCGCAAACCTGTGTCAACCGGATAGGCATACTTCATACCATTCGAAGGCAATATCCAGATCATTCATGGCCCTGCTGGTATAACGAAGCCTCATTTATACCTTTCTCGCAACTCGGCATGAACTTCTCGCCAATCATGCAGTCCCAATTTGCCCTGCTTGTATTGGCCGTATCTTTTTTCAAGTTCACTTTTCTGCCACTCCGGCATAGACAATTTGCCGCTTTCCAGAGCAATTGAATCCCATATATCCTGGGCTAGAATCAATCTTTGCGGAAGACTTAGCCTTTTTATTTCATCGGTGATTTTATCGGGTTCCATTTCTTTACCTCGACAGATAACGTTGTATGGATAGTCAGTCCTAAACACTCAGAACTCAGCACTTGGTTTTACTCAGCACTAACGTGGTCAAATTCAGCTTTGGATATATCCCATATCTCCCTGTGTCAGGTATAGTGGGCCCCAATTTCCGGACAATGGTTTAAGATCGTAACCAGTCGTTAAAAAATGACATGTGGCAAGAGGCAGACGCGGAGCATACTGCAATGCTTTCTTGATAAATTTGACAACTTTTTACGAGTTCATCAAACTTGAGGTTTCCGAAAGTGAATTGCGTATTTTCTGCACCACTTCATTCAGCTTTGGGATATGTATCTTACAGATGTCATAAAGGTAGCCCCTTCCGTTGAACCAACGAAATCTTGTTCTGCTTCGTCAAGGATGACGACTTTAGTCTTGAATTTATAGCAAATAATTGCAATCACCTTGATCTTTTTCGATAGTTTTCACCATTGTAGAGTTAATCTCCTGCTTGAGCCGGTCATACTCCCGCATCCTGAATTGAAGGAACTGAACGGTGAGCTGAGCTTTGGCCTCTATCCCCTGAGGGGTCAGCAGGTAGGCATAGCCTTTTTTGTCCGGGTTGCGGGAAAAATTGCAGGTCTTAACCCAGCCTCTGGTGATCAGGCTTTTTAAACAATAATTGAGTTTGCCCAGAGATACCCCCCAGAATGCCGGCCAGCTCCCGCTGGATAGATTCCGGACGTGTTTGAAGATGCTTGAGCAGATGATATATGGTTTCTTCTATTCATGTTTTGCCATATCTTTTCTTTGCCCGTTTGTATAAATTTTCTCTGCTACCAATGATCGTTATAGTAACGATCTCATTTTCGACATAATATATTAAGCGGTATTCCGGCTTTCTTCCGAAATGATAAGAAAGCTCTCCTTTTAAAGCGCCATATAGAGGCCGACCAACACCCATCGGATCCCTTTCAATTGCAGGCAAGTGTTCGTAAACAATCTTATTTTGAACATCGGCGGGCAATTTTTTAAGGTCTCAAAGGGCAGCAGGTGAAATCAACAGTCTAAATTCTGTTATACTCTGCCTGTAATTCGTTCAGAGAGATAAATTTTTTCCCATCTTTTTTATCGTTGATCGCCTTCAATGTAATTTCATTTACGTAATCGATAAATTCCTTGTCCTGCTTTATTTGCAAGAATTCGATAAAAGACAGTACTTCTCTCTTATTATTATCAGGCAAATTAGAAATTTTCTCGAAAATCATTCTATCAACTTCGTCTAAAGCGGGCATCATATTTCTCCCTGCGTAAATCAATTTTGCCCTGGGGGATTAATGCATCCCAGTACTGGTTTTGTTTTTCCGTCAAATCCGTCTCATCATCATTCGCACCGAAATCCTCCAAAAGGGCAAGCGCTTCCGGGAAAAGCTCATAGGTGCAGAACACATCAACAGGATCAGGGAGCTGCCGGGGTGTCCGGACAATTTCCTGATCGGGAATTTCCACTCTGAACTCGCAAATCACAGGCATATTCACCCCTTGCGAATGACAGACAATTTCATTAACCCTGCTTCCAGATCTTTTAAAAAGTCATCTTCATAAAAATCTGTTTTTTGAAAATCTGAAACAATTTTCTGGATATAATCATTTTTGAACTTTTTCAATCTTACCGGCCTGCTTTTTAATCTTTCTATACTGATGCAACTTTGGATTTTCCAGGTCCGATAATTGCTTGCATCCAATAAAATTCCCTTTATTGGGCTGTTTTCGCATCGCGATCCTCGGCGGTTAGCGCCATATTTTCCTTGTTGCACTGCGCCAGAAGTTCGGCAAGCGTGAAATAGTGAACAATCAACTAAATTCAGAAACTCTGAACGATTCAGTTTGACTTGCTGGGCCATTTTTCCAATCAGGTCATCTGAAATTTCACGTTGTCCATGACTGGTTTTGGTTTTAACAGTTGTCTTTTTACCAGCGATCGAATGATAGATAAAATAATGATGATGATGAGATTCAGTCAACAAGAAACCTTTATTTTTCAGACCTCGCTCAATATCCGTCTGTTTACGCGGCATTGGATACCTCGTTAAAGCTGGCAATCAGTTCAACTTTGAGCTTTTTTGCCGGCGCTTCCAACAACTCATCGGGCGAAAGTGCATATTCGATCCACATCATCATTATCTGCTCTGAAAGTTCATCCAGCAGCTTTTCTCTGCTCTCAGCAAACACATCAATGCATAACCGTTGGTCCTCAATGCAAATCAGTTGCTGACTGTCGTTGAGGGTTGGTTCCAAGATCATTCTGGTTTTGGCTTTTATTGTCCGATTCAACGAATGAATTTCATCGATCGTAAACGGACTCAAATCCAAATCACGAATCTCGGAAACCGAATGAATTTCTTTGGGTTGATCCGTTTCATCCTGAACAACCCTACCGATGTGACAAACTGCCCGCCCCATTCGCGCACATACACCAGTTGCTCCATGATCTCTTCGCGTATATTCCATGGAATATTACCAACCACCAGCTACCTTAATCATTGTGTCATCAAGGAATGTCAGCCCACACCGGATCCGGGATATCAATCATTGTCATATACGCATTAGGCTCGAAATTGATTTCTGTTTCAAGCATTTCTTTTGCACCAATTTCAAGAGACTTAATCAATTCATTTTGTAACTATTCAGCACGGTTCATAAAACTGGGGAGTTTGCCCTCAAACAGTAAACGCAATGCTTCGGATACGGCAACCCCTTGTTTCCGGCATGTGGACAAATAGCTTCGGAT
>LKPX01000154.1 GCA_001443525.1 Desulfobacteraceae bacterium RAAP-1 | reverse complement strand
CTTCGTAAAATGTTCGCAGGCAAGGCGTGCAAATCCTGAGGAATGAAGCGTACTTTTCGTACGCTGCAATGACGAAGGATGCAGCACAACGCAGCATGCGGACTTTTTACGAAGCCGTCAAAATTGAATTGACCTTGAAAGGAGTCTAACGCCATGTCGTTTAAAGATCTTTTGAATAAAATCATCCATCGCATCAACTTGAATGAATCTGAAATGTCTGAAATGATGGATGAGATTTTTTCTGGCAACGCAACGGATGCGCAGATCGGCGCTTTTATGGCAGCGCTTTCCACCAAAGGGGAAACCTTCGAGGAACTGGCCGGCGCCGCCAGGGTCATGCGCCGCAAAGCCACGCGTATCCAGGCTTCCGCGTCCGTGGTTGTGGATTGTGTCGGCACTGGCGGCGACGGCGCACATACATTCAATATTTCCACGACAACCTCCTTTGTGATCGCAGGCTGCGGAGTGACGGTCGCCAAGCACGGCAACCGTTCCGTTTCCAGCAAATGCGGCAGCGCAGATGTTCTGGAAACACTCGGCGTCAATCTGAGCTGTGCGCCGGAACTGGTGGAAGAAGCAATTCGAGAAATCGGCATCGGATTTTTATTCGCCCCTCTGTTTCATGGCGCCATGCGTCACGCCGCCAAAGCCAGAAAGGAAATCGGACTTCGCAGCATTTTCAATATGCTGGGGCCTCTCACCAACCCCGCCGGAGCCAATTGCCAGCTTATCGGTGTTTATGCCCCGGAGCTGACGGAAATGTTCGCCCATGCCTTAAAACTTCTGGGCAGCAAACGCGTACTGGTTGTATATGGCCATGACGGCCTGGATGAAATTTCCGTCTGCGCCCCCACACGGGTATCTGAACTCGAAAACGGCATGATTCGCACCTATGACATTTATCCCGAACGGTATTTCGGGCAGTTGTTCCCATCGGAGACCCTCACGGGAGGCGACCCGGCGGCCAACGCTGTCATCACCCGAAGCATTTTAAGCGGTGAAAAAGGCCCCCGGCGCAATGTCGTACTGATCAATACGGCGGCCGCACTGATCGCCGCAGGAAAAGCCGCTGATCTTCAGGAGGGTATCCTGATGGCGGAACAGTCCATTGACAGCGGCGCAGCAGCAGCAAAGCTGGACGGCCTGATCCGGTTCACCGCCGCATGATATCGCCGGAGACATCTGCCATGACATCACACATCCTCGATATCATCGTCGAACAAAAGCACAGGGAAATTGAAGTTCTGCTCAAAACGATATCCGAGCCGGAACTGAAATCCAGGGCTTTGGCGGCGCCCCGGCGTCCCAGACATTTTCTTGAACGGCTCAGATATCCCGGCCCCGGCGGCATCAATATCATTGCGGAAATAAAGCGTGCATCACCATCCAAAGGCATTCTGCGCGCGAATCTCGATCCCGTGCATTACGCCAAAAGTTATGAATCCGGGGGAGCTGCATGCCTGTCGGTTTTGACTGACCGGAAATTTTTTCAAGGGAATCCGGAAGATTTGCAGGCAGCCCGATCGGCCGCACAACTGCCGGTACTAAGAAAGGATTTTCTGATTGCAGACTGTCAGATCTATGAATCCTGCCTTCTGGGTGCAGACGCCGTCCTGCTGATTGCCCGGATTTTAAAACCGGATGTGCTGAAACGCCTGCTGGATATCTCCCACAGACTTGGCATGGACGCACTGGTTGAAGTGCATTCGGAATCTGACATGGCGTCCGCCGTGGACTCCGGAGCCAGACTCATCGGTATCAACAACCGGAACCTTCAGACATTCGATACGGATATGGATACCTCTGTCCGGATGGCGTCTTTACTGACATCAGAGCACATTCCGGTTGCCGCCAGCGGCGTTCGAAATCGTGACGACATTCAACGCATCCAGCGACAATCCGGCATTTTTAATTTTCTGATTGGAGAAAGCCTGGTAAAAGCCGGCGATCCGACCAACTTTCTGAAAGCCCTGATCACCCGGAGCATCCCATGACACCCTGGCGCGGAGAAGTAAAAATCTGCGGTCTGACACAGGTGGATGAGGCTGCCGCATGTGCGGCATGCGGTGTAAACGCCATCGGCATGGTATTTTATCCTCCAAGCCCTCGAAATGTCACGATGAACAGAGCAAGAGACATCTGCCGGGCGCTTCCGGCAGAAATTGCCCGTGTCGGCGTATTCGTCAACGAATCGTTCACGCACATTCTGAACATAGTGGCGTACTGCGGCCTCACGGCGGTTCAGTTGCACGGGCAGGAGTCTCCGGAGCTTGTGACCCGTATTCAAAATGAAGGCATTTGCGTCATCAAGGCGCTTTTCACTCATGCTGCGCCTTCCATAGATGACGCCGGCCGCTATCCGGACACGCCATTTCTTGTGGAATGCGGTAAAGGCCGGCTTCCCGGAGGCAACGCCATGACATGGAACTGGCGGGAAGTCTACGCATTCGGGCAACGGCGCCCCCTTGTCCTGGCCGGGGGTTTAAGCTCTGAAACCATTATGACCGCCATTTCCGAAGCCTCTCCGGATGCCGTGGATGTCAGCTCCGGCGTCGAATCCAGCCCCGGACGCAAAGACATACAAAAGGTCAGGGACTTCATGCGCGCCATTTCAATGTGTACGGTCGAAAAATTATCCGGCCGGCGCATATGGCAGCCGGCATCTCACAGGCGCTGAATCGAAAACGATTCGGATTTTAACCTTCCCTTCAGCAAGGCGGATTCCGAACAGCTCCTACATCGGTCTATTCGTGATCGACCTTGAAATTCGCCCCAAAGATGCTATAACCATCCAACTCGTTTGATGAGTTCGCAAAAAGTCCAAAGACAGCAAACAGCATTGAGGAAACAGTATGAAACGAAACCTGAAAAATGCGGCAATAATATTGATCGTCATGTGTCTGACAGGTTGTGGTTACAACAGCCTCCAACAGCAGGACGAAGCCGTTTCAAAGGCATGGAGCGATGTGGAATCCACGCTTCAGCGACGCGCGGACCTGATTCCCAACCTGGTCGCCACTGTCAAGGGATACGCCTCTCATGAAAAGGATACCCTTGAAGGCGTGATACAGGCAAGGTCCAAAGCTTCCCAGATTCAGCTTACCAGTAAGGATCTGAGCGACCCCAAAGCGATGGCGCAACTGAGGGAAGCTCAGGGGCAACTGTCGTCTTCGTTGTCACGTCTTATGGTGCTTGTTGAGCGTTATCCGGATCTGAAAGCAAACCAGAATTTCCTTGATCTTCAAACTCAGCTCGAAGGAACGGAAAACCGGATCAACGTAGCTCGTCAACGTTATAACGCGGCTGTAGAAACGTTCAACTCCTCGATTCGGTCCTTTCCCTACAACCTGACAAACAACTTCCTGCTCCACCTGAAGCACAAAGAGTATTTTAAAGCGGACGAGGCGGCTCAAAAAGTGCCTGTGGTAAAATTCTGACCAGAAAATAATGGTGAACTTCCCAAAAATCAAAAATACCAGAATCTGTCTTGAGGGATTGCAGGTTCCTCAGACATAAGGGACAAGATGCGTCAACGAACGTTTATTTTTTTCCTGATTTCCCTTGGACTTCTTTTTTTTGCAGCGGCCCCAGGCGCCTATGCGGCCGTCGCTGTACCCGCACTCAAGGGACGTATCAATGACTATGCAGGGATGCTGTCTCCGCAGGCATCGGCTAAAATCGAAGCGGAGCTCAGGTCGCTTGAACAGACGGATTCGACCCAGATTGTTATCCTGACGGTTCCTTCTTTGGATGGCGAACCCATGGAATCTTTTTCGATGCGGGTTGCCGAAGCCTGGAAAATCGGCATGAAATCAACAGATAACGGGGCCATCCTGGTCATCGCCAAAAATGACCGGAAAATGCGGATTGAAGTCGGTTATGGACTTGAAGGCCGATTGACCGATCTTGTTTCCGGCCAGATTATTCGAAACGTCATTGTTCCCGAGTTCAAAACCGGCAATTTTGATGCGGGAATCATCAACGGCGTCCAGGCCATGATATCGGCGGTAAAGGGAGAATACAAGGCGCCAGCAAGCAGACAGCAGGCATCCCGTGGAAACAACTCGGCGGCTCTCTTCCCCGTTTTGTTTATTGCCTTCATCGCACTTGGACAAGTTGGGCGCACAAACCGGATATTCGGAGCGCTTGCGGGCGCAGTGCTTCTTCCGGTAATAGCTGCCACGGTTTTTTCCGCCGGCTTGTTCCTGATTATCGTTTTGATCCCCATTGGCTTTATCGCAGGTATTCTTCTGGCTATTCTGTTCCCTTTTTCCGGCGGCGGATTTCCTCCGGGTGGCGGATATTGGGGCGGCGGCGGTTTTTCAGGGGGCGGAGGAGGTTTTGGCGGTTTTTCAGGAGGAGGTGGTGGTTTTGGCGGCGGCGGTGCATCGGGCGGCTGGTAGAACCAGATTCTTTTCCACTCACGATAAAGACGGACGGCCTTTTAATAAGTCGATTTTACGAGGCCGTTACTGATGCCTTCGTAAAAAGTCGAATTTCGGAGCTTCAATGAAACATCTGACTCAGAATTTTTTAACGGAAAATGACAGGGATAGGGTACGCGCAGCAGTTAAAGACGCGGAAAAACGCACCTCCGGCCAAATCGTCCCCATGATTGTGTCCGCCAGTTATCACTATCCCATGGCGGATGTGACGGGAGCATCCATCATGTCTTTTCTCATCTCTGTTTTTCTTACAGATTATGTATGCCGTCTGATGTGGATGGACACTCACGACATGTGGGTATTCATCGTTCTGTTTACGGTTTTGTTCGCTGTATTCCATGCTGCAATTCACCGGATGGTTCCTTTGAAGCGGCTGTTTCTCTCAAAACGGGAAATAGATGAAGAAGTCCGGGAAAACGCGATTGCTTCTTTTTATCGGGAGGGACTCCACAGAACCCGGCATGAAACCGGTATTTTGATATTCATTTCCATTCTGGAACGCAAAGTCTGGATATTAGCAGACAGAGGCATCCACGAAAAAGTTGACGAAAGCACATGGAAAGAAATTGTAACCCTGATCCGCAATGGCATCCTGGAAAAACGTCAAGCCGATGCACTCTGCGACGCTATAAAAAAAATCGGTCAAATTCTTGAGACGCATTTTCCCGCGCGTAAAGATGATACCGATGAGCTGACCAATCTCATTGTAGAAACGTGAGGAACCTGCAAAAAAGCGATTCTCAAATGAATTAATTCCATTTTGCTTTCAAAATGATATTCCAGCAAGCATTCGGACTGAGACCGCGAAAGCAAGCGAGCAGCGATGAGACTGTACATTCAGTACGTCGAATCGCGGCA
>LKPX01000017.1 GCA_001443525.1 Desulfobacteraceae bacterium RAAP-1 | reverse complement strand
GACATGGCGTCGTCGAAAGATTGAGGTGCTTTGGGGCCTGTCTGAAGTGTCAAGGCATTGCCGAATGTCACAGATTTAAGTCAAAAATGTCATGTGACAACAATTTTGTAACCAGAAAACCGGAGGTCGCTCCGGTAATCAGTGCGATTTGTGTCATGATAACCTCCTCTTGGTACTCAAACAAACAGATTATTATAATCTAAAACCTCCACCTCTGGTGGAGGCCTTGAATAGGTTCTACCGATCCGGTGTGAAATAATATAGGTTCATTCTCCTGTTATAGCCCCAGCGAGGCTTTCCCTATATCAACGCCCCCCCTATGGGGGGTTTCCTGAGGCCAACCGCTCTGCGGGTGGAGCTTCACCTTGATTTCAAATAGAAAAATATTCTCGAAGCGGAATTCTTGTGGATGGCTGCCGGTGGTTATGGATGGAGTGTAATGATGATATAATGGATAAAATTTCTGAGTGGTCCCAACGGGAATCGAACCCGTGTTTCCGGCGTGAGAGGCCAGCGTCCTGACCGCTAGACGATAGGACCATTTCTTTTGCCTGTTTATAATAATGCAGGTGATGTTGTCAAATGGTTTCAAGGTACCGAGTCAAAAAACTTGTGGTACTTTTCACGCAATCGCTCTGAAAGTGTTTTAATTGTTCGAAAAGCTTTTTCAACGGTTTTTTCACCATCCGGGTTAACCAGGCAACAGGTAGCCGGTGACAGCAGGCTTCGGGGCAGCAGATAGTCCCTGCCGACCCCTTTTTTTTCAAGAGCACTCCAGACGGTTTCGAGACGCTGTTCCAGAGATGTGATACTTTCCGCTTCAAATGGTTCGAAATTGGTGGGAACAATTCCCCAGACGATAATGCCGCCTTTATTCAAAAATCGTTTGATGGCACCTGCATATGAGGAAAAAACTTCAGCATTGGTATAGACGTCCATGGAAAGCACTTCCATATCAAGATTCAGAAGAAAATCCCAATCGGGGTTGCCGCACAGATGAATACCTCTGGGGCGTTCGACCATTTCAAGAAAGTTTGCGACATCTGTGGCTGCAGCGATGTCACTATACCCCGACAGCGCACTGAAAAGGAATTGCAATCCGGGCTCATCAATGAACATGAAAGCATTGGGGTTCAGTAGTTTGAGGCGGCTGGACTGGACATTGATGCGCTTTGCCATGAACTCGAACATGAAGGGCCGGACAGAATCATTAAAAAGAATGGGCCGGTCATCCTGATCCAGAATGTTGAATCCGAAGCTGATCGGTCCTTCAAGCTGCCCGCGGATAGCCGTTCGGCCGGAAAGATCCAGTTTCAGAAACCGGTGATATACGGCTGAATATGTGGGACTGATGTCAAAATAGGATGGGGCATCAAAATGGGCCAGCGTTTCCTCGAATTCGTTGATAAATTTGTCCATCGAAAAACGAAGGGTTCTTGCCGCCATATCCAGAACGATGCCGGGAAAGTGCTCTGACGCCTGCACGTACATATCTTCATAATAATTCATTCTGGGCAGTTGTGGCCAGAAGGGAATATCGAGTGTCAGAGCGGTTTCTATGGCGCGGTCCGCATTTTGATGCGGCATTACCGCCATGGCGGTGGTCAACAGATTTCCGGGGATGGGCATGGTGGCCTCCAGCTTGTATTATAAACTGCTTATCGCCAGATAATATCCGCTTCTTTGCGGCTGGGCAGACGATGATATGCGTATTGAGGATATCCGACCATCATCGCACCGAAACTGACATGATTTTCAGGAAGCTTCAGTGCCTGCTGTAATGGCGGCCAGAACGTTGCCGCTGCATTGAAATATCCCGCCCAGCAGGCGCCCAGCCCCATGGAAAAAGCCGCCAGTTCCGCATATGCCAGGGCGATAATAGATGCAGTCTGCGCCATCGGGTTGGTTTTGTCGCCGTAAGCGATAATCAGGTGCGGCGCCTTGCGGCAGACAGGGTCAAGACCGGCTTCCCAGCCGGCAATGACGGCATCCATATGAAGAGGCTGTGCCATTGTTGGATGCTCCTTACACATATACCGCATCCAGTCGATTACCATGCCGGTCAACCGGTGAAGTTCGGCGCTGTCGTGAATCATAATCCATTTGACGGGCTGACTGTTATGACCGCTGGGAGCAAATCTTGCGATATCAATGACTTTACTCAGAACATCTTTGGGTACCGGTGCTTTTTTATATGTACGGATTGAACGCCGTGAGCGCAAAAAATATTCGGCCTGTTCCGGCCTTATTGTTAGTTCCGGACGCACGGGCGGACAGCTTTCAGGCTGCATATCTCTGTGAGACAGCGCGCCATGGGGGCATACGGCCACGCAATGGCCGCAATGAATACATATTTCATCCGCTCCGGGAACCAGAACGGGTGTCGGCGCATCCGGTTTCAACACCAGCAGCCGCACCGGGCATTCAGCAACACAGATACCATCACGCTTACATTTTTCCGCATCTATTGTAATTAGATCCATTGTCACAAATCTCCTGAAAAATTAAAGTGATAAAGGCGTTGATGTCCTCGTAACCGTTGAGTATGGACAGAAATCTTCCAACGCTTCAATAACATTTACAGCTTCGTTCATGAATGATAATATCATATTGATTTCTGTCAAACAGGCAATTGCAATTGTTACTCACAGCTTTACAGCGATATGAATCGACTGGAATTCTATTGAAAGGAATACCAAATGAAAAAAGAAAATGCAGTTCTCTTCAGCGGCGGCGCCAAGGGTGCGGAAGCAGAATTTGGTGAAAATGCGGAACGCTTTGGAATCGAGGAAGTCAATTTTACATTTGAAGGGCACAGCCGGGTGCGTCAACGCGGTTTGCGGGTGTTGACGCATGAGGAACTGAAAAACGGAGATGTCAGCCTGGAGTATATTTCACGGCTCATGAACCGCCGTTATACAGATAACCCCACTTTCCGTAAAATTCTGCAAAGCATCTGGTATCAGATCAATAACGGGCAGGAAATTTTTGTAATCGGTGAGATACTTCCCGATAAAACGGTCAAGGGCGGCACCGGATGGGGAGCGGAATTCAGCAAGTTGTGCAACAAACCGCTGTATGTATTCGATCAAAAACAGGACGCGTGGTTTTGCTGGGATCACAACGACTGGTCCAAATCCGGAAAAGATAACCTGCCGGTGATTACCAACAGCCGTTTTGCAGGTACTGGAACCCGCTTTCTGGAAGAAAACGGGAAAAAGGCCATTCAGTCGTTGTTCGAAAGATCGTTTTCCTGATGATACGATGTGAAATATCACAAACAGCAGATAGCGGTGTAAAACGTTCTGAGTCAAGGCGTACAAATCCGGCCTCGTATGCAGCGATGAATATGGGATGCAGCACGTCCGCCGGGACGGGGTTCTTTACGAAGCTATCAGTTCTTGTTCATACAGGATATACACCATGCAGCCTGCAAACGTTTTAGTTACCTTGTCCCCTTGGGAACCCGGCCTTCTGGCCCTGATCATCTACAGCCTGATGGTATTCGGGCTTGTGGGCCTGCTCCTGTTTTGCTGCTCCTTTCTGGGTGACAGAAAAGACAATCCGGAAAAACGGATGCCTTATGAAAGCGGCGTTATCCCGACCGGACCGGCGCGTCTCAGCTATCCTGTTTCCTTTTATCGGGTGGCTGTTTTTTTTCTCATTTTCGATGTGGAAAGCGCTTTTATTTTTTCCTGGGCGGTTTCATTTCAGAAACTGGGTTGGGCGGGATGGTTTCAGGTGACCGCATTTATCGTTCTGTTGGTTTTGGGTCTGTTCTATGTCTGGAAGAAAGGAGGGCTGAATTGGGAGACAGAAGCATCAACGCTTTATTAAGTCCTCAGAATTTTCTTCTGGCTAAAACAGATGCGCTCATTAACTGGGCCCGTCAGTACAGCCTGTGGCCCATGTTTTTCGGGCTGTCCTGCTGTTTTATCGAAGAAGCAGCCTCCTTTACATCCCGTTACGATATCGCCCGGTTTGGCGCTGAAGTTTTGAGGGGATCTCCCCGTCAGGCCGACCTGATGATTATTTCCGGAACGGTGTTTAAAAAAATCGCACCGGTGGTGTTGCGGCTTTATGAACAGATGGCGGAGCCGCGCTGGGTGATGTCCATGGGTTCCTGCGCCAATTCCGGCGGTATGTATGATGTTTACAGCGTGGTGCAGGGAGTAAACCAGATTCTTCCTGTGGATATTTATATTCCGGGTTGTCCGCCTCGGCCGGAGGCGGTACTCTACGCGCTGACCATGCTTCAGGAGAAAATCCGGACCGGCGAACGTCCTGCCCGCAGTGTGCTGAATCTGAATGGCGGCGGTACTCAGGGGACTGTCAAACCCGTGCGGGTGGACGGCGTCACCAAAAGTCGCGATACCCGGGGTACAGGCTATGAAGGCATTCCCATTCGGGGTACAGCAGCTACGGAGCCCAGATTCTGGCAGAACCGGACGGAACTGATGTGGACCCCGCCTGCGCGGCATATTCAAATCAGCGCTGCGGATCAGTCTCTGCAAGGCCAGATCGCCGAGCGATTTGGTCCGGCGGCAGCGGTATCCACCGTCACATCCGATATGCTGACACTTCAAACGGATGTTGATCATATCCACGATATCCTGAATTTTTTAAAAAAAGAAGCAACTCCCTCTTTTCAGCGTCTGGAAGATATCACTGCGGTGGATGAATCCTGCCGAAAGTCGCCGGAACTATATCCGGATTTTACCGTGGTATATCATCTTCTGGACCTTGACAGCCCCCGCCGGATCCGCATCAAAACCCCGCTTTCAGGTTCACAGTTACAGATGCCGACCCTGACCGACCTGTGGCCCAGCGCCAACTGGTACGAACGTGAAGTTTTCGACATGTTCGGTATTCGGTTTACAGGCCATCCCCGGCTCCAACGCCTGATCATGCCGCAGGACTGGGAGGGTCATCCGCTGCGGAAAGCTTATCCGGGAAGAGCTACAGACATGCCTCCCTATACTCTGGCCGACGCCCGGCGCCATCAGCCGCCGGATGCAGGCATTTATCTTCAGCGAGACAGCGAAGCGCAGGAAATGATTTTGAATTTAGGGCCGCATCATATCAGCACCCATGGCCTGATGCGCTTTGTTCTGGCGCTTCAGGGAGAAACCATCACCGATCTGGATATGGACATTGGCTATCATCATCGCGGGGTTGAAAAAATCGGAGAGCGCCAGTCCTGGCATCAGTTCATTCCTTATACGGACCGGGTGGACTATATGAACGGGACGGCCAACAATCTTTCCTATCTGATGGCGATAGAACAGCTTGCCGGTATTCAGGCGCCGGAACGCGCTCAGTATATCCGGGTGATGCTGAGTGAATTTTTCAGACTGAACAATCATCTGATCTGGTTTGCCACATTTGCCCATGATTTAGGCGCCATGACGCCTAATTTTTACACCTTCCGGGAACGTGAACAGATCATGGATATTGTTGAACTGATCACAGGCGGAAGACTTCACCCGTCATGGTTCCGTATCGGCGGCGTGGCGGCCGATCTGCCGGATGGATGGAAAGAAGCCGTGGATGCGTTTATCCGGATTTTCCCGGAGCGTCTGAAGGAATATGAGGCGCTGACAACCCGAAATCCCATATTTATGGCACGTACACAGGGAATCGGCCGTATTTCTCTTTCAGACGCCATGGACTGGGGTATCAGCGGCCCGGTGCTGCGCGCCTGTGGTCTGGCGTGGGATCTGCGTAAAAAATTCCCTTACTCTGGATATCAGAATTTTGATTTCGATATTCCGACAGCCGCTGAAGGCGATTGTTATGCCCGATATCAGGTGCGGGTGGAAGAAATGCGGCAAAGTCTCCGGATCATCCGGCAGGCGGCGGATACCATGCCCGCGGGTCCATATGTAAGCGAAAACTGTCGGTTCTGTATTCCTCCCAAAGCATCCACACTTCAGGATATCGAGACGTTGATTCATCATTTTGTTCATGTAACCCGCGGCCCTAAAATCCCCGAGGGGGAAATTTACGCGGCTGCAGAATCCCCGCGCGGGGACCAAGGCTATTATGTGGTCAGCGACGGCGGCGGCAGCGCCTATCGAATGCGTATCCGAACGCCGGGTTTTGCCAACGTTCAGGCTATGCCGATCATGGCCAGAGGCGCTTCCATTTCCGATTTTATCGCTATTATCGGTTCTGTGGATTATCTTCTGCCGGATATTGATCGGTAAATTGAGAGCAGCACACTTTTTTTAACTCCTCTTCTCCCTGCTGGGAGAAGAGGGTTGATGAAAAGCGCAGTTTGTAACAGTTCAGGACATATCCGTCATTTTTCCAGAGGCGTTTTTCCCCGGGGCTCCAAACGATGAGTCTGGGGAGCGCTGGGACTGGGATAGGCGTTTTTGTAGATTTTCTGAAAAATTATCTGGTCCGGCGGCAATATGGCTGGCTCCGGGTGGAAGGACCGTCCGTGATGCCATCGATGTCCATCGATGTCTCGCGGATAGTCGTATCTTTCTCCGCTGGAGTCATATATGTACTGATTCTGCGATCTTTCCGTGGCAGCGCCAGGAGGAACCGCCCATCGATAACTGCCGCCATAAGGAACATTGTCGGTCGGCAGGCGACGGGTACCCACGTTGCCCCAGGTGGGTTTAACGCTTTGATGGCTTATTTCTGTATGTGAGTATGCTTCAGGGCATTCAGCGCCGCTGCGGATGACCATTCGTCCATCCGGAAGCTGGCGCCAACATTCCCCTGCGCTCAGACGTTCTGGATGTTCATAATCAAATGCTTCTGAAATGGAGGCCAGCGTTTCGGCCCCAATGATTATTCCGATAACCACGATGCATATCGATAGAAATTTAGACATCCGTCGTCTCCTGCCTGGTGTTTTTTTGTCATGGGGCAATGTAAAGCTGATATGTCCATCCACTTCCATCACTTCCTGTCAATGACCGGCGCCAGAAGCCCTGGTCACCCCATGCCGTTGCGCCAGTCGGGTAAACATCTGCGATAGTCCGGCGCCTATACTGAAAATCGATCCGATATCGAGATTTTGATCGGCGGTTTGATCAAAAAATACGTTGAGGGTGGATTGCATTCCTTCTTCAGGCAGCCAGTAACACACCATGACGGGCACTTTGGGCAGCGGAGAGAGTATGACGGAGATATCCGATTGAAACACGGGATCCACCTGTTTGCCGCTGAAAATGTGCACCATGTCGTCAAAGAACTCAGTGTAGTTATCCGCCACCTGTTTCATCTGTTCCTCACATCTCTTTTTAAACAGCGGATAGCGTTCTTTTCCGTTGGCAAGTTCCCGAAACGACAGCCAGTTTCCGGTGGGTTCAACACCTCTCCCATGAAGCACGTAATTGAGAAACGGGGCGGTGATCCAGTGATTGACATGGATGTCGGTTGAAATCACACCTGCCGGATTAACACTGAAATCTTTCCCCATGACCTTGATGATCAGGCGATCATTTTCGTATCGTCCGCCGGTGCGTGTTGCTGCTGCTTTTAAATCAATATCCCTGATCTTATTTTTGAGCTGCTCTATAAAATCATCCGGGTTTTGTTCCGTATCTCTCTGGTCTTGAGGAACCTCGGAAAATGTTTCAATGATATTTCTATCCAGTCTGGGGCATTCCGACAAGGAGCGCCGGCCAGTAAATACGGCTCCGGCAAAGGCCATGCAGGTTTTTTCACCGCATAGCCTGCAGTTGGATTTGTCCAGAAGCTGAAAAATGCTCATGGCGTTTTGAAATTTTGGCATGATAGGTGCTTCCTTCTCTTGTGATTTTGAAATATGGCATGTCGATCCGTTTTCCCCCAGCAAATTTACAAGACAGGGGCTGGGGCTTCCAGTGCTTCCGGGAATTATTCAGAGGCACAACGGCATCTTGACGGTTAACCGTGAACCGGGGTGTGGAAGCTATCTTTCAGGTGCTTCTGCAGATGGTTCAGGCAGACATGGATGGGGGCAAAGAGTAAGTGGACTTGTGCAGTCAAGGTAGAGATGCACTAAATCCGTTGCCGTTTCGCGGCATACTTGTCATATACCGCGCAACGCAGCCTGCGGACTTTTAGACGGCTTCGTAAAATGTTCGCAGGCAAGGCGCGCAAATCCTGAGGAATGAAGCGTACTTTTGGTACGCTGCAATGACGAAGGATGCGGCGCTGGCGCAGCCTGCGGACTTTTTATGAAGCCGTCATCGTTACTCTTTGTCTTTGTTGAGTTCCACCAGCAACTTCTCTGCAATTTGTGCAGGCACCTCATCATAATGGGAAAACGACATGCTGTAAACACCTCTGCCACCGGTCATTGATGTTAAATCCGGAGCGTAGGTCAGAAATTCGGCCATCGGCACATTGGCTTTGATCACCTGGTATTTGCCCGCGGCATCCATTCCCAGCACCCTGCCTCTGCGGCTGTTGAGATCTCCCATGATATCGCCCATAAACTCTTCCGGTGTGGTAATTTCAACATTCAGTATGGGCTCCAGCAGCACGGGTTTGGCATCGGCAACCGCTTTCTTGAAAGCCAGAGAGCCTGCGATTTTAAAGGCCATTTCAGAAGAATCCACAGCATGATACGATCCGTCATCCAGAGTGACTCTGAAGTCCACACAGGGATATCCTGCCAGAATGCCTTTCTGACAGGCTTCGATAATGCCTTTTTCAACCGCGGGAATATAAGAACGTGGTATCGCGCCCCCGACAATGGCATCTACAAATTCAAATCCTGAGCCACGGGGCAGAGGCTCCATCTGAATCCAGCAGTCTCCGAACTGGCCGTGTCCGCCGGACTGTTTCTTATGTCTGCCCTGAACCCGGACTTTTTTCTTGATCGTTTCCCGATATGGCACTTTGGGTGTGTTCAGATGCACTTCGACATTGTATTTGCGTTTCAGCTTTTCAACGGTGGCTTCAATGTGCACCTGACCTCTTCCGGAAAGCAGGATTTCCTTGGTTTCGGCAGTGCGTTCCAATTTCAGCGCCGGGTCTTCCTCCAGCATTTTGGTCAGGGAAATATAGATTTTATCCTCATCTCCGGATCCCTTGGTGGTAATGGCAAAAGTAATCAGCGTCGGCAGTGGCTCGGGAAAGGAAAATTTGATTTTATTGGTTTCATCACAAAGGGTGTCTCCCGTGAAGGTCTCTTTCAGCTTGGCAACTGCTACAATAGCGCCGGGTCCGGCTCCCTTGACGGGTTTCTGCTCTTTGCCGGCAATGGATAGAAGCTGATTAAACCGTTCACGGGCCTCTTTGTTGACATTGTAAAAATTACCATCCGCGCCGAGTTGGCCGGAAACGATTCGGAAGATGGAGAGTCTGCCTGCATAAGGATCTGCTACCGTCTTGAACACAAAAGCTGAAAACGGGGCTTCGGCATCCGGCATTCGTTCGATTTCATTGCCGGTAACCGGATCAACGCCGACTCTGGCCGGCCGATCTGCCGGAGACGGCATACAGTTGACAATAAAATCCATCAAGAGATCGATACCGACTGCTTTAACGGCCGATGCGCACAACACTGGTGAAAAAATTCGAGAAACAGTCCCTTTTTTGAGCGCATTTTTGAGTTCATCGTCGGAGATACTTTCACCTTCCAGATATCGTTCAAGAAGTGTATCATCTGCTTCGGCAATATTTTCGACGAGCTTTTCCCGCTCTTCCTCAACCTGGGACTGCATATCCGATGGAATGTCAATAGCCGTTGCTTTTCCGTTCGCATCATAGGTATAGGCTTTCATGGCGATCAGATCGACAATTCCCCTGAAAGTGGATTCGGAGCCAATAGGCAGATGCAGCATGACCGGCTTGGGGTTAAAGGATCTAACGGCATCCTGAAACGCCCGGGGAAAATCAGCACGTTCTCTGTCCAGTTTGTTGATCAGGATGATGCACGGCAAATTCAGATTTTCTGCAAAGCCCCAGGCCTGATCGGTCTGGACCTTGACGCCATCCACTGCATCCACCAGAACGATGGCGCCATCTACGGCCTGCATGCAAAATTTCGTGTCTGTAAAAAAATTCTGATCTCCCGGTGTATCCACCAGCGTAACGGAATGTTTTTTCCAGTTGAACTGATTGAAGCCGCTGCTGATACTGATGTTGCGTTTCAGCTCTTCAGGTTCAAAATCCATGGATGTGTTACCATCTTCAACGCGGCCGAGACGATTGATAACGCCTGTTTGATACAGCATAACCTCAGCCAGAGAAGTTTTCCCGGAATTTCCATGACCCACAAGCGCTATGTTTCTGATTTTATCCACCATTTCAGTCATTTAAACAAAGCTCCTCTCTATAGAATTGTCTATCATGCTATAGACTTTCAGAAAATTCATTTCGCAAGACACCAGGGAAGAGATAATACTCTTAGTATATCTCCGACCGATAACATAGTGAAATTGTTTTTCTGAATGTTTATATTTTGCGAGCACACCGTTCAAAATTTCTATATGGTTGCCCCAAAAAAATCAAGATAAAAACAAGAGCGTTATAAAGCGAATATGCATTACGAAGTTGTAGTGCGAAGATCGGGTTTCGTGCGAAACCATTGTGGAGGCTAAATCAGGAAAAAAATTGAAATTCAGGATTGAGAGTTGGAACGGTTACAGATAGCATGCCCTCCGGCGCTCCATGGAAATCGATGGTCGCCAGAGGGGATGTATAGAAATATCAGTCTGTTCTGGAGCGGACAATCAATATGGGGCGATCAATTTTCTGCATGACGCCGGCGGCCACGCTTCCATAAAATACGCGGGAAAGCCCGCTGCGGCCATGACTGGCGATAGTGATCAAATCCACTTTTTCCCGCTGAGCCACAGAAATGATGGTTTCAACAACCGGTCCCTGTTCGACAAATTTTCTGGTATCAATGCCTTTTTCTCGGAATTTGTTCTGGCATTCCGTCAGATATTCAGTAATGTCTTTATATCTGCGATTGAAGTTTTTAAGGCTTTCTTTGACAGCGTCCGTTACTGCGCTGCTGACATGAAGCAGTGACGGTGTAACAACTTGAATTGGTTCCAGTACCTGCATGAAAATGACTTTGGACTTGAACTGAATTGCAATCTGTTCAACATGAGAGAGAATCTGTTCCGCTCTGGGAGAACCATCCAGGGGAACCAGTATGGTCTGATACATGAAAAGCCTCGCTGTCGATAGTTATGGTAATTTGCAAAAATACAATATCATCCGACATCCCGGGCACGGACAATCAGTATGGGGCGATCAATTTTCTGCATGATGCCGGCGGCCACGCTTCCATAAAAAACACGGGAAAGCCCACTGCGGCCATGACTGGCAATCGCGATCAAATCTGCATTTTCACGCTGAGCTACGGAAATAATTGTTTCAACGATAGGCCCTTGTTCAACGATTGTGACTGCGGTAACCCCTTTTTTCTGAAAAGACGCCTGATGGTCGGCAAGATAATTGATGATGCCTTCCTGTCTGGTTTTGTAATCACGGATGCTTTCCTGAATGACATCTGTCTGGATAGTCGTTTCATACAGTGCGGGATTGATGAATTGAAACAATGGCTCCACAACCTGAAGCAGAATCACTTTGGCCTGAAAACGAGCAGCCATTTCTTCCACGTGGGGAAGAATACTTTCTGCCCGGGTGGAGCCGTCTAATGGAATCAGAATGGTCTGATACATATCTACCTCCTTGTTGCTTTTATGGTTATGAAAATAGCGATACACGACGAGTTTGAAACTGAGCAAAGCAAAAATCGTGCAACATACGAAAGCAAGCAGACGGAAGTGAAAAAAGGGCAGGGTGGTATTGGGTTTTGAGATTAAAACCACACTATCACCGACGCCTGTATTTGTGCCGATGATAGTGTGCCAGGCAAGTTCTGTCAAAGGATAATTTTACGCTTTGTAAAATTTCCTGACGCATTTTCCAAATTCATCAATACATATCATCACCCATATCGCCCATACCAGCACCCGGCGCCGGCGTTTCCGCCTTCTGGGGCTTTTCCGTAATCATGGCTTCGGTGGTCAGCATCATGCCCGCGACAGAGGCTGCATTCTGAAGCGCAAAACGCACCACTTTGGTGGGATCGATGACGCCGGTTTCTATCAGATTTTCATAGGAACCGGTAGCGGCGTTAAATCCAAAATCATTGCTGCCTTCCATGACTTTGTTCAGAATTACAGAACCTTCCAGTCCTGCGTTTTCGACGATCTGACGGAGCGGCTCTTGCAACGCTCTCTTTAAAATGGTGATACCGCTTTTCTGCTCGCCTTTAACGGCAACGTTTTCTAGCGCCTTAATGCAGCGTACCAGCGCGACGCCGCCGCCAGGGACCACGCCTTCTTCAACAGCCGCGCGGGTGGCGTTCAGGGCGTCTTCCACACGCGCCTTCTTTTCCTTCATTTCTGTTTCGGTGGCAGCGCCGATACGAATAACGGCAACACCGCCGACCAGTTTGGCCAGACGTTCCTGGAGTTTTTCGCGGTCATAATCGGAAGTGGACTCTTCGATCTGCGCCCGAATCTGACGGATTCTGCCTTCCATATCCGCACGGTTGCCCGCACCGTCAATGATGGTGGTGTTATCTTTGTCGATCTTGACGCTTTTGCATTTTCCAAGGTCTTTCAGGGTGACATTTTCCAGTTTCATTCCCATGTCTTCTGATACCACATGGGTTCCGGTCAGAATGGCGATATCTTCCAGCAGGGCTTTGCGCCGGTCTCCGAAGCCGGGCGCCTTGACGGCGGCCACCTGCAGGGTGCCCCGCAGTTTGTTCAACACCAGTGCAGCCAATGCTTCTCCATCAACATCTTCAGCAATAACCAGAAGGGGTCTTCTGGCGCGTGCGGTTTCTTCCAGCAGCGGCACCATGTCCTTGAGGCTGCTGATCTTCTTTTCATGGATAAGAATCACCGGTTCTTCGAGCAGTACTTCCATCTTTTCACGGTTGGTGGCAAAATGTGCGGAAATATATCCCCGGTCAAACTGCATGCCTTCCACCACATCCAGCGTGGTTTCCATGCCTTTGGCTTCCTCGACGGTGATAACCCCTTCCTTGCCGACTTTTTCCATGGCTTCGGAAATAATTTCACCCACCATTTCATCATTGTTGGCCGATATGGCGCCGACCTGGGTGATTTCAAGTTTGTTTTTGGTAGGTTTTGAAATGGCTTTCAGTTCGGCCACAATCGCGGCCACGCCCAGATCGATGCCTCGTTTGATGGCCATTGGGTTAGCGCCGGCCGCCACGAGTTTCTGGCCTTCGGTGTAGATAGACTGGGCCAGTACGGTTGCTGTCGTGGTGCCGTCTCCAGCGATATCGCTGGTTTTGCTGGCGACTACCTTCACCATCTGGGCGCCCATATTTTCGTATTTGTCGGCCAGATCGATTTCTTTAGCGACAGTAACGCCGTCCTTCGTCACATTGGGTGATCCAAAAGATTTTGCCAGAACAACATTTCTGCCTTTGGGGCCAAGGGTGACTTTTACGGCGTTTGCCAGTGCATTGACGCCTTTTAACATATGCTCTCTTGCTTCAGAGCCATAACAGATCATTTTTGCGGGCATGGTATTGTGTCCTCCGGTATAACGTAATTAGATGATTGCCAATATATCAGATTCTTTCATGAATACATGTTCTACGCCATTGATTTTGATTTCGGTGCCGGCGTATTTGGAGAACAGAATTCTGTCCTCAGCCTTGACATCCAGGGGGATCCGTTTGCCGTTTTTGCCGTTTTTGCCGGATCCGACAGCAATCACTTTTCCTTCCTGCGATTTTTTTTTGGCGGTGTCGGGGATGATAATGCCGCCAGCGGTTTTTTGTTCTTCTTCAACCCGTAATACCAATACATTGTCATTCATGGGTCTGATCTTCATCGGTGTAAGACTCCTTGTTTATAAAATTGATCAGTTTTGACGACTTTTTACGAGGCCATAAGTTTTAAAGACCTGTGAATTTTTCATTTTAGTATCAAGATGTTATATATAAAACATATAAGTTTTGTCACAAATCTAATCATTTTGACTGATCTGTCAAGACAATATCAGGTATGGAAACGGCTGGGGCAGACCTGTGTGTCTAATAAAGTGGATGCCATCGTAAAAAGTCGAATGAGGACGGCTTTGTAAAAAGTTCGCAGGCAAGACGCGCAAACCCTGAGGAGTGAGACGTACTTATGGTACGCCGCAACAACGAAGGGTGCAGCGCAACGCAGCATTCGGACTTTTTACGAAGCCGTCAAAGTTGTTACCCTTCTCTGAGGGCGGCAATAATGTTCATTCGGGATGCTCTGACCGCCGGGAGCACACCGCCGGCAAAACCCATAATCTGTGAAAACAGGAGGGACTTGACGACGATGCCGGGGGTCAGGGTGAAACGGAAAGCCAGCTCCGAAAAAGTCTGGAAATTCATGGTGGATACAGTGAGAAACTGAAGAAATGACGCGACAAACAAACCTGCGCATCCACCGATGCCGCCCAGAAGCAGCGATTCCAGCAGAAACGCTGTCAGTATTGCGCTCCGTTGAAACCCCAGTGCACGCAGGACGCCGATTTCGACGGTTCGGGCGGCAACAGCCGCATACATGGTGATCATGGCGCCGACAATAGCGCCGACAGAAAATATGATGGTGAGAGACAGCCCCAAAATTCTCAAGAATGTCGCCATGGTTTCGGATTGCTCTTTATAGTAAACCGTTTCGCGTTTGGCTTCGAGGGTAAGTCTGGGGTCGTTCTGGATTCGGGACTGAACGGTTTTAAACGCCTCGGGTTTTCTAAGTTTGAAGAGTATGGAAGAGTACACCGGTCTTCGAAATGCGGACATCATTTGAAAAACGTCTCCCCAGATTTCCGAACTGTATCCTGTGGAACCGGCGTCGAATATGCCTACAATCCGCCAGGAACGCATGCCGAAGGTCAGATTGTCCTGGAGTTCCGTGCCTTTGAAGTTTTTGACGATGCTTTTGCCGATCATGATTTCGGAAGAACCGGGACTGGGAAATCTACCGGCGATCAGGTGTATCTGGGGCCGTAAGGCCAGAGACGCCGCCGATACACCGCGGATGACGACATTGGAACGGCTAAAGGTTCCCCGCTTTTCCATCGTGATCATAACGACGATTTCCTTTGCGACCAGCAGCGCGCCGTTTTGATTCAAAGCGATTTCCGGCTGGATCTCGACAACAGATGCCTGCTGACGGTCGATGCCGCTTTGGACCTCTGAAACCGAGGATTTCCGGATAACGATGACGTTATCGTATGAACCCGTATCCAAGAGGGTTTTCTGGAGACCGTCCGCCAGCATGATGATAGCGGCGAATACAAATACCACCAGCGCCATGCCCAGCGCGGTCAGCGCGGTGGTCAGTCGTCGGGTCAACAGGTTTCGCAGACTGTAATGGAACAGCAGGTTCATCTACCCGGTTCTCCCCAGTCCATCGGCAATACGGATATGAATCACACGCCACATCGGAATCATGGCGGCGACAGCGCCGACGGCCGTTGCCGCCCCGATATCCATAAAAATAGTATCCAGCGAAACATGAAATATGGGAAAAAACTGCCCTACCGCCTCTGCGAAAGCCCTGGCAGCCGGAAAGGTGAACACGATTCCCAAGAGCCCTCCGATTCCGGACAGGGCCATGGATTCGCCCAGAATCAGGATGGACAGGTAGCTTCCGCCAAAGCCCAGTGTCTTGAAAACCGCGAATTCGCCCATGCGTTCGCGTACGGACATGGCCATCGTATTAGCGACCACCGCCATAATGATCACGATAATGACATAGGATACTATTTGAATGACGGTCAGAATTGCCTCAGTCATGGAGACAAAGCTCATCTGAAATGCCTTTTCGGTTTCCGTGAGGGTTTCGGCGTATGAATTCCTGAAGAGCGTATCCACAGCTTCTGAAACATCCGCGGCCATATCCGGATGTTTCAGATCAATGACATAAACTCCGACATGATCCGCCCTGCGGGGATCGTTTTTTTTAAGGCTTTCGTTGAGATAACTCCAGTGAAAGAAAAACTGATTTTCATCTGTGGCAGCGTTTTTGCCATGATAGATGCCCCGTAAGACAAAATCCCAATTACCGGGGTAAATGGTTCCTTTCAAGGTAATGATATCGCCAACAGACCACCCGAAGCGTTTGGCCAGTTTTCGGCCGGCCACACAGGCTTTTCGATCGCGGAAAAAAGCGGTGGACTGGGCTTCCGGCAGCACGAATTCCGGATAAAGATCGAAATAGGAACGTGGTTCCACGGCAAAATTAACGAAAAAATTTTTTGCATCAATGTAAATACCGCCGAACCAGTTGCTGTAGGATACCTCGCGCACGCCGTTGACTTCGCGGATTTTCTCCAGATATGAAATCGGCAGTGGAAATATCAGGGAAGTGGCGTTGCGGGTAACCAGCCTGCTGGACGAAGAGGCGTTTACCCCTGCATACCAGGCGCTGATGACGGTTCGCAGCATCCCGAAGGCCAGGATGGCCACACCAATACCCACAATGGTTAGAAATGCTCTCAGCTTATGCCTGAAGACATTCCGAAACAGCAACTTGAGGCGCATCGGATAAAACGCCTTTCTCCAGATATTTGAGTGTATGGGCTCTGCCGGCTGCGCGCGGATCATGGGTGACCATGACGATGGTCTTTCCCAGTTGAGTGCAAAGCTGGTCCATCAGTTCAAGAACGTCCTCCGCCGATCGTCTGTCCAGATCACCCGTGGGTTCATCCGCCACCAGAATGGTGGGATCCGTGACCACGGCGCGGGCGATGGCGACCCGCTGCTGCTGCCCGCCGGATAGCTGACGCGGATAGTGATCCATCCTGTCTTGAAGACTGACCAGTGACAGCGCAGTGATGACATGGGCATGTCTGGCTTTTTTCGAAAGACCGGTCAGCATCAGGGGAAGCTCAATATTTTCATAGGCCGTTAAAACAGGAATGAGATTGTAAAACTGGAAGATAAACCCGACACGCCCTGCGCGCCAGGCAGCCAGCCCTGTTTCGGAAAGGGTTGAAATTTCCGTACCGCCGATCCGGATACTGCCGGAATCCACCTGATCCAGACCTGCAATCAAATTGAGCAGAGTGCTTTTCCCGGATCCGGATGGGCCCATCAGGGATAAAAATTCACCGTTTGCTATGGTCAGCGAAATATGCTCCAGCACCCGGATGCGCTGGTTTCCCCGGCGGTAGGACTTGACGATATCGTTGATTTCAATGACATTCATGACATTACGGAGCGATTTTGATGACATCGCCGCTACGGATTCGGGAGCCGGGACTCATCACCACCTTATCGCCGGCGGTGGGGCCGGAAAGAATTTCATCCAGCCCGTTCAGCCGTCTTCCAGTATGAATCGGCACAGCGATAGCCCGATTGCCTGTGATTTTGTAAACCCAGGTTCGTCCGTCGCGGTGTAAAACAGCCGCATCCGGCACAGCCGTCACAGGCTGTTTTTCATTTTCCTGTACCGCGTGGGATAAAAACGCCACTTTGGCGCTCATTTCCGGGAGAATCGCCGGATTGAGGTGTTTGAAGGCTATTTTCACCATGATGGAAGCCTTGGTGCGATCCGCTGTTGGTACGATCATATGAACCCTTCCTGACATACGTTCATCCGGCAAGGCGTCCAGATAGATTTCACAGGGCTGCCCCTGATGGACTTTCTCGATATTGGATTCCGACACGTCCACTTCGACCTGGAGCGATCTCATATCCGCCAGATTTACCACCGCGGCTTTGGCGTTGGCGGCAGCCCCAAGCGGCGTGACGATATCGCCGATGTCGGCGTTCTTGGTTAGAACCACCGCGTCAAAAGGCGCTCTGATGTAAGAATATCCCAGAGCGACGTCGGCGGCGTCCAGCGCTGCTTTGCTATTTGCCATATCAGACCGGCCCACCTCAACCCCGGCGCGGGCGCGGCGAAACCGGGCCGTGGCTGAATCCAGTTCAGAAAGGGCGATATAACCATCTGCGGCCAGTTTCTGACTGCGGTGGTAGGCAAGGGTTGCATCGTCCAGTTCGGCGACCGCCTGTTCCAGTCTGTGCCTTGCTGCAGCAAGTGCGGCTTCAGCTTCATGCTTTGCCGCTGTCGTGTCTTCATTTTCAAGCCGGGCGATAACTTCTCCCTTTCTGACGTGGCTTCCTTCCTCGACCGCCAGATAGATCAGCCGCCCTGTAATCTTGGCGGCAACCGCAGCCTTTCTCTGTGCCACCACATAGCCGCTGGCGTTCAGCACGGTAAATGTCTGAGAAGGAAATATCCTCTGAACAGAGGCTATCTGCACCTCAATGGCGGGTGTCAGCAGCCCCCTGCGATACAGATATCCGGTGCAGGCAATAGCCATCATCAGAAACAGCAACCATCCACAGCGCTTTTTTAGCGAAGATTTTTCGGAAAATTGTGATTTGTCGATATGAAGTTGAGCCAGATCGTTTTCGGTCATGTCGGATTCCGCTGTGACAGGCTGATAATGAAATCATTATATCATGATCGCTTGGCGTAAAACAGAAAAATATCGACGCCGGTACATTTGAAAATCCTGGCGGTGGATGATTTTTCTTGTCACGCCGTGAAATAATTGTAATCATAATTGGAGATAGAATGATGGCTCACCTGAAAGGATGCACGATATATGGATACTCAAGACAATTCATTCAATAAGTTCATCCAGGCATTGACGGAAAAATGGGGGGATAACTCCAGAATGACCGGGGCTTCCGGCGTTACGGTGGTAACAGTGACGTCGGAGCCTGGCAGCGGTGGCCGGGTGGTCGCCAGAGGCATTGCCGATGCTCTGGGATATCATCTGTTCCAGCGGGATATCATCCAGGAACTTGCAGAAAGCGCCGATATCGATGTCTCCATGCTGGATGGCATCGAAAAAGAGCGTTTGTCAGACGTTGAGGACTGGGTCGCATCGCTGGCTAACCGGCGTTATCTGTGGCCGGATCTGTATGTGGAACAATTCATAAAAATTATTCGTATCATCGGTGAGCACGGTAAATCCGTCATTGCGGGTCGAGGCGCCAATTTCATTCTTCCGCCGGAAGAACGGCTCAGCATTCGGATTGTGGCGCCGCAGGAACTTCGGGTTCAGAATATTTCCCGTCTTCTGAAGATTCCGGAAGATGAGGCCAGAAAACGGGTGGCCGCCCAAGAGGCCAAGCGCAGGGCATTTGTCCGGAATTGTTTCGATGCGGACATTACGGCTCCTCTTAATTACGATCTGGTCTTCAACACGGAATATGTGCGGTATGAATCTGTGGCCAAAGCGGTTCAGTCTGTGCTGGAAGGCAGCAGATCATCCGTGTGATGGCGTCCGTATATGGCGTATCCGGCTTTTTGAATCTCCTCAAACAGTTCCTGGATATGAGACGCACCGCGGGTTTCGAGTTCCAGGGAAACACTGGTGACAAAAAACGGTATGTGAGTGACGTTGCGGTCATGGGATATATGAAGAACATTGGCTTTATGTTTAGCGACCAGAGACAGCAGCCTGGCCAGCGCGCCGGGGGTATCATCCAGTTGCATCTGTATTCGCATGATACGCCCGTTGATTAACATGCCGTGATGCAGAATTCTGCCTAAAAGCGGGCTGTCCAGATTGCCGCCACTGATAACGAGCACCACCTTGCTGTTTTTGGGTATGGAGACAGCGCCGCCGAGAATACCTGCCAGCGGAACGGCGCCTGCGCCTTCAGCCAGAATTTTTTTTCGTTCCAGAAGCAGCAAAATAGCGCTGGCGATACTGGTTTCATCCACCAGTGCAATGTGTTGCACCAGCGCCTGCATGATTTTAAAGTTAAGTTTTCCGACCTGTCGGACGTTGATACCATCGGCAATGCTGGGGCGCGCATGAACGGTTTTGATTTTTCCCCGGCGAAGGGCATTGGCGGCGGACGGGCATACCACGGTTTGTACGCCGATGATCCGGGCGATAGAACCCACGGCCGCGGCTGCCAGGGCAAGCCCGGATATCAGACCGCCGCCGCCGACCGGTGCTATGATCATCTGCGCTTCCGGCAGATCTTCCAGAATTTCGAGACCCAGCGTTCCCTGACCGATAATGATATCGAGATCGTCGTAAGGATGGATGAGGGTTTTTCCCTGAGCGGCGATTTCCATGGCCTTTTCGAGGCTTTCTCCGACACTTTTCCCGTGAAGCACAATCTGGCCGCCATAGCTTCGGGTGGCTTCCTGCTTGGAAATGGATGTCCATTCCGGCATGACGATGGTGGACTCGATCCCCGCTCTGGATGCCGCCAGCGCCACCCCCTGGGCGTGGTTACCCGCCGAGGCCGCTACGACGCCGCCGGTAATACGTTTCAATCGGGTCAATATCTTGTAAGACGCTCCGCGTATCTTGAATGAACCCGTTTTTTGGAGATTTTCCAGTTTGAGATAAATATCGCTGTCAAACATCCGGCTGAGTGTTGGGGAATGCACCAGCGGTGTGCGGAGAACGAGCGGGGCAATCCGTGCAGCAGCATCCTCAAACTGCTGCCGCGAAATGGCGATGGGGGTATCCGGTTTCATATGACGCCTCTTATCGTTGAGGTGATATGGCTTCGTATCATATCGTTTTAATCATTGCAAGGAAGACGAAAATTAATTAAACTCAAAAGCTTCTGAAGGGGTTAAGTACGCTTCATTCCTTGCGGATTTGCGCGCCTTGCCTGCGAATATTTTACGAAGTCATCCGAAATTCGACTTGTTAAGAAGGCATCAATATTATCTGGAAAACAAATATGAAACCTGTTGTAGCGCTTGTGGGAAGACCTAATGTCGGCAAATCGACGCTGTTCAATCGTATCACCCGGACCCAGAATGCCCTGGTGGATAACCATCCCGGTGTTACAAGGGATCGCCATTATGGCGACGCCGTATGGGAAGATGTGGCGTTTTCCGTCGTGGATACCGGCGGTTTTCAGGCCGGCGATGCAGATATGTTTTCTCCGCTGGTCCGTGCTCAAGTGCTTCAGGCCGTACAGGACGCCGCCGTCATTGTTATGGTGATGGACGGTAAATCCGGACTTTCCCCGTATGACAGGGACATTCTGGATCTGCTGCGGTCTGTATCCCAACCGGTACTGTATGTGGTGAATAAAATCGACGGCCTGGAGCGTGAAGGCCATCTTTTCGAGTTTTATGCCCTGGGTATCGACACGCTTTTTTCGCTGTCCGCGGAACATAATTACGGGGTGCCGGATTTTCTGGATGCGCTGATACGTATTTTTCCGGAGGATTCCCGGCAGGAGGCGCTTCAGGCGACCCCCGAGCGCATCAAGATCGCGGTGGTCGGAAGGCCCAATGTGGGCAAATCGTCTCTGATCAATCGTCTCCTGGGGGAAGACAGGCTACTGGTAAGTGATATTCCCGGCACCACCCGGGATGCGATAGATACCGTATGTCATCGGGAAGACAAATCTTATCTTTTGATAGATACGGCGGGAATCCGCCGCAAGTCAAAGGTGGATGAAAAAATTGAAAAATTTTCAATCATTAAATCCCTCAAGAGCATGGATCGCTGTGATGTGGCGCTGATCGTTCTGGATGCTGAAGAAGGCATCACCGAGCAGGACATTCATGTGGCCGGGTACGCGTTTGAAAAGGGCTGCGGCTGTATTTTGCTTCTCAATAAATGGGATGTGGTGGATAAAGAGAAAAAAAACGTCAAGCGATATCTGGATGATCTGAGATACAACGCCAAGTTTCTGAATTTTGCGCCGGCTATCACCATTTCCGCGCGCACCGGGCTGCGGGTGGCCTCCATTTTCGGTCAGGTGGATGCCGTCTATGCTCAGTATGCCACCCGTATCGGGACAGGACCATTGAACAGGCTTATCGAACAGGTAACGCAGGATAAAGAGCCGCCGATATACAAAGGCAAACGCCTCAGATTTTATTACGCCGCCCAGGTTTCCGTTAAACCGCCGGCGTTTGTGGCTTTTGTCAACGCTCCCGAAGGCGTTCATTTTTCATATGAGCGCTATCTGATCAATCAGATACGAATGGCGTTTGGATTGCATCATACGCCCATCCGCATGATGTTCCGGGAACGCGGCAACAGAAATCCATAACAGATCATGACAGATATTTTCGATTTTCAGGCGCAGATCACCGCTGAAGCGTCGCATCCTCTGGCCGAACGCATGCGTCCTAAGACGCTCGACGAGTTTCGAGGGCAGCCGGAAGTGGTGGGAGAGGGGACGCCGCTACGTCACGCCATTTCCAGCGATCGCATATTTTCCATGATTCTCTGGGGACCACCCGGATGCGGTAAAACCACGCTCGCCCGGATTGTCGCCCGTGAAACCAAATGTCATTTTGTACACTTTTCCGCGGTGCTTTCCGGCGTCAAGGATATTCGGGCGGTTATCGGAATTGCATCCGATCAGCAGCGGCTTTATCGTAAAAGAACCATTCTGTTTGTGGATGAAATTCACCGGTTCAATAAATCGCAGCAGGATGCCTTTCTGCCGCATGTGGAAAGCGGGCTGATTACGCTGATCGGCGCCACAACCGAAAATCCGTCGTTCGAAGTCATTCCGGCGCTGATGTCCCGCTGTCGGGTGATCGTACTGAAGATGCTGTCGGCGGAAGCCCTTGAATCCATTATCCGCAATGCCCTGAGTGATACGGAACGAGGGCTGGGGAAAACCGCGCTGACCATTGCTTCCGATGCGGTGGCGGCTCTGGTTCAGATGGCGGATGGCGACGCCCGAAGCGCTCTCAACAGCCTTGAAACCGCGGCATCTCTGGTAATGTCTGAAATTGCGGCGGCAGACGCTCCTGAATCCCGTGAAATCACGGCAAGCGATATTGAAAAAGCCGCGCAGAAAAAAGCCCTGCTCTACGACAAATCCGGAGAAGAACACTATAATCTGATCTCGGCGCTGCACAAGAGTTTAAGGGGCAGCGATCCGGATGCAGCGCTGTACTGGCTGGCGCGGATGCTGGCGTCGGGCGAGGATCCGCTGTATGTGGCAAGACGCATGATCCGGTTTGCGTCGGAAGATATCGGCAATGCGGACCCCTACGCCCTCGATATCGCTTTACGGGCCACAGAAGCCTTCCGGATGCTGGGAAGCCCTGAGGGTGAACTGGCGCTGGCGCAGGCGGTCGTCTATCTGGCGACTGCCCCCAAAAGCAACAGTGTTTATGTGGCGCTGGGAAAAGCGCTGCGGACCGCGAAAGAATCCGGAGCGCTTCCGGTGCCGTTTCATATCCGAAATGCGCCCACCCGTCTGATGAAAGAGCTGGGATATGGAGACGGCTATCAGTACGCTCATGATTTTCAGGATGCATTTGTCCCGCAGGATTATCTGCCGGAAGCGTTGAAAGAACGGCATTTTTATCACCCGTCGGATCGCGGCTACGAAAAGACCGTCCAGCAGCGGATGGCGTACTGGAAAAAATTGCGCTCTGAAAGCCGTTCGAAGGGATCATCCTGAAAGGCTGGATAACGGAAAAAATCAAATAAAAAATGATAATCAGGAAAAAATTATGATACGAAAAGCCATGTTGAAAGATATCAAGGCGATTCACGGTCTGCTGCAGCATTATGGCGACAAGGGAGATTTGCTGCCCAGGCCGCTGACCGAACTTTATGACCACTTGAGAGATTTTTCCGTGTATGTCCGTCCGGAAGATGATCAGGTAATTGCCTGCTGCGCGCTTCAGTTCTGCTGGGAAGACCTGGCGGAAATCAGGTCTCTGGCGGTCTTGCCTGAACAATTGAACAAGGGTATCGGTTCCGAACTGACCAATTTCGCCATTGCCGAGGCGCGGGAGTACCGCATTATCCATCTATTCACGTTGACATACCGGCCCAATTTTTTCCAGCGACTGGGGTTTGTCCGTATTGACCGATCCCGGCTTCCTCTTAAGATTTGGGGCGGCTGCCTGACTTGCGTCAAGTTTCCGGACTGCGATGAAATCGCCATGATGAAGGAACTGGAATATGCTTCATAGCAACCTGCAAACTTTTTACAAAGTTGTTGAGGTATGTAGCCGTTAGAGTGAACTGTGTGATCGAGCTTCTGACCAATCTTTCTGAAGAAGAAGCCAATATCTGCATTCTGGTGCTGGCCTCCGCGGGAATCGTCTGCCATGTGTCCAGAGAGGATGAATTGCGATGGACAATCCTGGTCTGGCAGAACGATTACGAAAAAGCGCTTTCAGAAATCCGAACCTATTATCTGGAATCGGACTTCGGCAGGAAAGAAAGTACAGACGCTGCTGAAAGCTGGTATGATAATTCCGGCGGGCTGTGGCCGGCGCTGGTGATACTGGTCTGCCATATTGCCATGATCCGCAATGGCGGCATTGGCGGATATATCGAAAAATTCGGTCTTTCTGCCGACGCCGTCTGTCATGGTGAACTTTACCGTGTGGTCACGGCATTGATGATTCATTCAGGGTCTGTCCATTTAATCGGTAATGTGGCGGGAATCGTGATTTTTGTCACCCCTGTGTGCGGCATTCAGGGATTTGGAATGGGGCTGCTTTCAGTTGTCTTGTCAGGCGCCTTTGGAAATTACTTCACGGCGCTCCTTTATCACAGCGGACATGTGTCTGTTGGTGCTTCTACAGCGGTATTCGGTGCTGTGGGCATTCTGGTTGCGCATCAGTTTTTCAGAAAAATCCGGGATGCCTCCCAGCGGTTCAGGGCATGGCTTCCGCTGGGAGGTGGCGTCTGTCTGCTGGGGCTCTTCAGCGCCGGCGCGCATACCGACATTATCGCTCATCTTTTCGGGTTTGCCGGCGGTATTGCTTCAGGCTGTTTGTTTGAGATATTCACCGTCAGACGGCCATCTTCGCTGATTCAGCATCTGTCGCTCGCCGCTGTTCTGGGTATGCTGCTCCTTGCGTGGATGCGGATACCTTAAACCACAGCGGCGGCTGGCAGGAAAGAAGGGGAGATGTCTCCGGCGACGCACCGGTTTGCCCCCCTTTGGGTTTCAGGCCGGAACATTGTAGGCCAAAGGATCCAGAGGAGATCCCGCCGGAAATACCCTGGCGCCAAGTTCACGGTCCAGAAGCAGAATGCCGGTCTGGTTGCTTTCGATCATTCTGATTTGTTCCAGCATTTTGCTGGCGGTGGCTTCTTCTTCCAGTTGCTCTTTTGAAAACCACGCCAGCATCGGCTCTGATGTGTAGTCTTTTTCCTCACGGGCGATCGTGGTCAGATCATTGATTTTGCCGGATATGAACTGTTCGTGATGCAGGGTGTCTTCCCAGATTTCCAGGGGAGATGTCCAGTCTGTTTTCAATTGATTCAGATTCAGCAGTACGACTTTTCCGCCCCTGTCATGAATATGGTCAAAGAATTTCATGGCGTGAATCATTTCCTCATGAGCCTGACAGCGCATCCAGTGGGCCATGCCGTCCAGATTTCTGGCGTGCAGCCAGCCGGTCATGGACAGGTAGATGTAATAGGACTCCAGTTCGTTTTTAATCTGTTCGTTCATTGCGTGACACAATCGCTCTCCAATCATGGCGCTTCTCTCCTTTTTGGGTTTAAGATTCAAGAACCTCACCGGTTCTTTCCGTGTGATATCCGCCCAGCCGGTTGACTTTTTCCTTGAACATGTCTGAGCGGATGACATTCAGCAGACGCTGAATGTTTTCGGTTTCAAAAAATATTTCGGGAATAATCAGATCATATTGTTCGGTAACTACAGGGATAAAATCCAGATTCAGCGCTCCGGCGGCAGCAGAAATGCCCAGTCCTGCATCTGCGGTTCCGCTCAGAACGGCGGCGGCTACAGCCATATGCGTGAATTCATCCGTGTCATAGCCTGCGATATCTTCAGAATTCATATGCAACTGATTCAGCCGGTAATCCAGAAGAATACGGGTGCCGGAACCCGTCTGGCGGTTGATGAAGCGAATATCTTTTCGAGACAGATCCTCGATGCCCTGAATGTGTTTCGGATTTCCGGAAGCCACCATCAGCCCCTGATCCCTGAATACAAGTTGCACCCGTTTGACCGGCGTATCGGGCAGAAATTTCCGGATGTAGGAAAGATTATATGAGCCGTCTTCGGTATTGAGCAGATGCGATCCGGCTATATGGCACACCCCTTTTCTGATGGCCATCAATCCCCCCATACTGCCCACATGGCTCGATGACAACACCATACCGGGGTAGCGGGCGCTGATCATATCCGACAACACATCCAGCGTATTGTCATGGCTGCCGACCACGACAACGGTGTTGTTGATAGAAGACAGGGGACGCAGCAGTTCTGCCTGCACCGGCTCGTTTTCCATGATGCCTTCGCTGTGGCGGGGAATGCGGATAATGCCGTCCGCCTTCGTCAGGGTGGTGATACATCCCGCGCCGCGGGGCAGTGGAATTGCGACAATCCGCCCATTGACATTGCCCAGTTGCACCCGAAGGAACTCTTCCAGACCGGCTTTCGAAGGAATTTTCCGGATGGGTTCGACCGTTGCTACGGGCCGCTGAGGTTCCGGCTGCCCCAGCATCATGGCGATCAGAGGTCCTGCGAGTTGTTCAAAGGCGACGATGGCGGATACCGGATATCCTGGAATACCGAAAACAGGCTTGTTGTGGATAACCCCCATAATAACAGGTTTGCCCGGCATCATGGTAACGCCGTGAACCAGCACCTCTCCAAGCTCCTGAATAGCCGCCCGGCTGAAATCCTCCGAACCTGCGGAAGATCCGCCGACGGTCAGAACGATATCTGCATCTCCTTCACAGGCGTTTTGCAAAGCATCCGTGAGGGTTTTCAGATCATCCCGGATCATATCGCCGCGCTGAGGGCGGCCGCCCCATGCTTCCACCAGCGCGGATAGGACTGTGGCGTTGGATTCCAGCACCTGACCCGGCTTCAGGGATTCGATGGGCGTCGTGCGGCAGTCCACCAGCTCAGAGCCTGTGGGAATAATCAGCACATGGGGTTTTTTGCGGACTTTGACCGATAACACGCCTCCGGAAATCAGCGCGCCGATGCTGTATGGGGTTATCTTGTGGTTTTGCGGGAACAAAAGTTCGGTCGCCACAATGTCTTCTCCCATTCTGCGTACGTTCTGCCATGGAAAAACCGGCGCCTCGATCTGTATCAGACCATCACCGACCGCGTGAACATGTTCAATCATGATTACGGCATCGGTATTTTCCGGCAGCACATGGCCGGTATTGACTGCAAAGGCGTCTTGCCCCAAAATGAGCTTTTGGGGCCTGGATTCGCTGACGCCGAAAGTGGTTTCGGCCAGAACCGCAAAGCCGTCCATGGCCGCGGCGTGAAAGCTGGGGGAAGACAGCCGCGCTGTCACAGCCTCCGCCAGCACCCTTCCGATGGCATCAGAAACCGGCAGTGTTTCAGAGGCCGGCATTCCCGCAGATTTAAACGTCGAAAACAAAATGGCGCGAGCCTCTTCCAGGGTTTTCATATCCAGATACACATTGCGCGAATGGGACATGGCATATCTCCTTACGTGAGCAGTTCGACTTCGACAGCAGCTCCCTGGTTCAGACCCTCAACATTCAGTCCTATTTCCACAAGGCCGTCTGCCTTCACCATGGTGTTGATCAGGCCGGATTTACCCAGAATGGGATCCGCCACCAGTCCGTCTTCCGTTTCTCTCAGCTTGACGCGGATATAATCTACCCGGCCTTGTGCCGAAGCCACGTTCCGGGAAAGGCGGGCGGAACGTACGGATGTCTGAAACAGCATGTCCGCAGCTCCGGAAATATGATGAATAAAGGGTTTGACCACCTTGAGAAACACGATCATGGTTGAAGTCACATGTCCTGGAAGCCCCCATATGGCTTTTTGTCGGGATGTGGCCAGAATGGCGGGTTTCCCCGGACTAATGGAAATGCCGTGGATCAGAATATCGGTTTCCGGCAGATTGGACAGTGCATCTATGGCGATATCTCGAACGCCGACAGAACTTCCTCCTGAAAGCAGAACCATGTCTGATGCTTCCACAGCAGCTTCCAGTATCCGCGCCAGACTTTTCCGGTTATCAGGAACAATGCCGTAGGAAACCGGCTCCGCACCGCATTCCTGAATCAGCGCCGCCAGTGTATGGGTGTTGATGTCCCGGATTTTTCCAGGGCCGGGGGGTTCCATCATCGGCACCAGTTCATCTCCGGTTGAAATAACGGCGATGACAGGCCGGCCGAAAACCGGTACGTTTTCTCTGCCGAATGCCGCCAGAAGGCCAATTTCCTGCGCTCTGAGCCGTTTACCTTCAGAAAGAATGATATCGCCCTTGGCGAAATCTTCCGCCGGTTCGATAACGTACTGTCCGGGTGCAGCGCTTTTGTATATTTCCAGGGTTGTCGCATCCATGGCTTCCGTATGCTCGACCATAACCACACAGTCCGCGCCGTCCGGCAGCATGGCGCCAGTGGAGATTCTGGCGGCTTCACCATTTCCGATGGAAAAATCCGGAGATTCTCCCATTCGGGATGTACCTGCAATTGTCAGATACGCAGGATTGCTTTCGCTGGCACCGAATGTGGAAGCCGCCCGAACCGCATATCCGTCCATGGTGGCGCGTCTGAAGCCCGGCAGGTTTTCCGGTGCGGCAATGGATTCACTCAGAATCCGCCCGCAAGCCTCTGACAGTGGCACCGTGGTTCGTTTCAGCACAGGAAATCTATTCCGCAGGCTCATGACCTGTTCGATGGTGGCGACCTTGAAAAAATCTTTCATTTCATTCCTTCTGAAATGGTGGTGATATTAGTATTTCGACTTTTGTGAGGTTTTCAGACTGTAACCAGTGAAATCGGTACTGTCAACATTTGACGGCTTCGAAAAAAGTCCGCACGCTGCGTTGCGCTGCATCCTTCGTCATTGCAGCGTACAACAAGTACGTTTCATTCCTTGTGGATTTGCACGCCTTGCCTGCGAACATTTTACGAAGTCGTCCGAAATTCGATTTTTTACGAAGACATCAACATTTAAAGTGCGGCCTGGAGATGCCATGACATTCCCATTGCCGCTTGTGTTTGGAAAAGGTGCATGGTATTTTCAATCGATTCAGGAAGTGGTTGAGAGATACTGCCTTCGGAGCAACCACGGAAACAGCGATTGATATTGTAAATTAAGTGGCGAAGATCGGAGTCAATTTATATGAGTGTTAAGTCTCAAATGCCTTTAAGAATATGCCTGCTGAGTTATCGCAGCAATCCCCATTGCGGAGGGCAGGGTGTGTATGTCCGCAATATCAGCCGCGCCCTGCGTGATCTGGGACATCACGTGGATATCGTATCCGGTCCGCCGCAGATGCAGCTTGAGCCGGATATCCCGGTGCATCAGCTTCCCTGCCTGGATCTGTACAATCCGAATGATCTCTTCAGAACCCCGTCTCTGAAAGAGCTGTCCGATCCTGTCAATCTGATGGAATGGCTGGGAGTTTCAACCATGGGGTTTCCGGAGCCTTTCACGTTCGGCATTCGGGCATGGCGCTTTCTGCAGGACAGATGGCGCCATTATGATATCATCCATGACAATCAGAGCCTGTCTTACGGGCTGTGGCCTATCGGAAGGCATATTCCGGTCGTTGCTACCATTCACCATCCCATCACCATAGACCGCAGCATTGCTGTGCGCTCAGAGACGTCGGCCTGGAAAAAATTCAAATATCTGAGATGGTATTCGTTTATCGGAATGCAGAAACGGGTTTCCCGATCTTTGTCGCATATCATCACTGTTTCCGCCTGTGCGCGGGATGATATCAGCACAGATTTCAATATTCCGCGCAACAGGTTTCGAATTGTTCCCAACGGCATCGATACCCGGTTGTTTTATCCCATCCCGGAAATCTCTCGGGAGAAAAACCGGATTATGGTTACCAACAGCGCCGATATGCCGCTCAAGGGACTGCGCTATCTGCTGCAGGCGGTGGCTGATCTGTCTAAAACCAGAAAAATCAGACTGGTTGTTGTGGGTTCGCCTAAAAAAAACGGTGCAGTCGTCCGCCTGATAGCCCGGCTGGGTATCGGCCGGTTGATTACGTTTACCGGCCGGATCAGCCATGAAGAGTTTGTCCGTCAGTATGCCAGAGCTTCGATCGCCGTAGTGCCATCAGTATATGAAGGGTTTGGTCTGCCGGCAGGCGAAGCCATGGCCTGCGCCGTACCGGTTATCAGTACGACCGGCGGTGCGTTGCCGGAAGTGGTGGGAAATGCTGGAATTCTGGTGCCTCCTGAAAATCCGGAAGCCCTAGGTTACGCCATTTCGGATTTACTGGATAATCCGGACAAGGCAAATCGTCTGGGGCAGGCTGGGTATGAACGCGTACAGCAGCATTTCACCTGGAAACGGGCGGCTGAGAAAACGGTGGATGCATACCGAGAGGCGATGGATGATTACCGTTGATTTCAATAAACTGTCCCTGAAGCCAGGCGCCCATGTTCTGGATATTGGTTGCGGAAGCGGCCGACATACTGCGGCAGCCTATGAACAGCCTCATGTTTCGGTGATCGGCGCGGATGTCAGCAGAAACGATATTCTGGAAGCCCGGAACCGTCTGTTGTTTCATGATCGCCTGGGGGCGCATGGCGGCGGTGCATGGATGCTTTCAGCAGCGGATATTACCCGTCTGCCGTTTGCGGATAATCGCTTCGATCTAGTGATATGTTCCGAGGTTCTGGAGCATATTCCGGAAGACAACAGCGCAGTTACTGAAATCGTCCGGGTTTTGAAGCCCGGTGGAATGCTTGTGGTCAGTGTGCCCCGGTATTTTCCGGAAAGAATCTGCTGGCTGTTGTCAAATGCTTACCATCAGACGCCTGGCGGCCACATCCGTATTTACCATAGACGGCGTTTGATCCGACTGCTGAACGCCGGAGGTGTGCAAAAACGTTTCATCCATTATGCACACAGCCTGCACGCGCCGTACTGGTGGCTGAAATGTCTCGTAGGACATAATCGCGGAGATGTGGTTTTGGTGAATATGTATCAGCGGCTGCTGACCTGGGATATCATGAAAAAACCACGGATGACACGATTTCTGGATCGGCTGCTGAACCCTGTATTGGGGAAGAGCCTGGTGGTATATTGCCGCAAACTATCGTGATAAAGCGTTATCTGCTTTAAGCTTGCCGGAGCATTAGGATGGATTGTGCGAGCAGTGACCGCAGGGAAGTGCTTCCTGAATTTTCCCTTCCCGATATGCTTTCACAAAAATATCCACAATATCCGGATCAAAAAAGCTGCCTTTCCCGTTTTGGATAATTTCCAGAATCTGGGATTCGACCATTTTGGCGCGGTAGGTGCGGTCGGACGCCAAGGCGTCATAAACATCCGCGACAGACAGGATTCTGGCCAGAAAAGGGATTTGCATGCCCTTCAATCCATCGGGGTATCCATTACCGTCATAGCGTTCATGATGGCTCCGGATGATCTGCTGCTCTCTTTCCCAAAGCCCCAGTTGCCCTACAATAGTAGCGCCTATCGTAGAATGTGTCTTGATAATGGCGTATTCTTCATCGGTCAGTCTGGCCGGTTTGAGCAAAATCTCGTCGCGGATACCGATTTTACCGATATCGTGCAGCAATCCCGCAGTATTTAGGATATCCAGCTCTTCAGCCGAGCATCCCAGTTCCCGGGCGATTACCTTGGCAACGGCAGTAACCCGGTTGGAGTGATGCTCTGTATAGGAATCTTTGGCGCCGATGGCTTTAACAAAAGCGTAAATTGTGGAGAAGAGGTTCTGATAAATATTTTCATAGAGCGCCAGGTTTTCGATGGCATAGGCCGCATGGTATGTGATAAACGACAGGTAATAGAGTTCTTTCTCTGTAAATTGCCTGGCGTCTTGAAGATTAACGGATGACAGAACACCAAAATTTTTCTGGCGGATCCTGAGGGGCGCAATCATCAACGATTTAATATCCCTGGAGAATCCATGAATGCTGGTGACTTCAGGCACCAGCAGCGGTGTCTGCTCTCCCGCCACTTCCATAATCACGGAATTGGGGATTCTGCCTGCCAGATTAATCATGTCTATAGGCGACGATACCACACCTGCCATTTCAGTGCTGGCGGCAGCGATGGCAAAAGGCCGGGTAACCGTCTCGTTGATCATGTAAAAAACGGATTCACTGGCGTGGGTGATTTCCAGAACCATCTGTACCAGACGGTTAAATAGATCCATGGTGTTCGTAATAGCGGAAAAATCATTCATGATGCGGTTTAGTGTTTGCAAATCTTCAACTTTCTGAATCAGTTCTAAATTCAAGGCTTCGATGCGTGTTTTGCTTTCGATCTCTTTTTTCAGAAGAATATTTTCCACAAACAGTTGCTGTTTGCCCAGAACCCGATGCAGACAAAGTTCCAGTTGATTCAGATTGATGGGTTTGATAAGAAAATCCACCACTCCGTTTTTAAGGGTGCGGATGGTGTTTTCCAGAGATGGAAAGCCTGTCATGATGACAACAGGAATTGTGTTATCAAGATTATTGATGTTTTCGGCGAGCTCTAAACCATCCATCACCGGCATGTTGATATCGGTAAAACAGCAGTCAACCTGCTGTTTTTTTAAGATATCAATAGCCTCAGCGCCGTTTCTTGCCGTAAACACCTGATATCCTTTGACCATAAAATATTCACTGGCGACATCCAAGATGCTTTCTTCGTCGTCAACAAACAATATTCTTTCTTTATGAAGGCTATCCACAGAGTTCCTCTCAGAAAATCAAAAAGGGAATGATTATGACGCGGTTGTACATGAGACTATAATTTGCATATCCATATCCATGCTCTGATGGTTCATAGGACATCATCGAGAATTATTCAACATAATTTTGACGGCTTCGTAAAAAGTCCGGATGCTCCGTTGCGCCGCATCCTTCGCCATTGCGGCGTACGAAAAGTACGCTTCACGCTTCAAGACTTGCGCGCCTTGTCTGCGAATATTTGTCGAAGCCGTCTCAAATTCGACCTTTTACGCGAGCATCAATTTTGTAATGAAAACGGTTAACAGTATTTAACTGTTGATGAATTCACAAAAAATTGTCAACCTAAGCAAAGGTGCTGCCGGGTAGTTGCCGTTTATATAGTGTGCAAATTAATGCATCTGTTTGTATATTGGGAGATAGCATGAGAGTACTTTTGATTTCCGCCAACACAGAAAAAATGAACATGTTGGTGCTGCCCCTAGGAATGGCCTGTATCGCTGCATCCACGGAGAAGGCCGGGCATACGGTTCACAGCATCAACCTGATGATGCACCAGGATATTCGCAGAACGATAGAACAGGAAATCCGGACATTTTCACCTGAGATAATCGGTGTATCGGTCCGAAATATCGACAATCAGTCCATGGAATCCGCAACGCTGCTTCTGGATTCGGTAAAAAACGTAATTTCAGACTGCCGCGATTTTTCTGCCGCGCCTGTTGTTTTAGGCGGCGCCGGATACAGTATTTTCCCGAAAACCGTTCTGGAGTATCTGGGTGCGGATATGGGCATTCAGGGAGAAGGGGAGGTCGCTTTTGTCCGGCTTCTGGAGCGGTTGGAGCATAAGGAAAATGTATCCGGAATACCTGGTCTGTATCTGCCGGGAACCGTTCTTCCGGAAAAGTCTTGCCGTATCTGCGATCTGGATGAAATTCCCATACCGCTTCCCCATATTCATCTTGCCGTTCACCCTGGCGCCAAGGAAGATGAACTGTGGATTCCTTTCCAGACACGGCGAGGGTGCGCCATGGATTGCAGTTATTGCTCCACGGCCACTATTGAAGGCCGCATACTTCGGAAATTTTCACCGCAGAAGGCTGTCGAAGGGCTTCGCCGGTATGTGGAAGCCGGATTTCATCAGTTTTTTTTCGTGGACAATACGTTCAATCTGCCGCCATCTTATGCCGAAGCGCTTTGTGATGGCATTATCGCCGCCAGGTTGAATATCCGGTGGCGCTGCATTCTCTATCCATGGAAAACGGACGGCGGGCTGATAGAAAAAATGGCAAAAGCCGGGTGCAGGGAAGTCAGTTTCGGATTTGAAAGCGGTTCTGATATTATCCTGAAACAGTTGAACAAACGGTTTAAATGTGATGATGTGGTCAAGGTTTCACAACGCCTTAAAGCGCATGGTATTGCACGACTTGGATTTCTACTTCTGGGCGGGCCTGGTGAAACCATGGAAACTGTGTTGCAAAGCCTTCATTTTGCAGATGCACTCCAGCTTGAGACCCTGAAAATATCTATCGGCATCCGAATTTATCCCTACACAGCCCTGTCCCGAATCGCCATTCAGGAAGGCATTATTGCTTCCGAAGCCGAATTGCTGTTTCCCAGATTTTATCTGGCGGATGCGGTAAAGACCGATATTGCAAAAACCGTCCAGAACTGGATGAAAGATCGCCCGAACTGGATAAGGTGAAAATGACGGCTTCGTAAAAAGTCCGAATGCTGCGTTGCGCCGCATCCTTCGTCATTGCGGCGTACCCAAAAGTACGCTTCATTCCTTGCGGATTTGCGCGTCTTGCCTGCGAACTTTTTACAAAACCGTCTCAAAATCGACTTTTTACGAGGGCATCAAAATTGCGGCAATAACACAGAAAGTCCGATTTCAGAATTGCATCCCTGATATTGGACCTTCTGCGTTACTGCTTGATTTGTGCCTTTTTCCAGAATGGATGATTCTAAACTACAGTCCTGCAACCTCGCGGCCGCAGTGTTTGCAGATGGTCGCCCGTTTTTTAATGGTTTCTGCGCAGAACGGACATTCCCGCGTGAAAAAACGTTCATGTATCTTCTTGACCGAGGCTTCCAGTTTTTCCTGAATGAGCGGATTTCCTACTTTAAGATTTTTCAGGGGTTCGATAGCTTCCAGATCACCGATATCGCCGATCATATCAGCAGCTTTCAGCCGGACACGGGAAGGTTCCGTTGGATCCAGGATGATTCTTAGAACTGATGGCGAGTCTTTGGCGACATAACAGTCCGCCAGAATGGAAAAACCTTTTTTGATATTTTCCTTCAGTACGGCTTCCTGGGCCATGACTTCATTGTCAACGACCTGACCGGTGCCGCCCATAGGGCTGAAAACCGGCATCAGCTCGAATTGCTCGGTTCCGGGATAATTCATGCACCGATAGGATGCTGTGTGTGCATAATGTTCCTTGATGTTGGACCACCCCTGCGTATAAAGAGGGCAGTTGTCGTTAAAACATAAAAAAAGATAGGGAGCTCCCCATCCCAGACCGTCTCCCATCGGAATCGACGGCACTTCCCAGATATTCATTTCAACGCCGCAGTGCGGACATTTGGGTTTTTCCTGAGCCAGAATTTTTTCCAGCACCTGCTCTTTGGTTTCATACATAGGGATATCCTCCATAGGTGAATCTGAAACCTGATTTTCATGCCCCCTCATGCCGTTTCAGCGTAAGTGATGTATGAATACCGGTTATCAGTTGATATTTTTCCACAAGCTAACCTTGTTTCCGGTTTTGTCAATAAAAGGGTTGTATCCGCCTGCCATATTCGATGGTCTCATATTGATAAGTTGTGCATAACGTAGTAAGTCATTACAACACAACATGGCATGATTGTTCTGCCTTCAAAAAAAACAGGGAAGCATTCTACAATAACGAATCAACACGAGGAGGAGCGTTACATGGTGCGAACAGAGATTTCACTGTTTTTACAGAATGTCCCCGGAGAACTCGGGAAGTTGTCCAATTTGCTGTCCAATGCCGGTATTAATATCGATGCGTTGACCATACAGGATGCCTCCAGCTATGTAAAAGAACTCTTTCAGGCCAGGGGAAAATCGCTGAAACGGATTGCGTCGGCGGCCAGCTATAATTCCATGCGTAAGGATTCCGCGGAGCATGCGTTGATCCGCCTTCTGGTGAACAACACCGACAAGGCTGTCGATCTGTTGTCCAAAAATGAATATGTGTTCGACATGCAGCCGGTAATCGCCATCGAGCTGGATAACAGGCCCGGAGAACTCGCCAGGATCACCACCCAGTTCGGCGAAGAAGGCATCAATATCAATTATGTCTATGGCTCGGTTTCATCTCCGGATGCCAAATGCCTGTTTGTGTTCTGTCCGGAAGATATCGAAAAGGCGTCAGCGATTTTCAAGAACTGATGCAGCCAAACCGCAACAACCGGACTTTTCGCGAAGCCGTCTCTATTGTTTTTGCACCGGAATCAGCAGTATGGGGGTTTTGCACTGGCTGCACACTTTGTGGGTGACACTGCCTGCCCAAAATGCTTCCATGCCTGATTTTCCGTGTGTCGCCAGAACAATAATGTCTGCCTGCGTCTTTTCGGCCAGATCGCTGATGACTGCGGCAGGATCCCCGCGCAGCACCTGAATTGTGGTGTAAATACCCTGGTTCTGAAATGACTCTGCCTGTGTTCGCAGATATGACGCCGCATGCTGCGCGGATATTTCCAGCATGCGGGATGTGGTTCCCGGAAGAAAGCGGCTGGTGACGGCCATAGTACCGGAGATGGTGGTAAATCGAGGGATGACCATGGCCATGCAGACAGCGGCGCTGCACGTTTTTGCCAGCATGAAGGCTGCCGGAAGCGCCTGTTCGTGATCGGAATCACCATCGAGCGGAACCAGCAGCGTCCGGCACGAAAAGGCCGGAGATTCGCCGCCGCTGTCCGGGCGGATCAGCAGCGTCGGAATGACATCCAGATGGATCACTTTCTGGGCAATGCTTCCCAGCATGAGGTGCAGCGCTCTGCCGCGGCCATGTGAACACATGACAATCAAATCGCAGGCCAGTTCGTTGGCATGGGCTGCAATGCTTTCCGCCACGTTATCCACTTCTGTGGTATGCACATGGTGGTTGACGGACGCTGATTCAGGAAACCATCGGCGTGAAATGTCGTTCAGATAGGCGGTTGCTGCAATGGCATCATTCAGATGGAGCTGGCCATGGATGCGGCGGGGGGCGTTTTTTTCAATCACATGAAGAAGCGTTATCCGCGCCTGAAATCTGTCAGACAGATACCGGGTTGCAGGAAGCGCGGCTTCTGCCAGTTTGGAGCCGTCCAAAGGCGCCAGAATGTGGGTAAACATTGAAATCACCCCGCAACGAACATCTGATAGATCAGATAGATATTGAGAACAACAATGACAGTTGCCGCCATACCTGCTAGGAGGGTGGTAAATCTGCGGTTTACCAGCTCTCCCATGATGTCTTTCCGGCGGGTGAACATGACCAGCGGTATGACGGCGAACGGCAATCCGAAACTGAGCATCACCTGACTGACGACAAGGGTGCGTGTCGGATCCAGCCCCATGCCGATCACTGCGAGTGACGGCGCCATCGTGACCAGGCGACGAATCCAGACAGGGATATGACGTCGCAAAAAACCCTGCATGATCACCTGTCCCGCACTGGTGCCTACGGTTGAGGATGACAGCCCCGCAACCAGAAGCGACAGGCCGAAAAACCAGCCTGCAGCTCTTCCCAGAAGCGGTTCCAGCGTCCGGTAAGCTTCCTGGATACTGGCGATATGGGCATATTCCGTGGTATGAAATGTAGCCGCCGCCATGATCAGCATGGCGGCATTCACAAAACTGGCGCCTCCCAGCGCAATCACCACATCTGCAATTTCATATCGATACAGACGCCGCAACTGCCGGCGGTCTTTGACTACAATACGGTCCTGAGTCAGAGCCGAATGCAGGAAGATGGCGTGAGGCATGACGGTGGCTCCCAGAATACCGGACGCCAGCACAAAGCTGTCGGTTCCTGAAAAATGGGGCATGACAGTGAAATGCAGGATGATTTTCCAGTCCGGACGGACGATGATGGTTTCAACGATGTAACACAAGGTTACCACGCCAACCATGGCGGAGATGACGGCTTCCAGCGGACGAAACCCATAGCGTTCGAACCCCAGAATCAGAAATGTTGTCAGCGCCGTCAGTATCGCTCCCCAGAACAGCGACACGCCTGTCAGCAGATTAAAGCCTATTGCTGCGCCCAGAAATTCCGCCAGGTCCGTGGCCATTGCCACCAGTTCCATCAACACCCACATGCCATATACAACCGGTTTGGGAAACTGCATCCGGCAGTGTTCCGCCAGGTTCATGGATGTAGCGATTCCCAGCTTGGCGGACAGTGTCTGGATGAGCATGGCCATGAGGTTGCTGACTACGATCACCCACAGCAGCAGATATCCGAATTGCGCTCCTGCCTGAATATTGGTGGCAAAATTGCCAGGATCGATATAGGCAACGCTGGCGATAAATGCCGGGCCCAGAAAAGGCAGCAGACGGGTCAGGCGGTTGGTCGTTTCCGGGTTGTCCAGAATATTCAGTGCTGCGCCTATCGTTCTGGAATCGGAACGCGTCCTGGATTCATCCATTTTATCCGCAGGTATTGACATCTTGCCGGGCCTGTTGAACCAGAAGCTCGCAGACCAGATTTACCAGCCCCCAGATAGCATCTGCGGAAAGATGCTGGTCAATAGAGCGATCAAAAAGAATGGTGAGTCTGGGTTTAAACTCGTCATCTCCCTTCCACAACAGAAAATACAGGGGAATTTTGGGAAATGGTCTAAGCTTATAGGCAATATCCGCCATATGAACCCGTACGCCGCTCAGCTTTTCTGCGGCGATGCAGAAGCCTTCGATATCGTATCCGAACTGCTCCAGCACCATGGCGGTTTTGAATTCATGGGGGCCCTGAAAAAACTGGGCATCTTTCAGGTCCTGGACAGCAACCACGTCATTAGTCAGCCAGCCCGGTTTCACCTGGAGCAGATAGACCAGTGTCAGAAGCTCCAGCAGCGGATGATTTACAGGCTCCCACACGCCATTCTCTTTTAAAAAACACTGGCGCAGCGTCGGGCGGACCTGTATCTCGGTGTCGAGAAAATCCATCGTCAGCGATTCCGGATTTTCCTGCCGCGCCAAAGCAATATCGCAGAGATCCGCCAGATTTTTTTGAGAGAGATTTTTCCAGAATTCGGGTGGAACGATAATTCCCTGAGACGGAATGACAGCGGCATTCTGATGCTGACCGCGGCGCCTGCGCTGCATGTCCAGATATCCCTGACTGAAGGGATAAGGGCCGCGAGAAAAGCTTTCACACGGAAAAGCATGACAGTCCCGCATGCAATAGGCGATCTGGTTTGCTTTGGCGCAGGCCAGAATAGGGCAGGGCTGTCCGAACAGATGCTCCTGTACCTGAATTTTATGGTCTGCTTCCGGGCTGAGACCGGAACCGCAGGTAGAGCAGATGCCCATGACCTGAAGTCTGCACACGTTACAGTTGATTCCGCAGGCGGCGGTTGTCATATGTCGATACCCTTCCCGATATTCCGATTAACGGCTCAATCCGGAGATTTCATCTGCTCTGAGGCAGCGCCGGAGCAGGCTGAGTTTGCGGCAACTGCGGTGGTTCAGGCAAAACCGTCCGGGGTTCCTGAACTGCCTGGGGGAATCGCTGATCGACCCGGATGTTTTCAGCCTTAATTCGTTGGATCATGGTTTTGAAAGCCTCTTCCAGAGATTTTTCCATGACGACCACCTGGCCCTGCGTCATAATGAGCCGTTTCAGTTCAGGAATTTTCAGATCCGTTGAAGACTTGAGGTAAACGGGCTGAATATAAATGAGCATTTTGCCGATGGGGAAAATGATCATATTTCCCCGCGCAACCTGAGAACCGGCTTGATCCCACAGACTGAGCTGCTGCGCAATTGTTGGGTCTTCATTGATCAGAGAGTGTATTTGCGCCGGTCCATAGACCAGTTGCCCCTTTGGAAAACTGTAAATAATCAGCTTGCCGTAGCTGTTCTGGTCGGAACCTGCAATCGCCAAGGCTCTGAGATTATCCCGACCTTTAGGCATAATCGGGGAAACCAGCAGGAAATCAAAGCGGTCAGGTTCGATCATATCGAGCGTCAGATAGTACGATCGGTTAGCCTTTTGCTTTTCAGAGGCAAACGCAGGGACACCGACATTCCAGACGTCCTCCTGCTGGTAAAAAACAGCGGGATCCGTTTGGTGATATTTGGCATAGATAGCCATCTGGATATCAAAGATATCCTGCGGGTATCGCACCTGAGAGCGAATTTCCGGAGGCATCTGGCTTTCGTCCTTGAAAAGGCCGGGGTACATGCGTCGATACGCGTTGACAATCGGATCTTTGGGGTCGGCAATATAGTAGTCCACCTTGCCGTCATAGGCGTTGATCACAATTTTGACCGAATCCCGGATGTAATTGATACTTCCGGGGCCTGTTCCATAAGACTCGGCGTCGGGGAAATATCGGGATGTGGTATAGGCGTCCTGGATCCAGTAAAGATTACTCCCCGTCACCACTGCATAGGGGTCATGATCCAGCGGTAAAAACGGCGTCAGGGTGTGAACGCGATCCTGGATATTGCGAATAAAAAGAATTCTGCTTTTATCATTGGTCTTGGTTGTAAAAAAAATGTTCCAATCCTTCAGATAGTACGCAAACATCAGCTTTCTGAAAGCCGAATTAATCAGGACACCGTAATTGCCATCATAGCTTTCCGTGACATTGGCGTCGCCCTGAGGATAGCCGAATTCGCCGGCATTGTTCGGAACAATCACGTAGGGATAGTTTCGCAGCATGCCGAAATATACTCCCGGCTGCTTGACATTGAAGCCAAAATCTGATTTCAGTGGAATCCCTTTTAAAAACCAGGTCATTGGTTCACCGCCGCCCTGAGCGGCTGGAGTCATGACCGCACCATATCCGTGGGTATAGACCAGATGATCATTTACCCAGTTACGGGCGCCTTTGGGCAATTCACCCGTATTCATTTCCCGGATTGCCAGAAATACCTGTTGGTTGTTGCCCAGAACATTGTAATGGCTCACGTCAACGTGGGTAAAGTCATAATAGGTGCGCAGCTCCTGCAGCTGGCCGTAAACATCGTGCAGCAGTTCACCATCCCAGACGGGAATATTTCGAAAAATTCCCTGGACTTTTTTCTCATCAACGCCCTCTGGAGTCAAGGTAGGCGTCACTTTTCGAGTTTCGACGTTTTTAAGATTGTAAGCTGACAATGTGGCGTCGATATTGTTGCGGATGTAAGGCGCCTGTTTGGAAATTGCATTGGGGTTGACCCAGTAATCATTCACCCATTTGGGAAGCGTTTCAGAATAGCGTCCTGCCAATGCCAGAGCAAATAGAATCACTGAAACGATCAGGGTTTTCAAGCCTTTTCGTTTCTGGATAAAAAGCACCGATGCAACAGCAATAATGAGGAGCAGAACAATGCACGCGTCGATGAAAGGCAATACCATCCGCATTTCGGCGTATCCGGGGCCTGAAAAAAGCGGCTCGTAGCGGGACGTATAGAGAAGTTCGTAACGCTGGAGAAAAAATTTCCATATGACGATGGCAAAAACGGAAAGGAACAAGAAAAAGACATGAATTCTGGCCCCTTTGTGAATTCCGCGATCCTGCGCCTTGAGAACGCGGTGTTCCAACCAGTAAAGAAACAGAACGCCGATCAGCAAAATGGCAAAGGAGATAAGAATTCGTTTTTGCAGCAAGATATAGATCGGAAATGAAAACAGGTAATAGCTGATGTCCTTCCCGTAAACAGGGTCCACGATGCCGGATTGCGGTCCAAAAACATACAGGAGAAAGGATTCCCACTGTTCGAAGACCGGCAATGCGATTACAATCCCAAGTACCAGAGATAATGGTGTATAAACACGCATGGACCCGGTGCGGAACATCCGCAATACTTTCCGGTAGGATTCTTTGGACGACGTTTTAGAATCATCAGGTGGTGGGCCTGATGCACCCAGGTACCGCGATGCGATCCAGAAGTTGAAAAAGAAAATGCCGAAAAACAGCGCGGTAACAAATAAAAACACCATATACCGGTAAAGCAGCCGCTGCATGAAGTAGAAAGCGTATCCCAGGGAGTCGAACCACCAGTAGTTCACCATATAGTTGATGGCCCAAAAGCTGGTAAGCAGAAACGCAAGCCCCAGTAAGATCAATATACCCACAACCGTTGCCGATCTCCGTCCCGCCAAGCTCATTCCGTCCTCCCGTTGATTCATTAAAATATAATCTTATGGCTGCTTTTAAAACAATTTTGAAGACTTCGCAAGTCTGGATACTGCACAGTGCGGTATCCGAACTTGCGAAATCTTCATGAGATGAACGATTGTAAATCGTGTCTTCTTTTGTGGCTGTTTGAAAAATCTGCAAAAATACGCTTGACATCCGGATCGGAGGCGTTCTATAAACAGGATAAATACGATCTTGTTTATCCTGTTTATAGAACGCGCCGTGGGGTTTTTTGTTGAATCCAGACGGTATGCCTGTTATTGACAAGTTACGGGGAATAAAACGTGAGGCTTTCAAGAGCGGGAGAATATGCGGTTCGGTGTATGCTGTATCTTTCGATGGCTGGGAAAGGGGTACTGGTCAGCCGGAAAATCGTTGCGCGCGAGATGGAAATCCCCGAGCAGTTCCTTGGAAAAATCGCTCAGCAACTGGCGCGGGCTGGTTTTATGGAAATCGTTCAGGGCGCTAAGGGTGGATTTCGTCTGATGGTTTCTCCGGAAAATTTGACCCTGCTGGCGGTCATCGAGGCGGTGATCGGTGAGATATTTCTGAACGACTGCGTTCTGAGGCCTGAATCCTGTCATCGGAGCCCGGATTGTAAGGTTCACCGCGTCTGGGCGGACGCCAGAGATTGTTTTAGAGAATCACTGCGAAAAGCGACATTCGCATCACTGACGACTTCGTAAAAAGTCCGCATGCTGCGTTGTGCTGCATCCTTCGTCATTGCAGCGTACGAAAAGTACGCTTCATTCCTCAGGATTTGCACGCCTTGCCTGCGAACTTTTTACGAAGCCGTCCGAAATTCGACTTTTTACGAAGGCATCATCACTGATGGATTTGTAATAAATTCAATATCAACACTTATAGAAAGGAGAAACCCCGATGGATGTTGTATGGCTATCCCGATTGCAGTTTGCGGCGGCAACCATGTTTCATTTTCTGTTTGTGCCTCTGACGCTGGGGCTTTCGATTCTGGTGGCGTGGATGGAAACCCGATATGCCCGCACCGGAGACGAACTCTATCTGAAAATGACCCGTTTCTGGGGTCGGATATTCCTGATCAATTTCGCCCTGGGAATTGTCACGGGTATCACTCTTGAATTTCAGTTCGGCACCAACTGGTCCCGCTATTCGGCGTATGTGGGGGATATTTTCGGATCGCTTCTGGCCATTGAGGCCACAGCGGCTTTTTTCCTGGAATCCACACTGATCGGCGTATGGATTTTTGGTTGGAAAAAGCTTTCCGCCAAAGCTCATGCCACGGTGATGTGGCTGGTTGCTTTCGCCTCTTCGCTATCAGCGGTCTGGATTCTTATCGCCAATGCCTGGATGCAGCATCCTGTGGGATATACCATCCGGGACGGCCGGGCGGAACTGGTCAATTTCGCAGCCGTCGTTTTTCAGAAATTCGCGGTCATGGAATTTTTACATACCATCAGCGGCGCCTATATCCTGAGCGCCTTTCTGGTTATGGGCATCTGCGCCTATCATCTGCTAAAGCAGCAGCATGTGGAATTTTTCACCCGTTCTTTCAATATGGCGCTGGCGTTTGGTCTGGTTTTCTCACTTTTTATCATCGTTGAAGGCGATCTGCATGCAGTGGATCTGGCAGTCAAACAGCCGGCGAAGCTGGCGGCCATGGAATCTCACTGGACCACCACAGCCAGAGCGCCGCTGTACCTGTTTGCGGTTCCGGATGAAAAAAACGAAAGGAATTCGGTTGAAATCGGCGCTATTCCGGGTCTGCTCAGTTTTCTGGCGTTTCGGGATACCGGGGCTGTCGTGAAAGGCCTGAAAGATTTCCCTAAAGACGAGCGTCCGCCTGTGATGCTGACATCCTTTGCTTTCAAGGGCATGGTCGGGCTGAGCATGTATTTCGCCCTGATGATGATCGTCGGCTGGTTTAAACGAAATCGACTGACGGAAAGTCCCCTGTATCTCAAATTCATGCTCTTTTCTATTCCGCTGCCCTATATCGCCAACGAACTGGGATGGATGTTGGCGGAGGTCGGCCGTCAACCCTGGATTGTGTATGGTCTGATGAAAACATCGGATGCTGCATCACCTGTGGCGGGGTCTCAGGTGTTGACATCCCTGATCGCTTTTATTCTGGTGTACGCCCTGCTGGGAGCTGCCGGATATTATCTCATTATATCTCATGTCAAAAAAGGGCCTGCTGATGCCTGATTTTTATGCGGATTGCTTTTTCATCCACTTATAGGAGACAATCATCATGACACTGCAAACCACCTGGTTTTTTCTCTGGGGCCTGTTATGGGCGATATTTTTTATGACGGACGGATTTGATTTCGGAGTAGGGACGCTGTTGCCGTTTTTGGGAAAAAACGATGACGACAAGCGCATTATGATCAATGCGATCGGTCCGGTCTGGGATGGCAATGAGGTGTGGCTGATTACCGCCGGAGGTGTGACATTCGCCGCATTTCCCAAAGTATATGCCGTCATGTTTTCATCTTTGTATTCCGCGCTGATGCTGATCCTCTTTGCGCTGATTTTGCGTGGCGTATCTTTTGAATTTCGCGGCAAGGTGGAAAGCGCCGCATGGCGCAAGGTCTGGGACGCGTGCAGCTTTGCGGGCAGCGCAGTGCCGGCGCTGCTGTTCGGCGTGGCGTTTGCCAATATTTTTGAAGGAATCCCCATCGATCAGAACGGCATCTATCAGGGAAACCTTTTGACACTGCTGAATCCTTATGGATTGTGCGGCGGTGTATTATTTCTGCTGCTTTTCGTTCAACACGGGGCGCTCTGGCTGAGTGTCAAAACCGAAGGCGATCTTCAGCAACGTGCGATTCGGACATCACACCGGTTGTGGCCGGTAACCGTCGGAATCGCCGTTGCGTTTTTAGTCTATAGCAAATTTGCCACCCGGCTTTATGACAATTACATGGCACATCCCGTATTTTTTCTGGTCATTGTGCTCACAGTTGCTGCGCTTCTGGGCGTTCGTCTGTTTCTCGGGCAGGGCAACTACGGCAAGGCATGGATAGCATCTGCGATCACCATTGTCGGCGCCACTTTTTTCGGCGTCATCGGCCTGTTTCCGAACCTGTTCCCATCCAGCATCAACCCGTCGTTCAGCCTGTCGGCGTTTAATGCATCCTCCAGTCCTCTGACCTTGACCATCATGCTGGGGGTTGTTGCGGTGTTCATTCCGATTGTGCTGATATATCAGGCATGGAGCTATCATTTGTTCAAATCCAAAACAACATCTGAAGATCTGGACTATGAGGAAGCGTATTGACAATACATCTGCGGAAGATGATGCGGATTTTTTTGCTCCTGAGGCGCGCGCCGTGCGGTTCAAACCGTTTACACGAGCCTCAGGACGTTTTTATACGGCGCAGGTTACTTCAGAATCCCATATTTTTTCAGATTGGTCTTGATGTATGCCCAGTGCAGCACAAGGTGAACGATTACCACAATAATGAACAGAAAGGCTGTCCACTCATGCACATCGCGGAAAAAATGTCTGAGTGACAGCAGAAAACCGCCTTTATTCATAATATCGGAACCGCGGGGGATAAACAGCCAGTTGATGATGCCGGTCAAGGCCAGAATTGCAAACAGAATAAAGGATGCTGCATTGACATACCAGAGTTGAATTGATTTGCTGAGTTCCATAGAGTTTCTCCTTAATTTGATTATAGTGGTGAACATCGAATATAAACGGTTTGAAGAACTTTTTGCGAAGCTGTTCGCTGGATTTTTCAGGAGGTCGACATGAGAAGTAATTCCGATACGACAAAAGGCGTTGCTTTTGATATCAACAAAAATATTTCCTACGCCATTGGTTCTGTTGTCAGCAAGACTCTTTTAAAAAAAGATACCGGCAACATAACCCTTTTTTCATTTGATGCCGGGCAGGGACTCAGTGAACACACATCGCCCTATGATGCGGTCGTTCACGTGATAGACGGAGAAGCCGTTATCACCATCGGCGGAAAAAGTCAAACCGTGAAAGCAGGACAGATGCTGATTATGCCGGCTGGAGTACCCCACGCTCTGATGGCCGATGTTCAGTTCAAGATGCTTCTTATCATGATACGGGGAAATTAACATGATCCGCTATACCGGTATTCACCATCTGGCAATGGCAACAGGCGATATGGATGCCACCATCCGTTTCTGGCGGGATTTGCTGGGAATGCGGTTGGTGGCGGGCCTGGGGCGTCCGGGATACCGGCATTATTTTTTTGAGATATCCGCTCATGATCTGATAGCGTTTTTTGAATGGCCGGGTGTGGATAAAGGCGCGTTGAAAGACCACGGGGTTCCGGTCAAGGGACCGTTCATGTTTGACCATGTGTCTTTTGAAGTATCCTGTGACGATGATCTCTGGGAAGCGAAAGATCGGCTGGAAGCCTCGAAGTTCTGGGTTTCTGAGGTAATCGATCATGGGTTTATTCATTCGATTTACACATTCGATCCCAACAATATCGCCATTGAATTCAGTGCGCCTGTGCCGGAGGTGGATCTCCGAAGCCATCCGCTCAATAAAGACAGCCGCCCGACGGATATCGCCCGTGAAGGCTCAGAACCCCGCCCGGAGATGTGGCCGGCGCCGGCTCGGCCCACACCGCCGGAAGAGCGGATGATATATCCGGGAGAGGGCAGGGTTCTGCGAACAGAGACCTGATCCGCTGCTATTTGTAGCGGGAAAAATCAACGCCTCGTTCACGTCCGCGTTCTTCAAACCAGTCGCTTTCCGTGATCGGTGGCGGTACGATTTTTTCCGGTTCCTTGGATATCATCCGGATGGCCTCCGACGGACAAGTCCGCACGCAGAGGCCGCAGCCGATGCACCTTTCCGGTATGACCCGGAAAACATCGCTTGTCGATTCAATGGCGCCCACCTGACAGCGTTCGTCGGCGCAAAGCCCGCAGCCGATACAGACATCCGCATCAATTTGAGCGTAATACCGGGAATTGATCACCAGCGATGCGGGAATCCCCAGCTTGTTGATAGCCCCAAGAACGCCGCAGCAGCATTTGCAGCAGTTACAGATATAATACTGGCCTGCCTGGACGTTGCTGGTCAGGTGCACCAGCGCATCTTCTTCAGCTTTGTCCAGAAGCGCATAGGCTTCTTCTCTGGTGATGCATTTTCCTCGCGGAGACTTGTCGAATAGCCCCGGAATGGGAGCAATGGCCAGACACACCTCAACAGGACGATCGCACGGGGTTCCCAGGAGTCCTTTCTCTTTTTTACAGATACATTCGTTGATCAGGAATGACTGACCGGTTTCGATGATGCTGGAGACTTTTTCATAAGGCAGCGCTTCCTGATACACCGGAATCGTGGTTTCAACCGCCAGGGTTTTCATCAGTTGCGGGGTATGGGCGAAAAATGATTTTCCATAAACCGGCGCATAGGCTTCATTCAGTTCCGCCAGTTCCTTATCCATATGTCCCAGTTGAAACTCATAGATGCCAAATACCCACGGCAACATTCGGAAGAATTTTGTTTCTCCCATCTCGATCACGAAAAGCTGCCCCTGCCGTGACATTCCGGTCAGAAACGCCTCCAGACCTTCTATCGGACGTCCGGTCCTTTCTGCGATCTGAGCTGCGGTTTCAAAATTCAGCTTCATATCACAGAAAAGTTCCGCCTGTTCGGGTCTGAAAATTTTCTTCAACAGTTTGATTTCAGCGCCGCTTTCAGTTGGCGGAAATCCGTTTGGAAGCGTATCGAGAACCTTGGACAGTCTCTTGTAAACATCATCTTTCATGCTTTTTCCCTTTTCTGGAAAGATTGCTGATAACGGGTTCAAGACCATGCATTCTACTGCTCCACCCTCATGGCTTCAACCGGCTGCATTCGGGCGGCGACCAGTGCGGGATATATGACGCCGACAAGGCTTAGAAAACATCCGGTAAGGCTGGCGATGCCTATGGACAGCATAATCTGATCCCATTTCGGGGTGGTTAACGCCAGGGTTCCAAAGCGGATGACAAAATTCAGTACAGCAAATATTCCCCCTGCGACAGCGCCTGCTGTGGAACCAATCAGTCCCTGAATTCCGGCTTCAAGAAGAAACAGCCTCAGGATGAAACGGTTGAGCGCTCCCAGGCATTTCATAGTGCCGATTTCCCGGAAGCGTTCCGTGACGGCCATAAGCTGAGCGTTCACGATACCGACGACGCAGACCAGAAGCGACAAAATGATAATCCACCGCTGTTTGGGGCTGCTGCCTACCGATGTGTCTTCCGGTCTCAGATCGTATCCTGAACGAATCAGAGACTGGCGGATCGTTCTTTCACCGGTCGCCAGAAGTCCGTTGGCAATGTCCGAACTGACGTTGGTAAAACTGAGAAATGATACGGCCAGCACCAGGCTGATGGTGGTGATCAGGGATCTGAAAAAACGCACCCGAATGCTTTTAATGGCAATCTCAAGTGATTTCATAAACGGCAGCACCAGCAATCTATCTACTTTCTGGGGAATCTTTGATGCTTCCGAGTGAAATATCGTGCGGTGCAGCATGGTGTTTTCCTTGTGCTATCGGAGTCGTCTGCGATGGAGTCCACGCGTCTGTCTCCATCAGATGATTCTATCAGCAGGCATTTTCCGGATACAAAATAAAGGCCGAAAAAATATCACGCCTCTTTGACGGATCCGGGACCGGCCAGAGGTTTGAAGCTTTTTCGGGTTGCGCCGCAGATTGGGCACTTCCAGTCTTCGGATAAATCTTCAAAACGGGTTCCTTTGGGAATTTTTCCTTTTTTGTCGCCTTTATCCGGGTTGTAGATATAGCCGCAATTGACGGTTTGACATTGCCACATTTCTTCGGGATTTGCCATAATATCTCCTTATATTGTACCTGTGAAAAATTTCAAAATCGATAAAAGTCTGCTTTATGAGAATGTCCATAGCGAACATCTTGCCTGTTTTCAAGAAAAAACTGATTTGTTTTAAATGAATGGAATCCACCCAGTTTGACCGGACCGTCCTTCGGATAACCGCGTAAAAGAATATTGCAGACAGGAATATACCTGTGATAAGTTCTTTAAAATAATGGAGTCTTATATATTGAAGGAGGAGAATTCATGAATGTTCTGGTTATTGGGGGAGGGGGCAGGGAACATGCCCTGATCTGGAAAATCGCGCAAAGTCCGCGGGTCAAAAAGATATTCTGTGCGCCCGGGAACGCCGGCATTGCGGATCTGGCGACCTGTGTGCCGATCGACGCTGAAGATATTGAAAAACTGGTGCAGCTCGTTAAAAAAGAGGCAATCGATTTAACAGTGGTGGGCCCGGAAGGCCCGCTGTCTCTGGGCATTGTGGATATTTTTCAGAAAAAAGGCCTCAAGGTTTTTGGCGCTACCCGCAAGGCGGCTGAAATCGAATCCAGCAAGAGTTTTGCCAAAACCCTGATGAATCAGTACGGCATTCCGACGGCTGAAAGCAAAACATTTGTCAAATATGAAAAAGCCGAGGCGTATGTCCGGAAATCCGTCATGCCGGTCGTGGTTAAAGCGGATGGACTGGCTGCCGGAAAAGGCGTTTTGATCTGCAAGACGGTGGATGAAGCGCTGGCCGCCTTAAAGCTTGTCATGGTGGATATGGCTTATGGTGAGGCCGGGAAAAAAGTGATTGTTGAGGAATTTCTGACTGGCGAAGAAGCCTCCTTTCTGGCGTTTACCGACGGGAAAACCGTTTTGGCGCTGCCATCATCCCAGGATCACAAAGCGGTGTCCGATAATGACGAAGGCCCCAATACCGGCGGTATGGGGGCATATTCTCCGGCGCCGGTGGTGGACGATTATCTGCACCGGAAAATCATGTCCGAAGTCATGATACCGGCGGTCAATGGTATGGCTGCCGAGGGTCGTCCCTATAAAGGCGTTTTATATGCTGGGTTGATGATTCAAAACGATCAGATAAAAGTTCTGGAATTTAATGCCCGTTTTGGAGATCCCGAAGCCCAGCCCCTTCTGATGCGGCTTAAAAACGATATTACCGAGATCATGGAAGCCGTTATTTGTGGCAGGCTGGATACTTGTAAACTCGAAATCGACGACAGGGCTTCCGTTTGCGTGGTGATGGCATCTAAAGGCTATCCAGGTTCTTATCCCAAAGGGCTGCCTATTTCCGGCCTCGAAGATGTCCGGAAACTGAAAAACGTCATTGTATTTCACGCCGGCACTTCCAGAAAGGATGGCGCTGTGGTTACCAATGGCGGCAGGGTGCTGAGCGTTACCGCGATTGGAGACTCTATCAGAGATGCGATTGCAACTGCGTATCAGGCGGTTTCCAGAATTTCTTGGGAAGGGGTGCATTATCGCAGGGACATCGGACAGAAGGCTGTTCGAAGGCTTGAAACCACGCCGCAGGTGGGCATTGTCATGGGAAGCGATTCCGATGCCGCGGTTATGGAAGAAGCCGTGATCGTCCTGAAAAAATTCGGTGTTCCCTATGAAATGACCATTGCTTCCGCACATCGCAGTCCGGCCAGAGCCGCGGAGTTTGCCGGGTCTGCAGTAAAACGCGGGATGAAGGTGATCATCGCCGGCGCCGGTCATGCGGCGCACCTGGCGGGGGTTATGGCGGCGCATACCACACTGCCGGTCATCGGCGTTCCGATTGACTCTTCCTGCCTTCTGGGGATGGATTCCCTGCTGTCCACCGTTCAGATGCCGCCCGGCATTCCGGTAGCAACGGTATCAATCGGCAAACCCGGAGCGAAGAACGCCGGAATTCTGGCGGTTCAGATGCTGGCGCTTTCAGATCCGCATCTTGCCAGGCTGCTGGAAGCCTATAAAGCTGAGACGGCGCTTCAGGTCGAGCAGAAAGCCAGAAAAATTGCATCGCGAAAGTAATATCAGAAAACTGAATCCGCAACAGCCTGATTCCGAAATTATTCTGGAAGCCGCCCGGATCATCCATCGCGGCGGGGTTGTGGTATTTCCCACGACCGGTTTATATGGTCTGGCTGCGGATGCCGGAAACCGAAAGGCCGTTGAACGGGTTTTTAGCGTCAAAAAACGGCCTTCAGCAAAGCCGCTTTTGATTCTGATCCCGGATCGCTTGAACCTCAGAAATGTTGTATCTCATATTCCTGAAGTCGCCGAACGGCTCATGGATGCGTTTTGGCCCGGTGGTCTGACCCTCATTTTTCACGCTCACAGCAGCGTTCTTCCGGAGCTGACCGCCGGAACCGGTAAAATCGGTGTCAGGCTTCCTGCGCATCCGGTTTCCCGCCTTCTGGTGGCGGCTGTCGGAAGACCCATCACGGCGACCAGCGCCAATATTTACAGCCACGGCGGGTGTTCATGTATTGATCATCTCGAGTCTGCCGTGGCGGATGCGGTGGATATGGTACTGGATGCCGGACTTCTGGAAGGCGGGACAGGCTCCAGCGTTCTGGATGTGACCCGCACCCCGCCGGTCTTGCTTCGGGAAGGCGCTGTTTCCCGCGTTCGCATTGCCGCAATTTCTGGTGGCCTGGTCATGGAGGTTTCTTGACAAAGCTTCCATGAAACGGTAGATGAACAAAATATAGATTTAGTAACTCAGGTACTTGCAGAATATCCTGAACGATATTTTTCAAGTTGAATAGGGAACTTCGTGTGATTCGAAGACGGGCCCGCCGCTGTAACCGATGACGAGCTTCGCACATGCCACTGTCGATCAAGATGGGAAGGCGCGAAGTGAGAATGATCCGGAAGTCAGAAGACCTGCCTGAGTGGTAATATCATAATATCGTGGACAGATAATATGATAGCGATTTTCGGATAGTTTGGGACATCCCGGATCAATTTTAATATTGTCCGGGCTTTTTTTTGTCCGGGCCGAAGCAAGGAGAACGATCTATGAAGCATGTCATCAGATGTACACTTCTCACCATTTTTTGTTGTATCCTGTCGGTTTCAACTGTTTTCGCCCAAGAAGGGGAAAAAACCAAAGACACCAGTGCCATTGTACTTGCCACATTTGGTACAACCTTTCCCAGCGCGCTTCCCGGTATTCTTCATATTCGTGAACGGATGCAGAAAAGATTTCCCGGAACCGAGGTCAAGATTGCTTTTACCTCGAATATGATTCGGAAGATATGGCATAAACGACAGCACGATGAGGCATTTAAAAAAGCAAACCCATCCGTTCCTCAGGATATATTTTTCGTCAAGGGGCCGATGGCAACTGTTGCTGATCTTCAGGATGAGGGGGTTTCCACCATCCTGGTGCAGCCGGGACATATCACTTTGGGCGAGGAATATCTGGATCTTGTTTCCTATATTAATGGGCTTGACTCAATCCATACCATTCAGGAAAAAAATCAGCCTTTCCTCAAACTTGTCATCAGCCGTCCGGCCCTGGGCACCATGGGACACAAACACCCTTATGTGGACGATATTGACGAAGTGGCCAAGGCACTGGCCGGTGACGTTCAAAGGGCAAAGGAAGCAGGAGCCGCCCTGTTGTACATGGGGCATGGAAACGAATACTTTCCGTCCAGCGGCGCCTACCTCCAGCTTGTTGATGTGATGAATACCTTATACCCTGAGACAAAGACCTATATCGCCACCGTTGAAGGATTCCCGAATCTTGAGAATATCATCAGGCAGATGAAAAAAGACAACATCACCAAGGTACTGCTGAAACCCCTTATGGATGTGGCAGGCGATCATGCCCATAACGATATGGCCGGAGACAAACCCGACAGTATGAAATCCATCCTTATCAAAAACGGTTTCCTGGTGACCACAATCATGCAGGGGATGGGGGAAGAAGACGGTTTTGCCGATGTCTTTGTCGACCATCTGGCTCAAACAGCCAGCGATTACGGTATTACCCTGAAATAGTAATTCCATTTTGCTTTCAAAATGATATTCCAGCAAGCATTCGGACTGAGACCGCGAAAGCAAGCGAGCAGCGATGAGACTGTACATTCA
>LKPX01000153.1 GCA_001443525.1 Desulfobacteraceae bacterium RAAP-1 | reverse complement strand
AGTGAACTAAAAAGAAAAGAAACCGCTAAAAAATGGTCTCAAATGTATAGGCATGATATTAAGCCCGAGCAAATCCATTGTGATGGCTGCAAATCAACCGGCCTGAAATTTTTTCATTGCGACAATTGTGATATTCGCCAGTGTTGCACATCTAAGGGTATTGGGCATTGTGCGGCATGTGAAGAGTATGTCTGCGAGACTTTGGCTGGCTTTATAAAGCTGGCTCCTGAAGCAGGTGCGGCTCTTGAAAAACTCAGATAACCGAAAGTAAATGCGAACCTTGGCCTCCAACGGATAGCGGCCAAAAAGCGGCCGCTCCCGCTGAAGCCTGCGCTAGCCAGCAAAGAAGATAAAGAAGAAGCTCATGAATTTGAAGATCGTAATCAGGGGTGAAACTGACACCGATGTGAACGCAATAACCGAGGTCACCGTTGCCGCATTTAAGACTCTGGAGATCAGCAATCACACTGAGCAGTTCATTATTGTGGCGTTACGCGCCGCGAAAGCTCTCACGATATCACTTGTCGCGGAAGTGGATGGCGGCCGTATGATTGGACATATTGCCTTCTCTCCCGTGGTTATTTCGGACGGCACTCGAAACTGGTATGGTATAGGGCCTGTTTCAGTGTTGCCGGAGTACCAGAGGCAGGGCATTGGCAAAGCCCTGATACAGGAGGGGATGTCACGGTTGAAAGACATGAATGCTCAAGGTTGTTGTCTTGTTGGACATCCAGATTACTATCGAAAATTCGGATTCAAAAATATGCCGGAACTTGTGTTTGAGGGAGTGCCACAAGAAGTTTTCTTCGCCCTGCCTTTCGGCGGGCATACTCCGCATGGCGCCGTCACTTTCCACGACGGATTCAAGGCTGATGGCTAACCCATTATTCCACATCGAGGTACCGCCGCCTCCGAAGTTGGAGACGGTGACGTTGGCCCCCAAGAGCACCGCTATCCTTGTTCTGGACATCCTGCAACAGAACTGCACCGCCGCCCGCCGGCCGCGCTGCGCAGCTTCGGTTTCCCGCATCCGGCGTCTGCTCGACAAAGGGCGGAGCAAGGCCGTAGTAGTCGCCTACAGCGTGTTTCCTCAAGCCGCGGCGTCCGACATTCTTGCCGAGATCACTCCCGAGGCCGGCGAACCAGTCGTGACTTCCGGACCAGATAAATTTCTGGGTACCGACCTTGAAAAACTCCTCAGGGACAAGGGCGTCAAGACGGTGGTCATCGTCGGCAGCGCCGCCCACGGTGCGGTGCTTTATACGGCGGGTGCCGCCGTTTTCCGGGGATTCGAAGTGGTGGTCGCAGTGGATGGAATGTCAGCCGATATAACTTATGCCGAGCAGTACACCACATGGCACTTGGCCAACGCTCCGATACTTGCCGACCACACAAAGCTGACGCGTTGCGATCTGGTTCGCTTCTGATGAGCGCTCTAACCTATGCATGGAGCCACATCTACGATGTTGAAGAACCTTCACCTCTACATTAGGCCGGCTAACCCATCATTCCAGACGGCTTCGTAAAAAGTTCGCAGGCAAGGCGTCCAAATCCGCAAGGAATGAAGCGTACTGTCGTACGCTGCAATGACGAAGGATGCGGCACAACGCAGCATGCGGACTTTTTACGAAGCCGTCAACCTTGGAGGAACCAATTGAAACGGGATATTGCGATCGATTACCTGCGGAGCGGAGTAACCATACTGGTGGTCGTACATCACGCGGCATTGGCATACACCACTTTCAGTCATTACGACCCGGGACAGTACCTGAAATCCACCGCACCGGTCGTCAATACGCTCCGTTGGATGCCGCTCGACTTTCTTGTGGAATTCAACGATATGTTTTTCATGCCTCTCATGTTCCTCATATCAGGGCTATTCGTGATACCATCCCTTGAACGAAAGGGAGCTGGCCGCTTCCTTGCCGACCGGACAAAACGCCTTGGCGTTCCCTTCATTGTCTCCGCTACGGTACTCAGCCCGCTGGCCTTCTACCCATCCTGGCTTTTAAGCGACGCGGTCAGCCGGGGGAACTTTCTGCTTGGCTTCTTCGCCAGCAGTAACTGGACGCCCGGGCCGGCCTGGTTCCTCTGGCTTTTACTTGCTTTCTGCAGTGTTGTCACTATCGCCTATCGATTGACGCCCAATCTCGTGAAAAAATTGTCTCTTTCCGCCGCATCGGCCCAGAGCCTGATCGGCATATTCTTTGTCGTGAGCCTGTTGACAACCGTTCTCCCTTGCCTGTTCATTTTGCCTGATACCTGGACTCGTTTGTGGGGACCGTTCGTTTTTCAGACCTGGAGGCTCTTACTGTATTTTGCCTGGTTCGTGCTGGGCGTTGCACTCGGCGCCGCAAACCCGAACCTGTCATTATCACGTGATAATCTAAGGCCGTGGCCGCTTTGGCTTGCCCTGGGAGTTTTAGCTTATGTGGCGGCTCTGTTTGGATTGAGGACGGAGTATTTTGCGAACCTGCCGGAATGGGCAATGAAAGCAATCCCGGCGATATTCTATTCCCTCTGTTGCACCTTCACCAGTCTTGCCGCGCTGGGCCTTGCCCGTTCTTTCTTTCGAACTGCCCGGCCCCTGGCGGACAGCTTCACAGCAAACGCGTACGGCATCTATGTCTTTCATTACGGTTTTGTGACCTGGATTCAATTCTATCTGCTCACGAAGCCCTTGCCGGTAGCTCTCAAATTCCTGCTCACCCTTGCTGTTGCTTTAATCGCGAGTTGGCTCCTGACGGCCTTATTGCGCAAGACAGTTGCAAGTGAAGTTCTTTGATAGCTGGAAACCTGGGGTGCTGATGGCATACTGACATTCATGAAAGACAGTTGGTGAAATTGATCTATGAAGAGCCGAAAGAAATGGGCTTATCCGAGATTGCCAATAATGACAGCGCAAAGCACGTGATGAAAAAAGATAAACTTCGGGAATTGGCCGTGGTTCTCTACGAAAAAGTAAAAGAAAACGCCTCTATCGACTGGACAATAAAAGAAAGCGTAAAGGCAAAGCTGAAAGTCATTGTAAAACGTATTTTGCGGCAGTATGGTTATTCGCTGTTATTTCCGGCAAGAATTGATACCAATTATTCCGATGAGAAAGAGTACCAATCTACCCCTCTCATTTGATTCATTCTTTTTTCCAATTACGACTGTTAAGATAGGAGCGTGTGCGCACATGAGAGAAATGCAGATCAGTAACGTGTTTACGTTGATCGAATCTGGCCCAGTTGTTCTTGTTACGACACATGACGGAAAGAAGAGCAATATAATGACGATCTCATGGACTATGGTGGTGGACTTCACGCCGATATTTGCCATGACCACTGGATCATGGAACTATTCCTTTGCTGCTCTTTGTAAAACGAAGGAGTGTGTTATTGCAATTCCCACTGTTGACATGCTTGATAAGGTCGTTGGGGTGGGAACATGCTCCGGCGCTGATACAGACAAATTTGAAAAGTTCATGTTGACTCCCGTGGAGGGAAAGTATGTCAAAGCGCCCTTGATAAAAGAATGCATAGCGAATATCGAGTGCAAAGTTGTCGATATCGTTAAAAAGCACAATATCGTCGTCCTCGAAGGCGTTGCGGCGTACTTTGATAATTCACGAAAGGAGAAACGAACTGTTCACGCAGTTGGCGATGGAACTTTTATCGTGGATGGATGTAAGTTGGACCGAAAGGAAATGATGCACTCAAAAATCCCAGCTGGTCTCTAATGTTACATTTAAAGGGGTCTATTGTTCCCGAACTTGTACTATTCATGCTTTGCGGATCGAGTGATTAATTGCCTAACAAAGCTTTTTCAGCGGATCGCAAAAAGCCGCGTCCGCTGAAAAGCGCCGTTATATTTTGATATTATTACCAGCATTCCCGTAAATGGCATTCATTGATCATAAATAAGGAATCTAAAGTGGCAAAGATAATTCCATTTGAAAATATTGATATAAATAAAATGTCAGATGATATGTTTGCAAAAATCAAAAACGACTTGATGAAGAGCTTCAGGGATTCAGTCAACAAAAACGATGGGAATGCTCCTATCTTTCAAGCAAAAAAAGAAGCCATTGAAGAAGTTGCAAAAAAATATAATCTTACATTTGAAAAAGCAAACGAAATTGTAAAAGAAATTCAATTAAGAAAGTTAGATCAAGATATCGGTCTATAGTATCCAGGAAATATAACGAATAAGGACAGATTGTGAGAGCGGAGCGAACCACAATCTTATCCATTTGATAGACGAGCCTGATTACTTTTTCCCGAAATGGAAGCAGCCAACGATCCATTCTCCGGGAACGTTTCTGGGGATAGAAAGTCTGGTTGTTTTTTTCTGCCGCGCATGCGGCTTCGTCCAACCAGTCGCTGAATCGGACAGCGGGGATACATGTTTTTGTTTAATCTGAGGGTTTACCAATGACATTCTGCCCTAAATGCGGGTATGAACGACAACCAAAGGATGATGGCTTTATACCGAAAGGCGAATGTCCAAGGTGTGGAATCGTTTATGAAAAGCTCGCAGAACACCAGAGAAAGTTAAACGAATCTGCGAAAATAGCTTTTGAGCGAAAAGATCGCACCGAAACCCCGGTTGCACGAAGTCTGGCAAATTGGTGTCTCATCGTTTTTATTGAAGTAATGAGGTGATAATGATTAATTTAGTCGCTAAAAGCCATTTCTTTGAATTGGCGAAGCAAGACCCAAATAAAATTTGTAAACGAGTGAAATGTAATTACGATTATGTCGAAAAGGCATATAAAATAACTATTTGGGGAGATGAATATTCAATAAACCCTACAAGAGAAAAGATCGAATGTATTACTGATAAAGCCCATAATCCACACGAATATTTCCAGATTTTTATAATACATTATCTCTTAATGAAAAAAGATATTGAAGTATGCAATGAATGGGTATCAGAAAAAGATATTCCCGGCGGGAGCAGTTTTTTCACCGTTTCACATGAAATTCCATGCGACTTAATTTCTATAAAATATGGAAATGATGTTTTGAAATTTAAAAACCATTGTGAAAAATTAGATGGATTTCCTCTTGATATGGCTGATGCAGCCTATTGTTTTAAAATAACGTCACGAGTTCCTGTGGCGGTTTTATATTGGGCCGGCGATGATGATTTCCCGCCACAATCTAAAATGCTTTTCGATAAAAGCATTAGCGTTTTTCCACTTGATGTTATTTTTGCCTTGGCAGTAGAAATTTGCTCAAGAATCGGGAGCCATTGGAACCCCTATGCACAATGCCAATGTCATTGACTTAACGAACCGGTTTATAAGAAGGGTAAAAACCCTCTCTTTTGAATTTGTAACTATTCAGCACAAAAAAATGTAATTTTTTAAAAAAAGTTCTTGACACGGTTTTTCGTTGAATTTTTGAAATTTAGAT
>LKPX01000152.1 GCA_001443525.1 Desulfobacteraceae bacterium RAAP-1 | reverse complement strand
AGCATTCGGACTGAGACCGCGAAAGCAAGCGAGCAGCGATGAGACTGTACATTCAGTACGTCGAATCGCGGCACAGCGAAGCTGACAAAGGTATCAGTTTGAATGCGAACTGGAATTACTGGTGATACCGGTAATATGCCGCACAGGTGCCTTCACTGGACACCATGCAGGGCCCGATCGGGTGCATCGGAGTGCAGCGTTTCTGATACAGCGGGCACTCCAGCGGCGTTTTGCTTCCCTTTAAAATATCCCCGCAGGCACAGCCCTTGGGAGGTTGCGACTCCGGAACCTGGATATCCAGCCGGACGGCGGCATCCATATCGGCAAATTTTTCACGGATCTTAAGGCCGCTCCCGGCAATGACGCCGATGCCACGCCATACAGCATCCACAGGTTCAAAAACATCCTCCATGATCTGGATGGCGCGGCGGTTGCCTTCCGGCGTCACCGCCCTGGGATAGGCGTTTTCCAGAAGCGGCCGACCGGCGTCGATCTGCAATATCAGCTTATAGACCGCGCTCAAAATATCCGCCGGCTCAAATCCGGCGACAACGCAGGGGATTTTATAGCGCTCTGTCAGAAACGCATAGGCATTGACACCGATCATCACAGACACATGACCGGGAAGAATAAAACCGTCAATGCGAACATCGGGCGCGTTGACCAGCGTTTCAAGGGCGGCGGGCACGGTTTTATGGGCTGAATACACCAGGTAATTGGCAAGCCCCTGCATCCGGGCGGCCTGAATGGAAGCAGCGATGGTCGGCGCGGTGGTTTCAAAGCCGACACCCAGAAACACCACCTGCTGGTCCGGATGCTGCCGGGCGATATCCAGAGCATCCATCGCCGAATAGACCACCCGGATATCCCTGCCGTCGGCCCGCTCCTTCTGAAGCGACGATATCGAACCCGGAACCCGGATCAGATCGCCGAAAGTGGCGACAATCACGCCGTCCAGACGGGAAATGGCGATAAATGCGTCAATATCGCGCTGATCAGTGACACAGACCGGACATCCAGGACCCGATACCAGAGAAATGGTGTCCGGCAGCACAGAACGAATACCGCTTCGGAAAATGGAGACCGTATGGGTGCCGCAGACTTCCATCAGTCGGGCCGGACGATGAGGCGCCTTCCCGATACGATCTATCAGGCGTTTGGCCAGTTCCGGATCCCGATATTCCTCAAGATGTTTGATTCCCATATCGCTATTACGCCTTTTCTCATTTTACAGCGCGCAAGGCCGCGCATACCGCCTGGCCCAGCGCCAGACCGCCGTCATTGGCCGGTACCAGGCTGTGTGAAAAAACATGAAATCCGTCTTCAGACAATGTCTGAATCAACCCCGTTAAAAGAGTGACATTCTGAAAAACGCCGCCGCTGAGCGCCACGCGGTTCAGGCCGCTGTCGCTGCGGATTTTCAGGCAGAGTTCCGCCGTCATGCGGATAACGGTATTGTGGAATCTGGCACTGACCGCTGATAACGGCCTCTGTCTCTGGATATCCGCGACAACGGCCCGGATCAGCGGATGGGGCTGTATCCTGTAGCCGTCGTCCGACGTCCATTCAAACGGATAAATGTCCGTTGAGGCGCTATCGGCCATCATTTCCAGTTCCATGGCCGCCTGTCCTTCATAGCTTGTTTTATAGCGGATTCCGGCAATGGCTGCAATAGCGTCAAACAACCGCCCCATACTGGACGTCTTCGGGCAATTGACGTTGTTAGCGATCATGCTGCGAATAAATCGCAGCTTGTCCGTCCCCATGTCCCCGATCACCGGCAGAGGCAAATCCAGCATGGATTCCCCATAAACCGCATCGAGATACGCAACCGCCATCCGCCAGGGCTCCCGGACGGCCGCAGCACCTCCGGGCAGCGGCATATAGGCCAGATGGCCGGCTCTACGGCAGCAGCGCTCATCGGCAATCAGCAACTCTCCGCCCCAGATGGCGCCGTCTTCACCATATCCGGCGCCATCAAACGCCAGACCGATCACAGGGCCATCAATACGATTTTCCGCCATGCAGCTGACGATATGTGCATGATGATGCTGTACCGGAATATGCAGAACATCCGGCTGCTCCTGCGCATACCGGGTGCTGAAATAGTCCGGATGCAGATCAAACGCCACGATTTCGGGCGTAATTCCCAGAATCCGTTTGAGATGCTCGATGGTCATCCGGAAAAAATCATAGGAGGCCATATTTTCGAGATCGCCGATGTGCTGGCTTAAAAACGCCTGATCGCCGCGGGTCAGGCACACGGTGTTTTTAAGCTCCGCACCGCAGGCCAGAACCGGCGGTGTTTTTCGACGCAGCAGCACCGGAACCGGCGTAAACCCCCGGGACCTGCGGATCATCCGCACCGCACCAGCCGCATGGCGCAGTACGGAGTCATCGCTGCGCAGCAGGATATCCCGGTTATGCAGCAGAAAATAGTCCGCGATTCCCGAAAGACGTTTCAGTGCATCCGCATTGTCAATGGCAATAGGCTCTTCGCTCAGATTGGCGCTGGTCATCACCAGAACAGCGGGGCCGTCCGCCAGCAGCAGATAATGCAGCGGCGTATAAGCGATCATGACGCCGACCCAGGCGTTACCCGGGGAAACCGCTTCCGGCAGCAGGCAGGGGGTTTTCTTTTTCAGCAGTACGACCGGCTTGTGAAATGATGTCAGCAGCGCCTCTTCTTCGGATGTCACAAAGGCGTAGGGTTCGATCTCCGCTACACCGGCGACCATGACGGCCAGCGGCTTTTCTTCGCGATGTTTGCGGGTTCGAAGGCGCATCATCGCCTGAGCATTCAAGGCATCCACCGCCAGATGGAACCCGCCCAGACCCTTGATCGCCACGATGCACCCCTGCTGCAGAAGCTGCGCGGCCTGCTCCACCGGATTGTCACAGAAAACCGTCCGTCCGCTGGCGTCACAGAGACTGGCCTGTGGGCCGCACACCGGACAGGCATTGGGCTGTGCATGAAACCGGCGGTTTGAAGGGTCGTCGTATTCGGCCTGACACTCACGGCACATGGTAAAGCACTTCATGGATGTAAAAGGCCGATCATACGGAATGTTCTCAATGATCGTGTATCGCGGCCCGCAATTGGTGCAGTTAATAAAAGGATAACCATAGCGACGGTCTGCGGGATTCTGCATTTCCTTCAGGCAGTCTTTACAAACGGACACATCCGGCGAGATCAGGGTAAATGGATGACGGTCGGAGCGACTCTGAATAATTGAAAAATCACGAAATCCCTGAACCGTATCCGAAGACTCCGTGATATCCAGAATACACGCCAGCGGCGGCAGGGTCGCGGACAGGCTCTGGCGAAAACGGGATAAATTTTCTGCGGAGCCTTCGATATGAATGCAGACTCCGGAGGATGTGTTGGAAATATGGCCTGCAAGCTGAAATCGCCGCGCCTGCTGATAGACATGGGGCCTGAAGCCAACGCCCTGAACGATGCCGTTGATGTTCAGTTTTCTGGCGATAACAGCATCCGGGATAGAGCTACTCATAGCGTTGTGACATCTGCCGCGGATTTCGGCTTTCTGCTCACGATGCAGATTCTGACAGCGTTGCAAGCTCCAGGGATTCTCTCAAAATGGCAAGTGATTCCAGCGCAAACGCTTCGTCCAGCTTATGGATGGCAAACCCGGCATGAACGATGACATAATCGCCGACCTCGGGGTCTTCGATCAACATCAGACTGGCCTGGCGCTGTACGCCCTGGACATCAATCGTAGCCATGCCGCTTTCATCGATGTGGGTAATTTTAGATGGGATTGCAAGACACACGGGCTTCACTCCTTTTCTGACAGGTAACTCCTAACCGCTCCAGCTCCTGCAGCACCATGTTGATGACCGGCGCCACCTGACGCTCTATAAGCGGCGACAATTCAATGCTGAGCGTCTCGATGTCTTCGGGTTCGACACCGACGATGACGGTTTCAGGTACTTTATCGAGCGCTTGACACAGTGTAAGCGCCTCAAGAAAATCAATCTGGTGCAGGGAGTTCTTGGCGCGGATACGTTCGGGAATCTGGCTTTTTTCAAGGCGACACAGATCGCCGGGCTTTCCTTTATGCCGTATGGCATCCACCACGATCAGGTAATCCGCTTCGGACATGACGCCCAGGAGATTCACCCCCAGAACGCCGCCATCCACCAGAGATACGTTATCGGGAAAATCATAATCCGCCTGAAGCCTTTCAACGACCCGAATGCCGAATCCGTCATCACGGAACAAAACAGAGCCGATGCCAAGTACCATCACATGAGGGGCAGTATTCATGGACATGTCTTTTACCGCCTATAAAAAAACCCGATCCTGAAGATCGGGTTCTTGTGGGGATCGTTATGAAAATGGCGGAGAGAGAGGGATTCGAACCCTCGGTAGAGGTTTCCCCCTACACACGCTTAGCAGGCGCGCGCCTTCAGCCTACTCGGCCATCTCTCCGCATTACAATAAAGCCATTTTCATGGATAAAGACCTGTTGCTTCAAGTCCGCCATGACAGATGGCGGAGGGAGTAGGATTCGAACCCACGGGGCTGTAACACCCAACGGTTTTCAAGACCGCCGCTTTAGACCACTCAGCCATCCCTCCAGTTTGAAACTGGGGTTTTGTATCATTTCAGCGCTGTCCGGTCAATGTTTTTATTTCTAAAATGTATAACGATAAGCATTACCGACATGCGCGATTTTCCGCACATCCGTGTACACATGCTGGTTCGCTATCGATATACATCTTTTCTGTGACCGGCTTTGATCACCCCTACGGTAAGTTCGTCATCTTGAATAGAATATACGATAGCCTCCTTACTGAATGCGGTATATACTCCAAGCGGTTGCAAATTGCGCTTTCCTTAAGCTCCCTCCCCCAGCGGGGGAGGGTTGGGGTTCGAAAAGTGCAATTAGAAACCGCTCGCAGTATAGCTCATGGCCTGTGAGTTTTTCACAACCGGTGTGGCGTGGATTGATTCCAAGTTCCTCAATCCGTGATCGGCATTTATCACTGCACCTTACAGCGCCATTTACTCGTAAATCTTTTCTTCTTCCGCAAACGCCTCTTCGGCGTCCGCCTCAAAATCCCGCATCAGGCCCACGGCTCGGGCTTTCTTGCATTCCCGGTACCACTCATGGGCCACGATCATGGACATGACCTCGCTGGTTCCGGTCCAGATGCTGGCCTGACGGACATCCCGGTAGATGCGCTCCAGGGGAAAGACATTCGTGTAACCGATGCCGCCCATGACCTGCATGGCGTTATGAACGATCTTCTGGCAGGATTCGGTGATGAATTTCTTGGATTCGGAAACCATGCGCCGGATTCTGTCCATGCCGCAGCCGGCATCCACGGCCCAGCAGGTGGCATACCCCATGGCCCTTGCCGCATCCAGCAGCGTGGCGGCTTCGGCCACCTGGAAGCTGACCCCCTGGAAGGTATTGATCACCGCGCCGAAAGCCTTGCGCCGGGTGGTGTAATGGGTGGCGATTTCAAGCGCCGT
>LKPX01000151.1 GCA_001443525.1 Desulfobacteraceae bacterium RAAP-1 | reverse complement strand
ATTACCGATACGATATTGTGGACAGGGAAATATGGAAAACACAACAGGAAATAATCGGGCATACATACAACGAACGATTGTCGCCAAACATGCGATTTGGAATCAATCCAGGAATGGAGTGACTTTATGAAAACATCAAGTCTATGGAGTTATAAAACCATGGTAGGCAAGATCACGATGGGGGTTGTCTTAGCTGCAATGATCGGCAGTGTGGACGTGGCGCCGACCCTCGGCAAGGAGGATGGCCATAACAACCCCAGTGAACGTGGATATGAGCGTCATATGCAGGAAAGGCATAGAGGACGTGGGTATGAACGCCATATGCAGGAAAGACCCGTGTATCCTTATGGCGACAGAAGACGTAGATACGGTTCGCCGCCGGTCGCCTATGCAACGCTTCCGCCGCCGGTTATCTATGCACCGCTTCCACCGCCAGGCATCAGTATCTTTTTCCCGCCCATCTTTATTCGTCCCTGAGAGCGGTTCGGATGTTTTCAAATCGTACGTTGCAATGACGATACGAGGGATGCAGCGCAAGCGCTGCATCCGAACATTTTGCGTAGCCATTAAATTCATGCTGGTGTGGATATGGCGGATCCGAAAATCGCCGCGGAAAGAATTCAATACTCCGGGGAGGAAAGGAGGGCTTTTCATGACAAAAAAAGTGTTTATTCCGGCGGAGTCAATCCGTAATGCCCGATAAGGGCTTCCTCGATCTTCTTTCCGGCATTTCCTTCGGCCTGCAACCATTCAACAATCCATTTGGGCAGTCTGATTGATCTCCCGAACAGTTCTCTTCGCAGCCGTTCAGGAACAGGCATCCGCCCCTTCATGGATGATTTTATCCCGGTTTCAGCGCTGAGATTGATTTCGTAAAAGAAATCACCTTCACCGGCTGAAATCATCATTTCTTTTTCCTGATCGTTCAAACTTTCCGGAAAATAATGCCGGGTTAAAAAGTATTTCCGGGATCTGGCCAAATCTAATACATCCTGCTCAAAATTGGCCTTGCTCATCCCCGGCAGTCTTTCCCGCAAGCCGGATAACAGGACTGGAGCGCCCATTGCCGCCCTTGACTCAATCCCAATCATCTGCATCAATAACTTGTTCATGGTAGCACCTGTAAAATACTTTTTATCCATCCGTTAAACTACAGGGTAGTCCATGATAAGCTTATTGTCACGACATTTATCTAGAATATTGCCGTTCTCGCCGGAAATAACACCTTCTAATCACACAGGTGAAAAGGTTTCCATCACGATCATCAATGAAATCAATAAAAGGGTAATTGGCTAACGCGCGTAGTATTCCAGATCCATATCCTCTGTACGGGAGTATCTGATTGGCAAACGAAGCCAAAACAGGGTTTCGGGAATTTGAATTCCCTGCTTTGATATTCTCCACAGTAAGGTTATTGGGCAGATGCCCAGGGCTGATTATTTCAACACGATCGACAAAGACAAAGACCCGTATGGGAGCAGAAATAAAATAATCACGATGCACAAAGGCATTGGTCAACAGCTCCTCAAGAACGATCCGTGGGATCTCCGGATCACCAACACTGTTTACAGTCTGGTCACCTTGAGCATGTGTTATATTTGCGAGAATAAAGCTCAGCGTCTGTTGGAAGATATCCGCAATTTTCCCTACGATGTCACGACTATCGAGATAAGACTCGGTTGTTATGGTTACTCCAGGGAAAGCTCCCGCCTTAACGATAAAAGCAGGTAGTCGAATTGATGGATTTTTACTAAAGAGTAACGCCCCTGTAAGATTCAGCTCACCGGCGTTACCCAAATTCATGTTTGTAATTGTTTGCTCAAGCGGCAGAGTCTGATCCTCTAACCTCTCTCCGAAACGCTTTTCAAAGAATCTTTCGAAGTATTGCATATCAAGGTCAGCTATGGTCAAACCTGAGGAATTAACATCGGCATGGACCATCCCTGATGATTGGAATAGCCGCTGGATCTCCTCACGAGAAGTTGCTTTTCTCTTGTCAGCACCGCTTTTCACCCAAAAGGCGCCATTTTTATCCTGATATGGCTTGTTGATGCCTTTAGGGACTTCAACAATGAGAATAAGAAGCCCATGCACCGTTGAAATTATTGTCGTCGGGTTGACGGCAGGAATCACATTTTGACTGGCAGTGTTGGAGACCAACTGATTCAGACGTTGAATATCCTCTTTCGATAAACCAGTAACAGTTCCATCATCATCAACACCAATAAAAAGTCTTCCGCCCTGTCCATTGCTGAAAGCAACAATCTCGGCCGCAAGAGAATCCGCGTTGGAAATATTTTTTTTGAACTGATTCAGGCTGTCCTCCCCCTGAGACAGAACTGTTAATATTTCTATGGTTTCCATATTTGATAAATCTCCTTGCGGCGATTAAAGGCCTCTTGGCCGCCTTCCATGATATTCACGATGGTCTTTTGGGTGTTGGCGTCGTCAACGCTACCAGTCTGTACAGAAACTTTGTCGTCCATAAACGAACAGGCATGAACTTGCTCCGCATCGCCGAGTACGGGTATGTTCGGATTGTGGGTTGCAAAGATAAATTGAACTTCTGATTTCATTTTTCTGATCAGCTTGATCACATCTTCATAAATCGTCTGGTTGTCGAGGTCATCCTCAGGCTGATCAATAATGATGAGATCGTTTTCCCGCTGGCTGAGGACAAAGAGGATCAAAGCCGATGCCCTTTGTCCAAGGGAGTGGTGCTGCAACTCCTTACCACGATAATTAATTCTGAATTTATTTGGAGTTTGATACGTCAGTAGAGACTTGAGATTCTGTGTGAATCGATCGCTTAATAGCTGTGGATTCGATCCGAAATAGTGTTTTGCGTTTTCAAAGTCTCTGTATATACCAACAAAATCTTGATATTGGTCAACGATGCCCTGGTAGATTGTTTCCCGAACACCACTGCCTTTGAATATTTCTTTCATAAAACCAAGAAAGGCCTGTTTATCTTCTTTATAGCCGGAGGTGATCGAAAGAGAAGTGCTGCCTGCGCCTACCTTATCAAGCTCTTGCTTGATGAGTGTAAACTCTTTATGCCAAAGGTCATTGAGTTGTTGCAGTTCCTCAAGTAGAGCGATTTGCAACGTTTCTTTTTTCTCATTCTGTTTCTTCAGCTCTACAATGAGCTGCTTTGCCGTACTCAGTTTTTTTTGCAAGGCAAGGAACTCCTCGGAGCTGATATTCTGGGTTCCGTTGCTCTTTAACTCTTCGGCAAGTTTTCTCTCAATTTCGGCGAACTCTTCTACCAACCCTTTACGAATAGCTGATAGTTCAGCCTGCCTATACACCAGCTTTCCCTTACTTTCTTCCAGGTATTTCAGGTCATTTTTTATCCGGTCAATTACCTGTACAAATGGTGCGTAATCGATATAAAAAGCGTCAAATAATGGTTGATTATGCTTGGATCTATGGCCTACGAAATTTCTCGCATCATCTTCATGGTTGGACAAAAAGCTCTCGAAATCAGAGATTACATTTCCTGCCAACTCAATCCCTTTGTTCATTGCACGAATATCGCCTTCGAAATCGAGCCGTTTTTGCAATTTTGCCTCAATGCCATGATTTGCATAAAATCTAAGTTGGTGCTCCGTATCCTGTTCGATAGCTTTCTGTTCTGCTATTTGTTCGGAAACGCTTGTAATCTTTTGCAATCGTTCAACAGCCGCAATAACCTTTATTTTCTGGTTTTCAATTTCCCGGCGAACCTCATCGAGTTTTGAACCCAAGAGTTTATCGACCAAATCTTTTTCAAAGCCTTCGCCTGTACTTGAAAGGTCTTTCTGTCCAAAGTAGATGGGTTTATGTAAAATCGTTTCTCGTATTGAAACGCCTGGCCGCAGCTTGCCCTCAATCAAAACTTCAGAATAGGTTTCCTTCCAGACTCGCTGAATAACATAGGGTTGGCCATAACGATCAACGGCATCGAGTTCCACCTTGCCGCCACTTCCCATGGTAAAACCAACAAGCTCCTGCTTATACTTTATATCTTCCGCCTTTTCCCCAAATGGGATATCCAGGGCGTAGCGAATAGCTTCCAGGATTGAGGACTTGCCGCTTCCCCGTATGCCGATCATGGTGTTCAATTCTGGAGTAAAATACAGCTCCTTTCCGGCCAGCGCGCCACCTGTAAACCTGATAGAGCGTATGTGAGAATGCTTGTACTGTTGGGGACTACTGGCAACACGGCAATCTTTGTCCAACAAGGCAAATCTTACAGCATCAAAAGAAAAGGCCCCGAGTTTGAGATAGCTTTTCTCACCTTTTCCAATTTCGGCGATGGATTTGCAATCAGATCCTTCCACCTCCGCAGGGTACCAACCGTCAAGCAAGGCTCGAACTTTGGTTCTTTCATCGCGGGTACGGACCTTCTGAAAGCCGAGTGTTCGTTTCCGCACCTTTTCGTACCTGCCCTCTGCGAAATCGCTCAGCTTCCCACCAGACATTTCATGCCAGAGACTGCTTTTTTGTTCGACATGCGCAAAAATCAGAAAATAGCCTCTGGGTGTCTTATCCAGCTCTTCCACAACCTGGAGAATACTCTTGTCACTTCGGCCATTTTCATGTTGATATTCTGCGGGCGCCTTGCCCGGGAACATCGTAGTGATGAACGGAGATATATCGTCATTACCGTTCTCGAGCCAGCTATCGTGAAAGACGATAATTGTGTGAGTGCCGTTAGCGCCATCGTTGATGGAAAGTTCAACACCAGGAAGGAGAAAAATCTCTTCCTTCCTGGCTTTCTTACGTAAAGCCTTGAATTCATCTTTATCGAATTTATTGTGATTGGTTATGACACCCACCTGGATACCCGCCGCCTTCAAACCTGTGACGTATTCGGCGGTGTATCTGTCATCTTCGCCCGTATAGATGAATTCCTTATCCGCTCTGGTGTGTAAATGAAAATCAGCTCGCAGCCAACTGGAGCCATACTTGAACACCTCAGGAATCGTAGCCGAATCACACATTTTCTATCTCCAATCCGTTTCTCACCGTTCAAAAGTGTCTCAAATTTTCAGAATAGATTGACAAGCAGGCATAGGCGCTGGTTCAGTTGAATGGGATGCAACTTATGCCGCCACTGGGATCATATGATCAAAAACTTGAGCCTATCTCTTTGGTATCACTACATCGGATAATCGAAGCTGCATCAAGATGGTTTCAGGACCGATTCTCCTCCACCGCACAGGCCCCGCTCAGCCAACCACTGGGGAAAAACCTGCCACGGCAGTGCCGTGATGCCGTATGGCAGCGGCTGGCGCTCCGGAGACCTGCAAACCAGGATGCCTGGTTCGCAGGTCTCCTCACCAGCCAGGGCGCGAAACCGTTTGAGACTGTTAATGTGAGCAACAGTTGGGCTGGTGGTCAGCTTGATCTCGATGGGAATGAGCTTCGCGCCAGCCTGAAGAGTCAGATCCACCTCAAGCCCGTCATGAGACCGCCAGTACCAGAGTACCGGTTTCAGCCCGGCGCTGGTGAAGCATTTGAAGGCCTCCATAACCATCAATCCCTCGAAAAGAGCGCCTCCCATGGCTCCTGCCAGAGCTGCATCGCCGATGGGTTGTCGGGTGAGATAGCAGA
>LKPX01000150.1 GCA_001443525.1 Desulfobacteraceae bacterium RAAP-1 | reverse complement strand
TCGTAAAATGTTCGCAGGCAAGGCGTGCAAATCCTGAGGAATGAAGCGTACTTGTCGTACGCTGCAATGACGAAGGATGCGGCACAACGCAGCATGCGGACTTTTTACGAAGCCGTCAACTATTCCGCCGGAACTGAATCTAAAGGAGGTATCTCATGAAAATCCGTATCACCATTCTCTGTGACAATTATGCCGGAAAACCATTTCTGATCGGAGAGCATGGTTTCAGCGCTTTGATCGAGCAGGGCGATAAGCGTTTTCTGTTTGATACCGGTTCCGGCATCGGCCTAGCGTCTAATCTGAAACTGCTGGGGAAAAATCTGAAAGGGGTTTCCCGGATTTTTCTCAGCCATGGTCATTATGATCATACCGGAGGACTGGCGTGGGCGATTCAGGAGACTGGGCCAGTGAATGTGACCGCGCACCCTGAACTTTTCTCCAGACATATGGCAAAAAGTCCACTGTTTGAAGCCAGTGAACCCAGGTATATCGGGAGTCCTTCCACGCAGAACGAACTGGAATCACTCGGCGCGGCCTTTACCTGGATTGACCGTACCATAAAAGTGGAAGATGGCTTGTGGTTTGTTACCGGCGTGCCTTGCAAACCGGAGCAGACCCTTCACGATCCGCAGCTTGTCCTGAACCATGGAGATGCCGTGGTGCAGGATACCATTGTCGATGACGCCAGCCTCTTGATTGAAACCGACACCGACCCGGTGCTGCTCTTGGGATGCGCTCATGCCGGCGTCATGAACATTCTGGATCATCTTCGTGATACCATGAAAATTCAGAAACTTCGCGCCATTCTGGGAGGAACCCATCTGATGTTTTTCTCTCCGGAGAGGACTCGCGCCGTGATTGACAAAATCGAAGAATTCGGCGTAGAGCAGATCGCTGTTTCTCACTGCACAGGAATGAAGGCCACCGTCGCACTCGGGGCTTATTTTAAAGAAAGATTCGCAGCCGCCGTCACGGGAAGCGAAATTTCATTTTAGGATTTTAATGACCTTTATCAATCTGTTGATTCACGAAAAAAGCCCCTATCTCTTGCAGCACGCCCATAATCCGGTCAACTGGCGTCCCTGGGGAGATGAAGCGTTCGCTGCCGCCACGGCGGAGGATAAGCCCCTGTTTCTGTCGGTGGGATACGCCACATGCCACTGGTGCCATGTCATGGAGAGGGAATCTTTTGAAAACCCGGAAACAGCGGCACTGCTCAATGGTACATTTGTCTGTATCAAGGTGGACAGGGAGGAGCGTCCGGACATTGACGCCGTGTATATGGCGGCCTGTCACCTGCTGACCGGGCGGGGTGGCTGGCCGCTTACCGTGTTGCTGACGCCGGACAGAAAGCCGTTCTTTGCCGCAACATATCTGCCGCCGGACAGCCGCTTCAGTCAGATTGGTGTTTTGGATTTGTGCCGTCAGATAAAATCGCTGTGGCTTTCAGACCGGACGAAAATCCTGAATGCGGCTGTTGACGTTTCGGCGCAGTTGCAAAAGTCATTCACGTATTTACGATCGGAAGTGCTGGATGTATCGCCTGTGGAAGCCGCATATGCAGAGCTTTGTGGGCGGTATGACGCTGAATTCGGTGGTTTTGAAACAGCTCCCAAATTTCCGTCTCCGCATCGGCTCCTTTTTCTGCTTCAGCGTTTTGAAAGAAACGGAGACGCCAAAGCGCTTGAAATGGCGGAAACCACGCTGACGGCCATGAGAACCGGCGGCATCTGGGATCATGTCGGTTTTGGGTTCCACCGGTACTCTACGGACAGGCAGTGGCTGCTGCCTCATTTTGAAAAAATGCTCTATGATCAGGCGATGACGGCCCTGGCATATATCCAAGCCTTTCGCCTGACGCAAAAACCGCTGTATGCCGAGACGTTCGAAGAAATTTTCGCTTATGTTCTCAGAGATATGACATCGGAGGCGGGTGCGTTTTTCACGGCGGAGGATGCAGACAGTGAAGGCAGGGAAGGCCGGTTCTACGTCTGGAGTGCTGCTGAATTTCGGGAAGTTGCCTCTGATAAGCCTCACTGGGAAATCCTATTGCATGTCGTATCAGACGGTAATTTCCATGATGAAGCCAGTGGAGAGCCTTCCATGTCCAACATTCTCCATACAGGAGAGCCGCTGGCATGGTGGAGCCGTCGCCTGAACATTCCGGAAACCGATCTGAAAACGCAATGGGCGTTGTTGCAAAAGAAGCTTTTTGAGATTCGTGATCGACGGACACATCCTCTGAAAGATGACAAGATTCTGACAGACTGGAACGGACTGATGATCGCTGCGCTGGCCAATGCTGCTGGCCTTCTGCATCGAATGGACTATGAACAGGCGGCGGTGCAGGCGGCTGAATTTGTTCTGACCTATCTTGCCGATGCCGATGGAAATCTGTATCACCGGTATCGGGATGGTCAGGCCGCGGTTTCAGGGCTGGCCGATGATTATGCCTTCATGATCTATGGGCTGCTGGCGCTGCATTCCGCAACCGATAATTCCCGATGGCTGAAGGAAGCCGTCCGGCTTCAGGTAATTCTGGACGAAAAATTTTCCGATACAGATCATGGTGGATACTGGATGACCCAAGATATCCGTGAACTGCCGGCGCGTCCTAAAGAACTCTACGATGGCGCCATGCCATCGGCCAATTCGGTATCGCTGGTCAACTTGAATACCTTGTATTTTCAGACCGGGGAAAGCCGCTGGCGGGAACAGGCGATGCAACTGGCCTGCGCTTTTGGAGGAACGGCGGCCGCACAGCCAGCGGCGTTTACATTTTTTCTGATCGGGCTGGACATGCTATCTGCTGGCAGCATGAATACATCCGGTCGGTAATGGCTGGATGTAACCGCTTCGCTTACACATCCTGATTCCTGACGGCTGTTCCCTGATACGGTGTCGGGTCCGGGATACCGGCTTCCATAAAGCCTTTATGTCGCAGGATGCAACTGTCGCACTGGCCGCAGGCCAGCCCTTCCGGGGAAGGATCGTAGCAACTGTGCGTCATGCTGTAATCCACTCCCAGACGGGTACCTTCCAGAATGATCTGCGCCTTGTTCAGGTGAAGCAAAGGGGTGCGGATATGCACGCGCGTTTTTCCTTCCACGCCGGTTTTGGTGGCCAGATTGGCCATGTGTTCAAAGGCGCTGATAAATTCCGGACGGCAATCGGGATATCCGCTGTAGTCAATGGCGTTGACGCCGATAAAGATGTCCGATGATTCCAGCACTTCCGCCCAGGCCAGCGCGTAGGATAAGAAAATAGTGTTTCGGGCCGGTACATAGGTGATGGGGATTTCCGATGTCATGGTTTCCGGGGTTCTGGATTTAGGCACTTCCAGATCGCTGGTCAGCGCCGATCCGCCGATGGTGTGAAGATCAATGGCGATGACCAGATGCCGGGCGACCTGGAGGCGTTCAGCGATTTTTTTTGCAGCCGTCAGTTCAAAAGCGTGACGCTGCCCGTAATCGAAACTGAGACTGTAGATTTCAAAGCCTTCACTGCGGGCGATGGCCATGGCGGTCGTGGAATCCAGCCCGCCGCTGGAAAGAACCACGGCTTTTTTAAGGGAATGTGTCATGATTCGTTTTATACTCCTCTTTCCTGTTCCGGCCAGATGATCTTGTGCATCTGAAGGTGCAGCCTTGCGCCCGACCCATCCTGCAGCATCCATGCGGCCAGGGTTTGGGGAGGCAGAATACCTGCGACCGGTGAAAACAGCACGTGGGATTTGGGGTAATCCGGCGGAAGCTGTGATAATATTTCCAGCGCATAGAGATAGTCGGCGCGGGTCCCCATAACAAATTTGATCTGGTCTTTCGGTTCAAGCCGCCGGAGATTATTCAGATCGTTGAACAGATGCATCCGGCTGGAAGGACATTTGATGTCCATGATTTTAATGCAGCGGCGGTCCGTCTGCGAAATGTCCAGACTGCCGTTGGTTTCCATCAGCACGGTGTGATGGCGCGCCAGGAGCTGTGCAATCAAATCCGGGGTTTTGCCCTGAAGCAGAGGCTCTCCGCCTGTGATTTCCACGATGGACGAACGGGGGTATGCTTCCACCTGACGGATGATTTCCGCTAAGGGTATGTTCGCGCCTTCGTCATAGGCGTAACGGGTGTCACAGTACGTGCATCGAAGATTGCAGCCGGTAAGCCGGATAAATACGCAGGGCAGCCCGGCGTACAGGGACTCTCCCTGGATGCTGTAAAATATTTCGTTGATCTTTAAAGACATGATGCCCTCGTAAAAAGTCGATTCTCAGACGGCTTTGTAAAAAGTTCGTACTATTTGGGTTGTATGATATCAATTGGGCGGATATTCGTAAAGATAATGGTTCCGTAAAAAGTCGAATTTCAGATGGTTTTGTAAAAAGATGAAAGGATGATGATGCAACTTGCGGGAATTTTGAACAATACCATTCAGGAATATGCATGGGGTTCTCACACGGCCATTCCTGAGCTTCTGGGAACTCCGGTTTCGGATAAACCCCAGGCGGAGCTTTGGATGGGCGCTCATCCCAAGGCGCCGTCTCGGGTGCTGCTGAATGGAAGATGGGAGCCGCTTGACAAAGTGATTGCCGGCCATCCTGTGGAAATTCTGGGAAAGGTGGTCTCTGAGCGATTCGACAATCAGCTCCCCTATCTCTTTAAGGTGCTGGCCGCGGCAAAGCCTCTGTCCATTCAGGCCCATCCGGATGCGCAGCAGGCCAAAGACGGCTTTATGCGGGAAAACCGGTTGCAGATTCCGTTGACCTCTCCTTTGCGCAATTTCAGGGATGACCATCACAAGCCCGAATGCCTCTGCGCCCTGACACGGTTCTGGGCTATGAACGGATTTCGCGTTGTTCCGGATACCGCGAGATATCTGAAAACATTGTGTCCGGATGCGCTGCAATCCGGCATACGGCTTCTGGAACAATCGCCGGATGCCGACGGGCTGAGGCGTTTTATGCAGTCGTTGCTTACCATGACGCCTGAGGAAAAATCCGCAGCGATATCTCAGGCCGTATCGATTGCGGAGGCGTTATCCGCCGGCAGCGATTCCGTGTATGTCTGGATTCTGCGTCTGCATGACGCATATCCGTCCGATATCGGTGTGCTGTCTCCGGCGTTTTTAAATCTGATCTGCCTGGAACCGGAACAGGCCGTATTTCTGCCTGCAGGAGAACCTCACGCATACCTGGAAGGGGTTGGCATCGAGCTGATGGCCAATTCGGACAACGTGCTGAGGGGCGGCCTGACATCAAAGCATGTGGATGTTCCGGAGCTTCTTCGCACCCTGACATTTCATCCGTGCAGCCCATCGGTGCTGCTGCCCCGGAAATACAGTGAAACGGAATGGGTGTATGAAACTCCGGCAGCGGAATTTTGCCTGTCGCAGATTCGGATTACAGAAAAGCAGCCGCATACCGCAACTTCCGAGCGGTCGGTGGATATCCTGCTGTGTACTGATGGCGAGATGCTGGTTATCGGGGAAAACGGCTATAACAATCTGGCTCTGGACAGGGGTAAATCCGTCATGCTGCCGGCGATCATGGGAAGCTATCGCCTTCAGGGAAACGGAATCTGCTACAAAGCATCCACACCGGTCTGAATCAGGCTTTATG
>LKPX01000149.1 GCA_001443525.1 Desulfobacteraceae bacterium RAAP-1 | reverse complement strand
AGCATTCGGACTGAGACCGCGAAAGCAAGCGAGCAGCGATGAGACTGTACATTCAGTACGTCGAATCGCGGCACAGCGAAGCTGACAAAGGTATCAGTTTGAATGCGAACTGGAATAACCATGACGGCTTCGTAAAAAGTCCGCATACTGCGCTTGCACGGCATCTGAAATATTGTATTCCATCGATATGTGGTTTATAAATTAAGATAATTCCGATATCACTCATTCCCGGGCCAACCGCTGTCCATGAACATCCGGGCATCTTTTTTCCGCCCGTTCCTCGACAAAACGGGCAACATGGAATATATAAATTTATACAATGATCCGACAGGCAAAGGCAATTCTGAAAAATGTTTTTGGATATGAAGATTTCAGGCCGCTCCAGCAGGAAATCATCCAAAATGTCCTGAATCGAAAAGACACGCTTGTCATCATGCCGACAGGAGGCGGGAAATCCCTGTGCTATCAGATTCCGGCCATGATGTTCGAAGCGCTGACAGTCGTTGTATCTCCGCTGATTTCGCTGATGAAAGATCAGGTTGAACAACTGACAGCGCTGGGCGTCGGAGCTGTAGCACTCAACAGCATGATGTCTTCAGAAGCCTATGGACAGAATGTGTCACGCATACTGCGCAACGACGTCAAACTGCTGTATCTGGCCCCGGAAACCCTGATGATGCCAAGGACACTGGCCATGCTGAATTCACGTCGTGTGGACTGCATCGCCATTGACGAAGCTCACTGCATCTCCGAATGGGGACATGATTTCAGACCCGAATACCGTCAGATACTTGAGGCGCGGAAGCAGTTTCCCCAGGCGGTATGTATCGCCCTGACGGCAACAGCGACTCCGCGGGTCCAGAAAGATATTCAAAATTGCCTGAATTTTGAAAAATCCAACGCCTTCATTGCCAGTTTTAACCGGAAAAATCTCTTTCTGCAAATCGTTCCCAAATCTGATCCTGTCCGCCAGGCAATGGATTTTATTCATAAGTTCCCCAGCCAACCGGGTATTGTGTACTGTCTGGCCCGTCGTCAGGTGGATGATCTTGCCGCAGCCCTGGCAAAGTCCGGATTGTCCGTAAAACCCTATCATGCCGGCCTGACCGATAATGAACGTCGGCAAAATCAGGAAGACTTTATCCGGGATGATGCTCAGATCATGGTGGCCACTGTCGCTTTCGGCATGGGCATCAATAAGCCCAACATCCGCTTTGTGCTGCATTACGACCTGCCCCAGAACATCGAAAGCTACTATCAGCAGATCGGTCGTGCCGGAAGGGATGGTTTGCGAGCGCACTGTCTGCTGCTTTTCGGTTACAGTGACATTCATAAAATCAAATATTTCATTAACCAGAAAGCGGATCAGGAAAAACGTGTTGCAGCGCTTCATCTCAAGACGCTGGTCAACCTGGCTGAAACAGATCAATGCCGACGGATATCCCTGCTGACATATTTTGGAGAACGATACACTCAATCCCGATGCGACATGTGCGACAACTGCACTTCCGGAGATCCCGTCCTCAGTGATCTGACGATTCCCGCTCAGAAATTTATGTCCTGCATCAAACGCAGCGGAGAAATTTTCGGCCCTGATCACCTTATTGACATCTTAAAAGGCGCCCGAACACAAAAAATCCTTAAATTCAACCATCAGGAACTCTCTACATATGGTATTGGAAAAGACTGGTCAAAACAGCAATGGTTTTTTCTCAATCGGCAATTGATTCAAAAGGAACTGCTGACAGAGGATATTGAGCATGGCTCCCTGAAACTGACCTCAAAAGCCTGGGAAGTACTTCGGGGGAAGACCCTGTTTCTGGGAAAAATGCTCATGGAAACAAAAGAGTTCATTCCCCCAAATACCGATGAACCATCTCACGACCTCATCCTGTTTGATCTTCTCAGACAAAAACGCAAAGAGCTGGCAGATAGCTCACATATCCCGCCCTATATCATTTTCCCGGACAAGACATTGATAGAAATGGCGACTTTTTTTCCGCAGTCCGAAGAAACGCTGCGATATATTCACGGCATGGGCGCCGTCAAGTTTGAAAAATATGGCCTGATATTTCTGGACATCATTTTTACTTACTGCCAGGAACGAAAAATTTCAGAGCAGCCTAAATCCATCATCCATCCAACCACCGCCCAGGAACGCAAACACATCAGAATCGGCAAGGCATTCAACGGTGGGCAATTGATCGCGGATATGATGAAAGAAAACAAAGTGAAGCTTTCCACCATACTTAACCATTTATATCAGTTTGTTGCAGAAGGGAACGACCTTAACCCCAGTGATGAATTCCTGTCTCTTTCCACCCTTGCCTCCGAAGAGCGCTCCCTGGTGTTCGAGACATTCAACAGGCTGGGAATCGAACGCTTAAAACCGGTTTTTGATGCGTTGAATGAAAAAGTGTGTTATGCTGAGCTTCAATTGCTGCGACTTTACCATATCTCACAGAAATCCCGATGATCCCATTTAATTCCGAACAGATTGCAATCGTCAACAATGCTGCATCAATGGCGGAAGAATTGGTCTTCAACGACTACAAAATGTCTTTAGGTGAATGGAAGCGCGCCCGTTATGATTTCAAAACGCTGGCAGATCTTGAACCAGATGAAATTGTTCATGGGCCGCTGGCGCAGATTATCCGTTATGAAGGCAAGCCCAGACACACCTCCCTGAATTCGCTCAGCTTCGATTTTTATAAAATCTGTTTCCAGGACCACGCCATTCTGAAACTTATTGCACAATACCCTCACATCATGTTATTTTCACTAAATTTGTATATCGCGACACATGAACTGATTCATATTGTCCGGTTCAGTAAATTTCTTCAGAATTTTCACGCATCTTTTGAAGAAAGGCTGGCGGAAGAAAAACGCGTCCATGACAAAACACATGAAATCCTCAGCGGTGTCAGGCTGATTGGTGTATCCGATGTACTGGCATTTTCAAAGAGTTGGCGGCTCCCCCTGGACAGTCTGGCCGATTCATCTGAAAAAAAATCCCTCTGATTCTTGACAAAACCAATTCTTAAATTATTTTTCTGACAGATTCTGGGAAAGAGATATGCCAGAAAACTTATTCCCAAAACTATTTTGTACAGGAGGTTGGTAAGATGCCTATTTATGAATATCAATGTACCCAGTGCGGCGCCATTGAAGAAGCCATTCAGAAATTTTCCGATAAGCCACTGAAATCATGCAAAAAGTGTTCAGGTCACCTTCAGAAACTTATTTCTCAGAGTACTTTCCATCTGAAGGGAACAGGGTGGTATGTAACGGATTATGCAGGCAAAAATCAAAATGCAACGTCCGCATCCAAGAAAGCTGATGCGGTTTCCCCTGCATCGTCAACAGAGTCTCCCGCTGCAGCAGCTACAAAGGCATCCGACAGCTCCGTTTAATAATTTTACCTTAACCGGGTATATTTCAAAACTATCACGAAGGGAGGTGGGCAGTCCTGCGGATATATTTCTGAAATATATTCATGTGCGTTACAACGTTTTTTGAGTTTACTACATAAAAGTGCCCTATATTTTAAATAGTTAAGGAGATTTAAAAAGATGAAACTCAGACCCTTACAGGATCGCATTGTCGTAAAACGCGTTGCAGAAGAAACCACAACTAAAGGCGGCATCATTATTCCGGATACCGCAAAAGAAAAACCTGCGGAAGGCAAGGTTATCGCTGTCGGAAACGGTAAGGTCGCCGATGATGGCAAACGGATCGCTTTAGAAATTAAAGAAGGAGACCGTATTCTGTTCGGAAAGTATTCCGGCACGGAGGTCAAAATTGATGGCGAAGAATATCTCATCATGAGAGAAGATGATGTGCTTGGCGTCATTGAATAACAACACGTATTCATGTTTAAAAATATGGAGGATTCCGACGAATGTCTAAAATTATCAAATACGATATGAAAGCCCGTGAGGCCATGCTGAATGGTGTCAGAGCGCTTGCAGATGCTGTTGTAGTAACCCTCGGCCCCAAAGGCCGCAATGTCGTGATCGACAAATCCTGGGGATCGCCCACCGTCACTAAAGATGGTGTTACCGTAGCCAAAGAAATCGAACTCGCCGATAAATTTGAAAATATGGGCGCCCAGATGGTTAAAGAAGTGGCCAGCAAGACCAGCGATATGGCTGGAGACGGCACCACCACGGCAACGGTTCTCGCCCGCGCTATTTACGAAGAAGGCCAGAAACTGGTCGCAGCAGGCAACAACCCCATGGCAATCAAACGGGGCATCGACAAAGCGGTGGAGGCTGCAGTAAAAGAACTTCACAAGATGAGCAAACCCACCAAAGACAAACGTGAAATCGCCCAGGTAGGCACCATCTCCGCCAACAACGATGAAACCATCGGCAACATCATTTCAGAAGCCATGGAAAAAGTCGGTAAGGAAGGCGTCATCACCGTTGAAGAAGCCAAGGGCATGGAAACCACCCTGGAAGTTGTCGAGGGCATGCAGTTTGATCGTGGGTATCTGTCCCCTTATTTTGTGACAGACCCTGAAAAAATGGTAGCAGCAATAGATGATCCATTTATTTTGATCAACGAGAAAAAAATCAGCAGCATGAAAGACCTTCTGCCTATTCTGGAGCAGGTCGCAAAAATGGGGAAACCGCTTGTCATCATCGCCGAAGATGTAGATGGTGAAGCTTTGGCCACCCTCGTGGTCAACAAGCTTAGAGGTACGCTTCAGGTGGCGGCAGTTAAAGCTCCCGGTTTTGGTGACAGAAGAAAAGCCATGCTGGAAGATATTGCCATTCTGACCGGTGGGCAGGTGGTATCGGAAGATCTGGGAATCAAACTTGAAAACCTGGCCCTCACCGATCTCGGAAAAGCCAAGCGCGTCAGCATCGACAAGGACAATACCACCATTGTGGATGGCGCCGGTTCCCGCTCAGCGCTTGAAGGCCGTGTTAAACAGATCCGCGCACAGATTGAAGAAACTACTTCCGATTATGACCGTGAAAAGCTCCAGGAACGTCTGGCCAAACTGATCGGCGGTGTTGCGGTCATCAATGTCGGGGCAGCCACTGAAACTGAAATGAAAGAGAAAAAAGCACGAGTCGAAGATGCTCTGAATGCTACTCGTGCGGCCGTTGAAGAAGGCATTGTCCCTGGCGGCGGCGTTGCGCTGGTTCGCTGTCTGGATGCCCTGGACAAACTGAAACTGAAGGGCGAGCAGAAACTTGGCGTCAAAGTGGTAATGCGCGCTATGGAAGAACCTTTGCGTCAGATTGCCAACAATGCCGGATATGAAGGCTCTGTTGTCATCGACAAAGTCAAGGCTTCTGAGGGTGCTTTTGGTTTTAATGCTGATTCCAATACTTATGAAGATCTGATTGCAGCCGGTGTCATCGACCCTACCAAGGTCACCCGTTTTGCACTTCAGAATGCTGGCAGTGTTGCTTCTCTGATGTTGACAACCGAAGCCATGATTGCCGATAAGCCTGAAGAAAAAGCAGATCCGATGCACGGCGCCGGAAACCCTGGCATGGGCGGTATGGGCGGCATGGGTGGTATGGGCGGCATGATGTAATCTGATACAGATTTTTTCTGAACTCGAAGCCTCCATGAGAAAGTTTCATGGAGGCTTTTTTTATCAATATCGTTCCCAGATGGACACACTGGCGTATTACAATGATTCTTGACGACTTCGTAAAAAGTCCGCATGCTGCGATCCTTCGATTACGCCGAATGTGCATCACCTCTTGCGGATTTGCGCGCCTTGCCTGTGAATATTTTACGAAGCCGTCCGAAAAATGATATTCCAGCAAGCATTCGGACTGAGACCGCGAAAGCAAGCGAGCAGCGATGAGACTGTACATTCAGTACGTCGAATCGCGGCACAGCGAAGCTGACAAAGGTATCAGTTTGA
>LKPX01000148.1 GCA_001443525.1 Desulfobacteraceae bacterium RAAP-1 | reverse complement strand
AAAATGATATTCCAGCAAGCATTCGGACTGAGACCGCGAAAGCAAGCGAGCAGCGATGAGACTGTACATTCAGTACGTCGAATCGCGGCACAGCGAAGCTGACAAAGGTGTCAGTTTGAATGCGAACTGGAATAAGGAGGCTGTATGAAAACCTGGCATAAGACCGGATGCGTATTGTGCGCCCAGAACTGCGGGCTGGAAGTCCTGGTTGAAGACGACCGTATCCTGCGGGCCCGACCCGACAAGGATAACCCGCGAAGTCAGGGATATGCCTGCCGCAAGGGATTAAACATTGTTTATCATCAGTATCCCAGGGACCGGCTGACGACACCACTGAAACGGTCAGGGAACGGATTCAAGGAAATCACATGGGATCAGGCCATCAATGAGATTGCGGATAAATTACAGAATATTGTCACCCAGCACAGCCCGCGATCCCTGGCCTATATGGGCGGCAGCTCACAGGGAGGGCATTTTGAAGCGTCCTTCGGCGTCAGTCTGCTCCGGGCCATGGGCTCCCAGTATTACTATTCGTCCGCAGGTCAGGAATTCAGCGGCATCTGGTGGGTATTGGGACGCATGCTGGGCAGGCAGTACTACACCATCACACCGGATGAACACGCCGCGGAAATGCTGGTGGGGTGGGGCTGGAACGGCATGATGAGCCATCAGATGCCGCAGGCCCGCAAAACGCTCACCGGATTCAGCAAAGACCCGGATCGCCTGCTTGTGGTCATTGATCCCAGAAAAAGTGAAACAGCCGCCATTGCCGATATTCATCTGGCTGTCAGACCCGGCGCCGACGCCCTTCTTGCCAAGGCCATGATCGCCATCATTGTTCAGGAAGGCTGGGAGGCATCTGATTATATCACGCAACACGTAGAGGGCTGGGAGCGGATCAGGCCCTGGTTCGCTGATTTCGACTGCCGCTCGGCCCTCGATGTCTGCCAGCTTGACGATGCCCTGGTTCACCAGGTATGCCGCCTGATGACGACAAAACGATGGTGCATGCATCCGGATCTGGGAATTTATATGGGGCGTCACAGCACATTGAATTCCTACATGCTGAATATCCTGGAAGCCATTTGCGGCAGGTTATGCGTTCCGGGCGGCAATATCATCCCCGGTATGGTCATGCCCATGGGGTTTCATGCGGATGAACGCAGCCCCAACATCTGGCGAACGGCGGAAACCGCCATGCCACCCGCCGCCGCCGGCTCCTTCCCCCCCAATGTCATGCCGGAGGAGATATTGGCAGACCGTCCGGATCGCCTCAGAGCCGTTCTGGTCAGCGCCTGCAACCCGCTGCGATCCTATGCCGACACCCGGATGTTTGAAAAAGCGTTTGACCGGCTGGAACTTCTGGTTGTCAATGACATCGTCATGAGTGAAACCGCCAGACGCGCTCATTATGTGTTGCCCTGCCGATCTTATTACGAAACATGGGACGGCACCTTCTTCCCCTGGACATTTCCCGGCGTTTTTTTCCAGTTGCGCAGACCTGTCGTCACGCCGCCGGAACACTGCCTGGAATCCTCACAGATTTTCACACGACTGGCAGACCGGCTGGGGCTGATACCGGATATTCCGGATCATATCCGGAAAGCCGCCGCCGGTGACCGCCTCACTTTTGGCATACATCTGATGGAATGGGCAGGCAAGACGCCGGATGTACAGAAGCGAATGCCGTTTGTGCTGGCGAAAACCCTGGGCCATGAATGGAACAGCGGCGCGCTGGCCGCTGCGTGGGGAATGCTGATGACAGCGCCAAAAACCTTTCGGAAAAACGCCGCACGCGCCGGTTTTCAAACCGGTCTGGATCAGGGAGACCGGATATTTCAGGCCCTTTTGGACACACCTCAGGGTCTGTGGGTTGGAAAAGCCGATATTGCCGACAACTGGGAAGCCATTTGCACGCCATCCGGAAAAATCGAGGTTTTTATCCCTGAACTGGCCGAAGAAGCTGAAAACCTGAATGCGATCTGTGAAATCGAAGGCCTGAAAATGCCGCCCGATTTTCCCTTAATCCTGAATGCCGGAAGACACATGGACACGACCATGAACACCCTGATGCGAAATCCGGAATGGAACAAGGGGAAACGGGCCTGCACCATTGCGGTCAATCCGCTGGACGCAGATTCATACGGCCTCATGGATGGTCAATTGGCCAGGATTGTTACGAAAGCAGGCAGTGCTGTCGGCGAACTGCAGGTCAGTGATCAGGTACGTTCAGGAACAGTGCTGATTCCTCACGGATTTGGTCTGATCTGTGAAGAATCGGTTTACGGCATCAATGTCAACCAGTTGACCCAAAATACGCACAGAGATCCGCTGGGAACACCGATCCACCGGTTTATTCCATGCCGCATCGAAAATCCGTCCGCGTAAACAATATTTATTATTGATGATTATACCCGAAGCCTGTAAAGAGCGTTATACAGACGGAATGGCCGTCTGCTTTTATTTTTCAACACTATTCAGGAGAAAACATCATGTCCATCACCAAAAGCACCTACAAAGAAGATATCGAACGGCCGGTTGCCGTATTTGAAACCACTCTGGGCGCCTTCGAAGCGGAACTCTATGCCCGTGAATGCCCCGAAACCGTATGGAATTTTATCAATCTGGCGGAGGGACGTCAGGAAACCGACAAAGACGGAAATTTTTACGATGGGCTTACATTCCATCGCGTCATCAGAGATTTTGTCATTCAGGGCGGGTGCCCCCTGGGAACTGGTACCGGCGGCCCCGGCTACCGGTTTGGAGATGAATTTCATCCGTCCCTGAAACATGACAGCGCCGGCATTCTGTCCATGGCCAATGCCGGGCCAGGCACCAATGGCAGCCAGTTTTTCGTCACACTCGCCCCGACGCCTCACCTGAACAACCGGCACACGGTTTTCGGCAAAGTCATTAAGGGAATGGATATCGTTCACAATATCGGAGTTGTCCAGACCGGCCCCATGGATCGACCTGTAACGCCAGTCATCATGAACAAAATCACCATTCGAAGATAATCGGCGAGAGCACCTTACAGGAGAAAGCCTATGAATCTGTTAAACCCCAAAAATGAACGCTACGAACATCTGGACGCGTCTTCACAAAAAATCATGCACGACACCATCCAGTTTTTCGAAAACAAAGGGAAAGCCCGTCTCAAGCACGACGACCACGAACGTGTCTGGTATCGAGATTTTTTGGATTTTATTAAAGAAAATAAGATATTTTCCACGCTGCTCACCCCTGCCTCCTGCGGAGAGGCCGGATGCCGGTGGGATACCTCCAGAAACTGCGACTTCAGCGAAATTCTGGGATTTTATGGCCTGCCGTACTGGTACACCTGGCAGGTGACCATTTTGGGGCTGGGCCCGCTCTGGATGAGCCAGAATGAATCCATCAGGCAAAAAACCGCACAGCTTTTGAAAGACGGAGAAATCTTTGCGTTCGGACTTTCGGAAAAAGCGCACGGCGCTGACCTCTACGCCAGTGAAATGACGCTGACGGATATCGGAAACGGCCAGTACCGGGCGGACGGCGGCAAATACTATATCGGAAACGCCAATGAAGCGGCAATCGTCTCTACATTCGGCAAAATGGCCGATTCCGATGAATATGTATTTTTTGCGGTAAACTCCAGACACCCCAACTACGAATGCGTCAAAAACGTGGTGAATTCCCAGAACTATGTCGCTGAATATGCGCTGCACAGCTATCCGATCACAGACAGCGACATTCTCTCCCGCGGGCAGCATGCCTGGGATTCATCCCTCAACACCATCAACGTGGGCAAGTTCAATCTGGGCTGGGCTTCCATCGGCATCTGCACCCACGCCTTTTACGAAGCCATCCGGCATGCCGCAGGCCGCAGACTGTTCAACCACTTTGTAACGGACTTCCCGCATGTAAAGCAGCTTTTTACTGATGCCTATGCCCGTCTTATCGCCATGAAACTGTTTGCATCCAGGGCTGCGGATTATATGCGAAGCGCCTCCGCAACAGACCGGCGGTATCTGCTCTACAACCCCATGGTCAAAATGAAGGTCACCACCCAGGGTGAGGAAGTTATCAACCTTCTGTGGGATGTCATCGCCGCCAAGGGTTTTGAAAAGGATATGTATTTTGAAATGGCGGCCAGAGACATCCGGGCGCTTCCCAAACTGGAAGGCACGGTGCATGTGAACATGGCGCTGATCATCAAATTCATGGCCAATTATTTCTTCAATCCGGACTCATTTCCGGAGATTCCCCGAAGAACCGATCCAGTCAACGACGATTTTCTCTTTCAGCAGGGACCAACCCGAGGATTGGGTAAAATCCGTTTCCATGATTATCAGATCGCCTACAACCGGCTGAATCTGCCCAACATCGATATATTCAAGACTCAGATTGACGTATTCAAAACCTTTCTGATGACGGCAACTCCCAGCGCAGAGCAGGCGAAAGACATCGATTTCCTGCTGATTGTGGGCGAATTGTTCACGCTGGTCGCTTACGGTCAGCTTATCCTTGAAAACGCCGCCATTCATGCCGTTGAAGACAATGTCGTAGATCAGATTTTTGATTTTATGGTGCGCGATTTTTCGAAATTCGCCCTCCAGCTCTATGCCAAACCTGCCAGCACTCAGGCCCAGATGGATCTTTGCCTGAAAATGATCCGGAAATCCGCGCCTTCTTCAGAACGGTTCAATGCGGTCTGGACAAAATATGTCTATCCGCTGAAAGACGCATATGAAATGAATGCGTGATCTGTGCATTCCAAGGAGATTTTTATGAACGACGTATATCAAAACCTTGCCCGGCATCTGGATAACCTTCCGGCAGGCTTTCCGGCAACCGAAACCGGTGTCGAAATCCGGATCCTCAAGCGGCTGTTCACCCCGGAAGAAGCCCGCATCGCCGCGGGTCTGGTCATGATGCCGGAGCTGGCAGCCGCGATTGCAGAGAGGCTCCAGATGGATGAAACGGCGCTGGCACCGGTTCTGGGAAACATGTCAAGAAAGGGGCTGATTTACCGCTCCACCCGACATGGCCGGAATTATTACATGGCCGCCCAGTTTGTGGTGGGCATATGGGAATATCATGTCAAAAGCCTTGATCTGGAATTGATCAAAGACTTCAACGAATATTCCCCGTATCTGATGCACCAGGCGTGGACAGAAACCAAAACCAAGCAGCTTCGGGTTATTCCCATTTCCAAAAGCATTTCCGCGGAAATGCTCACCATGCCTTACGATGAGGCCGAAAAGATTATTCGGCAGCAGTCCAAGATCGTGGTGTCTCCGTGTATCTGCAGAACCGAACACAAAATGGCTGGCAAAGGCTGCGACCGGCCCGTCGAAGTCTGCCTGGCCTTTGGAAGCGGGGCTTATTATTATGAAGAAAACGGGCTTGGCCGCTCCATCAGTCAGGATGAAGCACTGGAAATTCTGGCCAAAGGCATGGAAGCCGGTCTTGTGCTGCAACCCGGCAATTCCCAGAAACCCACCAATATCTGCATGTGCTGCGGCTGCTGCTGCCAGATACTCAAAAATCTGAACAAGCTGGATGAACCGGCCAAAGCAGTGAACAGCAGCTATTATGCCGATGTTAATGCCGATAACTGCACGGGATGCGGCATGTGTGAAGAACGTTGTCAGATGAAGGCCATCGTTGTCGAAGATGTCGCCCATGTCAAAAAAGAGCGCTGCATCGGTTGCGGGCTCTGCGTGGCGGCTTGCAATTTTGATGCGGTTCATCTGGTTGAAAAAGCCCCTGAAGATCGCTGGACACCGCCCGCCAACACCATGGAAACCTACATCAATATCGCCCGGGAACGGGGCAAACTCGGATGAAGCCGTAAAAAATCCATTACGGTTGCGGCGGTTCGGTCTCTCCGACGTCCAGCATCACGTCTTCCTGATAAAAACACAGCCCCCTGTCCCGGCGTTATACTTCACGCGGGCATAAACTGCACTTTGCGGTGAATAAAAACTAAGTCATTGACCGCTCAAAGTATATCGCGAGCTGGGGGCAATTTACTGACTGAAGTTTCCCAGTTTTTTTCCGGGCGGGCAGCCGGCTGGTGCCGTCCGATGCCCTGAGTTATTACTCGGCGCAAATTAAAAACGCTGTAAAAACAAGCGGTTAGTAAAAATCGGCG
>LKPX01000147.1 GCA_001443525.1 Desulfobacteraceae bacterium RAAP-1 | reverse complement strand
GCAAACCTGGGAATATATGGACAGGTGCCGGGCGGATGAAGGTCATTTAGTGATCTTTGATCGCAGCCCCAACAAAACCTGGGAGGAAAAGCTGTTTGTCATCGAAAAAGCGTATCAGGGAAAACAGATTGTCGTGTGGGGAATGTGAAATGAAATCGAGATGATGGAATATTTTTATCAGACTGTGTCCTAAAAGTATAAGCAACAAATTGCCTGAGAAGGGGAAAGATGATGTCTGACATGAAGACGCACATGGAGCAGATTCGAAGAGCTTGCCAGGAAATATTGGCGGTTCGACCTGTCTATGCCGAAATTATGAGCTTTTATGAACCCGTATTTTTGGCGCAGGAGGAGGCGTTACATCATACCAGTATTCCATTATGGCGCATTCCGGACGATATTCTGGAGAAAAAACGCAAAGCTCCGCCTTTAACGATGGTTGGAGGGTTTTACATCGATCAGAAATCTTCGTCACAGCTTCTTGAAAATATTTGCGATATTGCTGTTGCATCTGCGCCTTCCGTGTTAAAAGACGGCGCACGAAAGATTCTCGAATGCACCAGAGCTGGACGGTTACAGACGAAAGACCTGTTTGATGCCGTACTGGGTAAAATCGAAGATGCCGATCTTTGCGGAATATCAGCAGATATGATCATGACATTCGGCTACAACAGCATCCGCCCATCGGTGCTTCTGAACGCTCGTCAGCTCTCTGCTTACTTGAATGACGATAAACCTTCAAAAACCGGTTGTTGTCCGATTTGCGGTACGCCTCCCGGATTTTCTATACTCAAAAACGAAGGCGAGCGCTGGTATGTATGCAGCTTTTGCTGGCATGAGTGGCAGACACCCCAAATTTATTGCCCGTTTTGCGGCACGACTGACAGTAAATACCTGCATTATTTTTTGAGCGATGCGGAACCCGAATACCGGATCGATGGCTGCGACCGCTGCCGCCAGTACATCAAGACTATCGATTTGGGTAAAACCACCCGAACCATTGTTCCGGCAGTAGAAGCCATTGCCACCCTGCATCTGGATCAGAAAGCCATGGAGGCGGCATCATAAAAAAAATCATTTTGTTACCCGTCGTCGTGACAGACCTGCGATGGGAACCGGTCTTGAAGTCCTCGCTCCACGGTCACTACAAAATCCTGTACATTGGTCAAAATGGCGCGAGCGGTCAGTGACCCTCGATCTGCTAATTTGCTGATCGCAAATTCCGACATATCCACTGAATAAAAATAAACCGGACGGATGATACCGTCTTTTACACAATAGGAAGGCGTCATATTGCCGACAGCGATGGTGTGGAGCTGGGTGGCCATAGCAATTACGGTGGTGGCCTTCTGTGTCAGGCGCCGCATTGCATCCTGCGCATCATAGACATTGCCGATAACTTCGGGAAGCGGGCCGTCGTCGCGGATAGACCCCGCCAGAACAAACGGGATGTTGTTCCGAATGATGGCGTGCATGATGCCGTTCTTAACAATGCCTTTCTGGATGGCGTTCCGGATGGAACCGGCGGCCCGCACCTGATTGATGGCGTCCAGATGTTTGTAGTGTCCCAGAGCGAGCGTTTTCTTGGAATAGATTTCCTGCCCGAGCGCCGTACCGGATATAGCGCCTTCGACATCGTGAGTGGCCAGTGCATTTCCTGCCAGAAGTGCATGGACATAGCCCTGTTCGACCAGGGAAACAAAGGCGCTGCGTGCGTCCCGGTCAAACACGACAGCCGGCCCCAGCACCCATACAATGAAGCCATGTGATTTTTCATGGTGCATCACCTGGTACAGCTCATCATAGTCAATGGAAAAGGACGTTTCGCGCGTCAGATGAGACCGGAAAGCGAATTTTTCCATTACATACGCCGGAAACTCAAACGCATGGGTATGCACCAGAATACCGTCTTCGCCATTTTCACGCCTGCCGCAGGCCACGGGTTCTCCGGCCAGCAAGCGGCGTATTTCCACCACCAAAAGCCGGCCATCGGGTTCCTGCCGGACGACGCAATCCATACGGGACTCCTGAAGCAGTATCCAGTTGCCAGGAGTGAGATGAAAATATTCCGGATAGATAGAAGTGGTATGGTAATTGGCTGGTGCTACCCCATCGGCCGGCGCCGGCAGAAAGGTGGTACAGGGTGCATTCAGGAGCTCCGGAAGGCTGAAATCCGGTATATGATACATAGGAATCTGAAAGTCCATAAGCCTGCCTCCTGTATTCCACACGGACTTTTTACGAGTTCATCAATTTTGCTTGACACTATCTTCAAATCAAATTAAAGTCAAAACCTTTATAGAATGTGAATTTTACAGACTTTAATGCAGGATTTCCCGGATGAAGTTGCCGTCAGAAATCCTGTATTGGGGTCTATATTGTGTGATAATGCCGTAAAACCAACAATTATCGAAAGGAGAAGTTACATGTCCGAATTACTCCCCCCTCATGGCGGAAAAGGCTTGACCTGCTGTTTGCTGGAAGGCGCTGAACTGGCTGCTGAACTTAAAAAAGCACAGGGACTTAAGAAAATTAATGTCAGCCCCCGTGAAAAAGGTGATCTGATCATGATGGGCATTGGCGGTTTCAGCCCATTGACCGGTTTTATGACCAAGGCGGACTGGAAAGGCGTTTGCGAAAATTTCCTGATGGCGGATGGTACATTCTGGCCTATTCCGGTAACGCTTTCAGCATCCAAGTCTGAAGCCGCAGCCATTGCCATCGGTGAAGAGATTGCTCTTTTCGATCCGGAACGCAATGAATTCATGGCCACCATGAAGGTTACGGAAAAATACGAGATGACCGACGCCGACAAAAAGTTCGAGTGCGAAAAAGTCTATATGGGCGAAGGCACCAAGACACCGGAAGAATTCTGGAAAATCGCCAAAGACGATCATCCGGGCGTTCAGATGGTTATGCAGCAGAAAGAAGTCAACCTCGCAGGCCCTGTAAAAGTTCTCAGCGAAGCTGAATATCCCACCAAATATGCCGGCGTTTACATGAGACCGGCGGAATCCCGCAAAATATTCGCCGAAAGAGGCTGGAGCGAAGTAGCGGCTCTTCAACTCCGCAACCCCATGCATCGTTCTCACGAATATCTGTGCAAAATCGCTGTGGAAGTCTGTGACGGCGTTTTCATCCACTCCCTGGTCGGTAATCTGAAACCGGGCGACATTCCTGCGGAAGTTCGCGTCAAATGTATCGACGTTCTGGTCAAAAATTATTTTGTGGAAGACAAGGTTCTTCAGGGCGGCTATCCGCTGGATATGCGTTATGCTGGTCCGCGTGAGGCCCTGTTGCACGCCACCTTCCGTCAGAACTATGGGTGTTCACGTATGATCATCGGCCGCGATCACGCTGGCGTTGGTGATTTTTATGGCATGTTCGAAGCCCAGACCATCTTTGACAAAATTCCCAAACCTGCCGGCGGCAAAGGTCTTCTTTGTACACCGCTTAAAATTGACTGGACGTTTTATTGCCACAAATGCGATGGTATGGCTTCTCTCAGAACCTGCCCCCATAGCAAAGCGGATCGCGTGCTTCTGAGTGGTACCGCACTGCGTAAGGGCCTGTCTGAAGGCACCCCGATTCCGGATCATTTTGGCCGTGAAGAAGTTCTGGTAGTTTTGCGTGAATACTATGCAGGTCTTACCGAAAAAGTGGAAATCAAGCTGCACACCGCTGCAACCGGTAAATAAAAAGTTTGATGGCTTCGCAAAAAGTCCGGATGCAGCGCGTCTTGCCTGCGAATTTTTTGCTTTGCCATTCTGTTCAAGATAAAAAAAGGAGATGTCGGCATTTGCCGCATCTCCTTTTTGTGTCATGTGAACTTTTTACAAAGCCGTCACGTTTCGATGGCAATGGCGCTTGCCAGATATCGGATAAGCGTAGTCCCTGCCGCTGACATGCTGTCGCCAAACGTGAATATCCCATCCTGATGCCCGCCCATGGCAAAAATCCGAAGTGTTGTGACATCCGTATTCTGAAACAATGTATCCACCTGCGCGGTCATTTCCGGAGTTCCACAAAGAACATCCGGAGACGTTACAGGAATTCCCAGCGTAACTGCATGATTCCAGATTTCGGGCGAATGAACATGAATGACTGAAGCGATGGTATTATCCAAACGATACAGAATGCCATGCGTCAGAGATTCGGAAGAGGGCGGAACCGGGCCTCTGGCCACAATGCGGTTTTTGGCAATATCGCATGCGCTTACCAGAGTGTAGTGCCCGGCGGTCAGCCGTTCCAGATGCCCTGTTTGCGTACCGCTGATGACATAGGCATGGTGAAAATTCTGAGAAGTATATCGGGTGCTGATATTTCCGTATCCAAATCCATCGTACTTGCCAGGATACTGCCCTATCAGTCCCAAACGGTATAAAATCTGCCGCCAGGCGTTCATTTCCCGCAGCATTTCAACATTCAGCGTTTCAGCTGTTCTGGTAAAATCCAGATGGAACTGTATGACGCCTTCCTGATGACTCATGGTGTTGTTTTCACATCCGCGCGATGGGCATAAGCATCTGCCGGAATGATGGTAAACTGACTGCTTCCGGGCTCTTTCCAGTGCATTTCAATACATGCCGTGCCCTTTCGCTGGAAATACTGAATCATGACCGGATACCAGCCAGGGCTGGTGATATTCAGGGCGGAAACATTTGAAAACTGGTCCCCATGCACCTTGGGATCATCCACCGTAATCTTGCCGCAAATCGTGACGCGGATTCCGTCATTGGATTTTGCCATCAACTCATATTGCCCGACTTGTGCAAATTTAATGAACCCGTACATCTGGATACCCAGACCGCGACTTCTGCCGCTGTCAAAGATTTTTTCTCCTATTTCAAAAGTCTTGTTCAAAATGAGGATAGGTTTTCCGCGCTTTGCCTGGGTGGTTTTGGGATCCAATAGTGGCAGTTCGACGATATGCCGAACGAATTTGTCAATATAGATCGGCAACAGACCAGGCTTTAAAGAACTGCCTTGTTCCAGCGTCAGTTCAGGTTTAAGCCCGCTGATGACCGCTGATTCCGCCGCCAGCGACAGACTATACGTACTCAGGACGCACGCCAGAATGCTCCAGAAAACAATCACTGCTGATTTCAATTTCATTGTTACCTCCATATCATGAGTTGATTTATGGGAAAGATTTCTTTGGATTCAGCGTATCCAGAATTCGTATCATATCCGGCGTTGACGGAATGTCCATCATGGAGTGTCCATAATGGACAAAACGCGCCATACTGTTTTTATCGGTGATGACCTGCGCCGGAAGTCTGCCCAGTTTGAAAAGATTTATTTCCTGGCCGTAAAGTTTGAGAATTTTGTGATGGGGATCCGGCAGGCCGATAAAAGGCAGCGATTCTTTGGTCCAATATGCTTCGAATGCGGCGGAGTCTTCAGGTCCGGCGACGATGATCTCTGTATCCCGTTTAACAAATTCAGAATAGTCCTGACGCAACCGCGCCATGTGCCCGCGGCAGAACGGTCAGAAAAATCCCCGGTTAAACACCAGTACCACATTTTTTTGGTTCCTGAAATCGGACAGACGGATGGACGCACCGCGGAAATCCTGCATTTCGAAATCCGGGGCTCGGGTATCGATCTGAACTATCATTGGGTCCTCTTGTGATGTAAAGATGGATGGCGCGATGCTGGGCGCCTTCGGAGAGATTTGGGCCGTCACCATCGAGCTTTACTGAAAAAGAAAGAAGGATGGTTGCGCACCCGCCGTCAGAGCAGACCTGAAAAACACATGCCAGAGACAAAACCGGGATCGATCCACGACACAAACGCCATCACTTATCGCTGCTTCCTTCCGGACCTGACGAGGTTCGTGAGTGTCTGTTGCATGGCGGCCGGCCAGCCCGAGACACACATCCTTACAGGAGCGGCCGTCAGACGGGAATTCAGCCCAGCGCAAGGCAAGGCCTAGCACAACCGTCGGAAGTATAACGCAATTGAAGGTATTCGCAAGCAAAAAATTGTTCATATCAAGCTTTTGAGAAAAACCACTGGAAAATATTTGACATTTTCTGATACCATCGCTATGAAATCCTGACAGGCACATGGAATGTTATTCCATTTTGCTTTCAAAATGATATTCCAGCAAGCATTCGGACTGAGACCGCGAAAGCAAGCGAGCAGCGATGAGACTGTACATTCAGTACGTCGAATCGCGGCACAGCGAAG
>LKPX01000146.1 GCA_001443525.1 Desulfobacteraceae bacterium RAAP-1 | reverse complement strand
TTCGCTGTGCCGCGATTCGACGTACTGAATGTACAGTCTCATCGCTGCTCGCTTGCTTTCGCGGTCTCAGTCCGAATGCTTGCTGGAATATCATTTTGAAAGCAAAATGGAATAAGGAACTTGAACGTGAGAGCATTATACCGTCAACAATCGAGGCATATGAAGAAATCAGGGGACGACTGGATGCCGTCAAGCATGCAGTCGAGCAATCCGGAATCGGTTTTCACTACCGACTCTACAAACCGGGACAATGCAATATCACATGCACAGAGAACATTCAGCGGTCGTTGTTCGTATCTTCTGACGGAACGGTATCTCCGTGTGTTTTTACCAATCTTCCGATAGCCAATGATCGTCAAATCAGTTTTAATCAGGATCGTCAATACCAGCGGCTGACTTTTGGAAACCTTGGGGATTCGCTCGTTGGGCATATCTGGCGGGGAAGAGCGTTCAGAGATTTTCGCAACGCGTTTCATGAAAAACGGTTGTCACATACTTGTCAGGGATGTCCCAAGTTGTTTATCAGGTAGCGATGATATGGATTATTCCTGTACGGTTTTTTCAATACGAACATGATATTTCTTGAGGCGATTATACAATGCTACCCGGCTGATGCCCATTATTTTTGCTGCTGCGGCCTTGTTTCCTCCGGTTGATGAAATAGCCGCCATCAGTTCCTGTCTTTCCGAATCGATATCTCTTGCAGCCGGACCAGAAAATGCGAGAATCGCTTTTTTTCGTTTTTGCAGCAGATGATCCGGTAAATGTTCCGGAGCGATTTCCCCTTCGCGGCACAAAATGAAGGCATGTTCCATGACATTGATCAGCTCCCGGATATTTCCCGGCCAGTCATACTCATACAGGATATCCAGCGCCGACTTACTGACGGTTGTCACCTGTTTTCCGGTCTTTAGACCGATCCGGTTCAGAAAAGCATTGATCAAAAGGGACATATCTTCCTTTCTTTCCCGGAGCGGGGGCACCTGAATGGGCATAACGCCAATACGGTAAAAGAGATCCTCGCGGAATGCTCCCGTCCGAATCAGGGACGCCATATTTTTATTGGTCGCCGAAATTACCCGGACATCGACAGCAACGGGTTGATTGTCTCCTACCTTTTCGATCATTTTTTCTTCGAGAACGCGCAATATTTTTACTTGGCTGGACAAGGGCATGTCACCGATTTCATCCAGAAAAATGTCGCCTTTATGAGCGGCTTCAAATCGTCCGACCCGTGTTTTGACGGCGCCGGTGAATGCGCCTTTCACATGACCGAAAAGTTCGGTTTCCAGCAGAGATTCGTTCAATGCGGCACAGTTGACCTTAACATAAGGGTTTTGGGCGCGGGTGCTTAAATTGTGGATGGCGTTAGCCACCAGTTCTTTGCCCGTGCCGCTTTCACCATAGATGATGACCGGAACTTCCGATTGGGCAACGCTGGTGATTAATTGAAAAACCCGTTGCATGGCCGCAGATTTGCCGATAATGGACTGAAACTGATCTCGTTCAATCAATTCCCGGCGAAGACTGGAAATGATTTTCCGCTGAGCGAGAAGCTCACTTAAGTCGGTTAACGTTTCCACGCCGCCGATGATATCGCCATCGCTGTTTTTCAAAACCGTAGCACTTTTCAGGACAGTCACAAAAGCACCGTTTTTTTTCTGTAACGTGCATTTCATTTTCAGCCGCTTGTCGTTGAAAAGCACACAGAAGTGTTTGCTTTTTCGCTCCTTGTTGATCAGACAATTGTTGCAGTTCAAAACACCGCATGCCTTTCCCACAAGCTCCATTTCGCTGTAACCCGTCAATTCGAGCATGGATTGATTGACCGAGATGATCAGCCCCTGAGTATCGACAACCATCAGCGCTTCGGCCATGGTGTTGATGATGGTTTTCCAGTATTGGTTTCCCCCGATTTCGATGGATGTCATGATTCCCTCAACTGTAAAGATGTTTACATATGACCATCTATAGAACGTTTACATATGTAAATCAATCCAAAAAATTAAAAAAATATATAAGTAAATCAAATTGGTACAAATTGATACTCATGGCATGAGGCTTGCTTTCTCGGTCTTAGCTTGAATGCTCGCTGGAATGTCATTTTAAAAGGCGGATGGAACAGGCGGTGATCGTCAAATTTAGATAATGGCGCTGTATTGCATCGAGGTTCCAGTATGGGTTCTTCATCCATGAATATACAAATTGACCTTGGTTCTGAAATGGCCCCCGTATCCACTCTTTTAGCAATCAAGGCTTTTCGTGAAATACAACTCGGTGAAACGCTTGTCATCAAAAATTGTAATCCTGAAACAATACAAATGATTTTGAGGTTTTTCCCCGAATCATCCTATGAATTGCTGGCGGAGCCAACAATGAGATCGGTCAACCCCTTGATGTATCAGGTAATGATTCGAAAAACGGGCGACTTGTGAAGCCGTCAAACATGTACATACAAAAAGGAGACTCCAATGAAAGCAGGCGAAAAACTGGTGATTATTGGCGGCGGAGGCGGAGGATTTGCCACCGCCATGCGGGCGAAAGCACTCATGCCGAAAGTCGATATCATCCTGGTGAGAAAGGAAAAGCGCTTCATCGTCCGATGTTCGCTGCCCTATGTGGTTTCCGGCCTGGTGACTCCTGAATCCGTCGTCAATCCGGACAGCAAATTCATCGAGTCCGGGATTAACGTCATTGTGGGAGAAGTCATGAAGGTGGATTCGCAAAAGAAGGCCGTGTATCTCTCGGATGGCCGGGAGCTTGCCTATGACAAACTGGTTATGGCGACAGGCGCCGGCCCGGTATTTCCCCCACTTGAGGGCCGCGAATTTGCCGGCATATTTACGCTCCGAAGCCTGTCTGACGCCGAAAAAATGCGGGCCTTCCTGTTGGAGAAAAAACCCCGAAAAATGGTGTTCGTCGGCGCCGGTTTCATTACGCTGGAGCTTGCCGCCAGCATCCTGAGTTCTTCTCCAGGAAGCTACGACATCACCATCGTCGAGTTGCTGGATCGGCCGCTGCCCATGACGCTGGATCCGGAATTCAGTGAACGGGTCCGCAATTATCTGGTTGAAAAAGGCATGAAGATGCAGATGGGACGCAAGGTGGAGAAAATTCTCGGCAAAAACGGCGCCGTTTGCGGTGTATTGCTGGATAACGGCGAACAGCTCGACGCCGATATGGTTCTGCTGAACGTCGGGGTGCGGGCCAATCTGGATCTGGCCAGGCAGATCGGGCTTGAGATCGGCCGTTTCGGCATCAAGACAAACGAATACATGGAAACCTCGGTGCCCGATATTTTCGCTTTGGGCGACTGCGTGGAGAAAAAGCATTTTATCACCGGCAAACCGGTGCCGGGAGTGCTTCGCGGTCCGGCCATCATCGCCGGAAGGCATATCGCCAAGAGACTGGCCGGCTACGATGTGCCGTTTCCTGGCGTGCTCGACAATGCGGTGGTCAAGCTCTTTGACAAGAGCATCGCCTTCGTCGGCCTCACGGAAAAGCAGGCTAGGGAGGAGGGCTTCGATCCCGTATGCGCTACGGTGGATTCCCGAAGCAAACATGCGATGATGCCCGGGGTCAAACCCTGGACCATCAAGCTCGTTTTTGATCGAAAAAGCCGGAAACTGATCGGCGGGCAAATACTGAGCGATGCCGAGGCGCCCGCCAAGGAAATCGACACGGTCAATGCACTGATACTGGGCGGTAAGACGGTATCCGATCTTTGCTCGCTGATGTGTGCAGGCCAGCCGGAGATGTCTTCGGAACCCAGCGCCGAGCCGATCTGTATCGCTGCTGAGCAGGCCCTGGTGAAAATGTAGCTGCAGGAGAAAAATGAAATTTCGCTGGAAACTCTTACTGTTGTTGACAGTCACTTCGATTCTGCCGATTATTGGACTGCGGACTTTTGGTATCCATAACGTTCGTCTGATGGCGGATGCGGTGATTCAAAAACTGGACCAATCTTCAGTGATGACAGATTCGGACGAAACAAGGGGCTTGACAGCGAACCCATCGGAAATGGATCGGAAGACAGCCACCCATCCCAAACGCCTGTCCAATGATATGCTCTCAACGCTGAAGCAGCATGTTCTGAAACGATTGGCGCGGGTGGAAAACTTGACGTTAGGTTTTTTGTTCTTGCTCATCATTCTGGTAATGCTGTTTGGTATATTGTTTTCGCGCAGTCTTACACAAAAAATCGAAGCCATCGCAGAGGCTGTGCGAAAACTCTCTGACGGCGATTTTGAAGCCAAAACCGGCCTTATTTCTCGTGACGAATTCGGAGAAATCGGAAAGATCGTTGACAGTATCGGCCCCAGGCTCAAAGATCATTACCGGATGCTCCAATCCATTTCCGTAGCCGTAGAGATACAACAAAGACTGCTTCCGGGGAACTCGCCTGTCTCTCCAGGATTCGACATCCACGCAACAGCCCTTTACAGCGATGAAACCGGTGGAGATTATTTTGACTATCTGTGCTCAGGCGCCAATCAGAAACTGTGTCTGGTTGTGGGAGATGTTGCCGATCACGGTCTGCCGGCAGCCCTTCTGATGGCCAGTATCCGGGGAATGCTGCGGCTTCGGGCCGCAATGCCCGGAAACCTGGAAGAAATTATCGCTGATGTCAATCGGCAATATGTACGAGATGTTGAATCGGAAGGCCGGTTCATGACACTTTTTCTGGCTCGTGTAAACCTGGAAGATCATCTGCTGGAATGGGTGCGGGCGGGCCATGATCCGGCAATAATCTACGATGCGTCAAACGATTCCTTTACAGATCTCAAAGGTCAGGGGACAGTTCTGGGGATATCGCCGGATACGGCATTTATTCGGCAATCCATATCGATTCATTCCGGACAGGTGCTGTGCATGTTTACAGACGGTATTCCTGAAACTCGAAACTCACAGGGCAACCACTTCGGCAGGGAACGCCTTTGTCAGGCAATTCGTTGCCATGCCGCCGAGACAGCCAAACGCATGGTATCGTCCGTACTGGAAGCCGTCTCAGAATTTCGGGGAGATCAGAAACAGGAGGATGATCTGACCATAATGATTGTTAAATTTCTCGCCTGAAATGCCGACGGCTTTATAAAAAGTGCCCGACTTATTTATTGATGCCCTCGTAAAAAGTCGATTTTCAGACAGCTTTGTAAAAAGTTCGCAGGCAAGGCGCGCAAATCCGCAAGGAATGAAACGTACTTGTGATACGCTGCAATGACGAAGGATGCGGCGCCGGCGCAGCATGCGGATTTTACGAAGTCGTCAAAGTTGACCTTCACCGGCTTTTCCGTTAATGTAACTCACCGAATTTGTCAATGTATAATTGAGGATTTTTTTGCGAAGCCGTCAAAAATATGGAGGGAGATCAGAATGCCGCAGGCAGGGTTCAATGATAAAGTGAAGCTGAATGTCAGAGATAATTTTGACCAAAGCTGTCAGATGTACAATGAATTTGAGGAGAAGCACCATTTTTTTGCTTCCCTTGCTCTCAAACTGGCTGAAAATATCAATTTAAAGCCAAATTCCATTGTGCTGGATGTGGGCTGCGGGAATGGGATTTCGGCACAGGTTTTAAATAAATATTTTTCCTGCCAGGTACTGGGGGTGGATTTATCGGAGAAAATGATAGAATCAGGCAGGTCACTGTGTGCTTCTCCGGAGATCCGTCTTTTGGTGGGTGACGGTGAAAAGCTTGCAGAACTTACAGGAGGCCAGATTTTTGATTATGTCCTTTATAACGCTTCGATTTTTATTTTCCCCGATGTTGAAAAGACCATAAAGGAGGCAGCCTGCTGTCTGCGGCCGGGCGGTAAAATCGCCTTTTCTTTCTATCCCTCTCTTGAAGGAGGTGGTGGTGAAGATCTTCTGGATGAGGCGTTCAGGCGTCTGGGGGAACCCATACCGCGTTTCCGGGTGATAACCGATTATGACAAGGCGCGCCGGGCTCTTTTAAATAATTGCGGTACTGTTACCAATTACCGCTGGGCAAGGCCGTTTGATATTGAATTTTCACAGGACTTTTTTTCAATTCCGGCGCAGTCGGCGTCACTTTTCCCCGGACGCAATTATGAAGAGCGCCGTGAGCTGGTTCGGAGACTATTTTCCACACTTTCTGATTTGGCGGAAAGGGCGTCTATCGTCTGGCGGATGGCGGACGGAGTAAAACCTTAAAAGCTGCTTATTCCAGTTCGCATTCAAACTGATACCTTTGTCAGCTTCGCTGTGCCGCGATTCGACGTACTGAATGTACAGTCTCATCGCTGCTCGCTTGCTTTCGCGGTCTCAGTCCGAATGCT
>LKPX01000016.1 GCA_001443525.1 Desulfobacteraceae bacterium RAAP-1 | reverse complement strand
TCCAGTTCGCATTCAAACTGATACCTTTGTCAGCTTCGCTGTGCCGCGATTCGACGTACTGAATGTACAGTCTCATCGCTGCTCGCTTGCTTTCGCGGTCTCAGTCCGATTGAAAGCAAAATGGAATCAGAATTCTGTCTTTGAAAGTTCATCTGACCCCATCTGCGTCTGGGGTTCATCCGGAGAGGCCGGTACGCTGGTCATATTCGCAGCATTGGCGGCGGTATGAATCGGATGTGCACCTTCCTTGAAACATTCAAACAGTACGTTCTGAGAGTCCGGCCCGGCAGGTTGTCCGGTGGTTGCATCCACTTTGGCGAATACGACACCGGCCGGAATTGAAAAAACCTGAACCGGTTTGTTGGCAAGCGCCTGTTTCATAAATTCAACCCAGATGGGACAGGCAGCCACGCCACCGGTTTCACCCCTTCCGAGAGATGCTTCTGCATCAAAACCAACCCAGACACCGGTAATACATTCCGGAGTATATCCGATAAACCAGGCATCATTCATGTTGTTGGTGGTGCCGGTTTTTCCGGCTGCAGGCCGGTTCAGTTCCAGCGCCTTACGGCCAGTGCCATCCTTGATGACGCTCTCTAAAAGACTGGTAATGATATAAGCTGTACTGCTGTCAATCACATGCTCTTTCTGGGTATGAGATTCTTCGAGTACCTTTCCACCTTGATCCACGATTTTGGTGATAAAAACCGGCTGAACCAGATCCCCGCCATTATCAAAAACAGAGTAAGCTCTTACCATTTCAAGAAGCGATACACCGGATGACCCCAGTGCGATGGAGAGATTTCTCTCCAGATTCGATGTAATCCCAAGCTTTCTGGCATAACTGATGGCATAATCCACGCCGATATCCTGAAGAATCTTTACGGTTACCACATTGATGGATTTTTCAAGAGCCGTTCGCAGTAAAATATGCCCCAGATAATTCCGCTCATAGTTATGAGGTTTCCAGACAGAATCCCCCTCGCCGGTAGGAAAGGCGACAGGAGAATCCACGACGACGGTTGAAGGCGTATAGCCTTTATCAATGGCTGCGGCATAGATGATAGGCTTAAACGATGAGCCCGGCTGGCGTCTGGACTGAATAGCCCGGTTGAACTGACTGTCCTTGAAATCCCGGCCGCCTACCATAGCTGTGACATTTCCGGTTCCAGCCTCCAGACAGAGCAGCGCGCCCTGAACTTTCGGAATCTGATCGAGAGAAAATTCCAGACGATTGGCGGTTCCGCCGTTGTTCTTGACTTTTACCATAACGACATCGCCTGGTGACAAAATGGTCGCCGAATGCTTGACATTGCCTTCCCGTGCAGCCTCCGCGTTGATATTTCTGGCCCATCTCATGTCTTCGGCCCTGATGGTTCCCTGAAATTTCCCCACCCGCACTACAGCCGATTGATCGGTTTTGCTGACAGAAATAACAACGGCATTCAGCATTTCACCGGGCTTCAAGGGAGTATTACCCAGACCCTGCTGGATGGTGTTACAGTAGGCTTCAATTTCTTCGGATTTCAGGCGTTTGACAGGCCCTCGGTATCCTTCACGTTTATCCAGGGCGGCAAGCCCGTCATCCACCGATTTCTGAGCCGCTTTCTGAAGCCCTGCGTTGACAGCCGTATAGATGCTGAGGCCCTCGGTATAGAGAGCGTCCTGCCCGTATTTGCTTTCCACATAACGCCGCACCTGTTCGGTATAAAACGGCATTTCCTTGATATTTCTGGAAGTTTTGGTTTTGATATCCAGAGGTTGTTTGATGGCGTCTGCGGCCTGAGCATCGGTGATATAGCCATCTGCCGCCATACGGTTCAACACATAAATCTGACGCTGTTTGGCTCTCTCCGGATACCGAAACGGGGAATATTTGCTGGGCGCCTGTGGAAGCCCTGCCAGCAGCGCGCATTCAGCGATGTTCAACTGACTGACAGGTTTTCCGAAATAAGTTTCTGCAGCCGATTCAACACCGTAAGCGCCGTGCCCCAGATAAATCTGGTTCAGATATAAAAACAGGATTTCATCTTTGCTGAAGGCTTTGGTGATGCGGTAGGCCAGTATGGCTTCCTTGATTTTTCGGGTATAGCTGCGTTCCGGCGTGAGCAGAAAGGATTTGGTAACCTGCTGGGTAATAGTGCTGCCCCCCTGCACCACCCCGCCTGCTTCGAGATTTTTGACAAACGCACGGATAATACCGATAACATCGATTCCCGGATGTGAATAAAATCTTGAGTCTTCGGCGGAAATAAAGGCTTCCTTCAACATCTGAGGGATGGCGGATATGGGAATGACAATCCGCCGTTCTTTGTAGAATTCACCGATCTTCTGGTTATCTTCTGAATATACGGTGCTGATAACAGGCGGATGGTAATCAGACAGTTTGGATATTTTGGGCAGATCTTCATTGATATAAAAATACAGCAGCACCAGACCGGTTCCGCCGGCAATCATGCCCAGCAATCCGCACCATAAAACAGTTTTAATGATGATGCGGGAAACGCCCACAGAGCTGCGTCTGGCGCGCTGTTTAAGAATCTGGGATGTTTTTCGATGGTTGGGCATATTACAAGAAAATCCTTACAGGCAGGCTGAAAAATTGATGGCTGGAATGCAGGATATCAGCTTCAGCCTGTACACATGTTGGTTTGAAGTATTATGAATGGGTTCAGGCGCTATGGCTGCATCGTAAATTCCGATGATATCCATGCAACGCGCACATTGACATGCTTATCGCTTTACAAATTTTCATCGACTTGTTAGATTATTTCCATCATATTTTGACTTTTTATGAATTCGACTCTATTATACCTCAGCATTATAGAAAGACAAGATTTTTTACCGGCGGCGCGGTTCCGGTTTTACATTGATCCTGAATTTTTCTGTCTTTTCAGAAAATGGCAGGATTTTTCATTTTACAGGATAACTTATGGAAAAGATTCAATTGGATTTTAACAAACTTGGAGGATTGGTGCCGGCGATTGCCCAGGATTATCAAAGCGGCGAGATTCTGATGCTGGCGTTTATGAATGCCGAAGCCTGGGAAGCCACGCTTTCAACCGGCAAAGCCACATATTTCAGCCGCAGTCGGCAATCGCTTTGGATTAAAGGTGAAACATCCGGACATCACCAGATTGTCCGGGAAATCCGGATTGACTGTGATAACGATACGGTGCTGCTGAAGGTGGATCAAATCGGCGGGGCGGCCTGCCATACAGGTCATAAAAGCTGTTTTTTTCAGCGCGTGGAAGGGCAATCTGTTGTCATATGCGGAGAACCGGTATTCAACCCGAAGGAGGTCTATAAATAAATGTCAACTGTTCTGAAGCTGGGAATTCCCAAAGGAAGTCTCCAGAACGCTACGGTGGAGCTGTTCCGGCGTTCCGGATGGAAAATCGATATCAACGGCAGAAGTTATTTTCCTGAAATTAATGACGATCATATTACATGCGCTTTGTGCCGTGCGCAGGAAATGTCCCGTTACGTCGAAAACGGCACCATGGATGCCGGTCTGACCGGTAAGGACTGGATTGCCGAAAACAATTCCAATGTCCATGTTGTGGCTGATCTGGTCTATTCCAAAGTAAGCGCCAGACCGGCCCGATGGGTGCTGGCAGTACCTTTTGACTCTCCGGCGCAGAAACCGGAAGATCTCAAAGGCAAAAAAATCTCCACGGAATTGGTGCAGTTCACTAAAAAATACTTTGAGGAAAGAGGCATTCCGGTAACGGTTGAGTTTTCGTGGGGCGCCACCGAGGCCAAGGTGGTCTCCGGACTGGCTGACGCTATTGTGGAAGTGACGGAGACCGGAAGCACCATCAAGGCTCACGGGCTTAAAATCATCCATGAACTGATGCAGACCAATACCCGGCTCATCGCCAATCATGAGTCATGGAAAGACCCTGAAAAAAGAGAAAAAATCGAACAGATCGCCTTGCTGCTTCAGGGTGCACTTCTGGGAGAAAAACTGGTAGGACTCAAGATGAATGTTCCTGACGTCTGTCTGGAGAAAGTGGTGGCGATTTTACCGAGCCTGAACGCACCTACCATTGCATCTTTGTATCAGTCCACGTGGTATTCCGTTGAAACTGTCGTTAACACCGATGTGGTACGGGAGCTGATTCCCAAACTCATGAAAAACGGCGCCGAAGGAATTATTGAATATCCGCTGAATAAAGTTATCTGATTGTTTTTTAGATCGTTCAGGGAGTTGGAAAAAGATGTTCAGCGTATCTATAATTCCAACTCCCTCGACATGTTATTTTATTTAACGGCCGAGAAAAATCCGGCTTTAAAAAACTCCCGATTCATCCGGGCGATGTTGGTGATGGAAATTTCCTTAGGACACTCGGCCTCACATTCCCGCTCATTGGAGCAATTGCCAAAACCCATCCTGTCCATCGTCCGCACCATGGCTGTCACCCGCCGAGCGGCTTCCGGCCTGCCCTGAGGCAGCAACGCAAGCTGAGAGACCTTGGCACTGACAAACAGCATGGCCGATGCGTTGGGACAGGCGGCCACACAGGCGCCGCACCCGATACAGGCCGCCGCATCCATCGCCTTATCCGCAATTTCCTTGGAAATTGGAATAGCGTTGGCGTCCGGAGTTCCGCCGGTATTGACAGAAACATAACCGCCAGCCTGGATCACTTTGTCTAAAGCGCTTCTATCGACCATCAGATCTTTCAAGACCTTAAAAGCTCTGGCCCGAAATGGTTCAATGGCGATCGTATCGCCATCACTGAAATGCCGCATGTGAAGCTGACACAGCGTCGTGCCTTTTTCCGGACCGTGGGCCCTTCCGTTCACCACGGAACCACACTGGCCGCAAATGCCTTCCCGACAGTCATGGTCAAAAGCGATCGGCTCCTTGCCGTCCATGGTGAGTTTTTCATTGACGACGTCCAACATTTCCAAAAATGACATATCAGTTGAAATATCGCTGGCGTGGTAGGTCTCGAAACCGCCCTTGCTTTCTGTGGAAGGTTGCCGCCACACCTTCAGTGTTAAATTGATGGTTTTTGTCACTTGTAACTCCTTTGTGTTAATTTGACGTTTTCAAAAACCAGCGGCTCTTTATGGAACACAGGGTCTTTGCCTTCCCCGGCATATTCCCAGGCCGCAACATGGCAGAAATTCTCATCATCCCGCCGGGCTTCGTTTTCTTCGGTCTGAAATGCTTCGTTGAAATGGCCGCCGCAGGATTCCCGACGTGTCAGCGCATCAACAACCATCAATTCACTGAACTCCAGGAAATCGGCCACCCGGCCTGCGCGTTCGAGACTCTGATTGATGTCCTTATCCGATCCCGGAACCCGGACATTTTCCCAGAATTCGCTGCGAAGCGACTGAATCAGTGTTCTGGCTTTGGTCAGTCCGGCATCGTTTCTGGCCATGCCGCAATAATTCCACAGGATATTGCCGAGTTCCCGATGAATATCATCCACCGTGCGCTTGCCGTTGATGGACAGCAGGCGCTTGGTCCGGATATCCGCTTCTTTGGCGGCAATCGTGAATTCGGTCTGGTCGGCACTCACTTTAGGAAGTTTGGCGCCGGCAAAATATCCGCCGATGGTGTAGGGAATCACGAAATACCCATCAGCAAGGCCCTGCATCAGCGCACTGGCGCCCAGGCGGTTGGCGCCGTGATCCGAGAAGTTGGCTTCTCCCAGAACAAACAGCCCTGGAATGGTGCTCATCAGATTGTAATCCACCCACAGCCCCCCCATCGTATAATGAACCGCGGGATAGATCATCATCGGTTTTTCATAGGGATTGTCCGCTGTGATTTTTTCATACATCTGAAAGAGATTGCCGTATTTCTGGGCGATCACATCCTTGCCGTCCCGGTTGATGGCATCTCTGAAGTCCAGATAGACCGCAAGCCCTGTTTCACCGACGCCTTTTCCCTGATCGCACTGTTCCTTGGCATTACGGGAGGCGACATCTCTGGGAACCAGATTGCCGAAGCTGGGATATTTGCGTTCGAGAAAATAATCACGTTCCGTTTCCGGAATCTGATCCGGAGAACGTTTATCGCCAGCGTTTTTGGGAACCCACACCCGACCGTCATTTCTCAGGCTTTCACTCATCAGTGTCAATTTGGACTGATAGGTTCCGTGGACCGGAATGCAGGTGGGATGAATCTGGGTAAAACAGGGATTGGCAAACATGGCGCCCTTCATGTACGCCCTGTAGGAAGCCGTCACATTGCAGGCCATTGCGTTGGTGGAAAGAAAAAAGACATTGGCGTATCCGCCTGTACACAGCACCACCGCATCGCCTGTATGGGTTTCGATATCTCCGGTGATCAGATTCCGCACCACAATACCCCTGGCCTGGCCATTGACCAGCACCAGATCCACCATTTCCCTCCGAGTAAACATTTGTACCTTTCCGGCGGCGATCTGACGGCTCAGAGCGCTGTATGCCCCCAAAAGCAACTGCTGACCGGTCTGACCTCTGGCATAAAATGTCCGGGATACCTGCGCGCCGCCAAAGCTGCGGTTGGCTAAGAGGCCTCCGTACTCACGGGCGAATGGAACGCCCTGCGCCACGCACTGATCGATGATATTGCCGCTGACCTGGGCCAGACGATAGACATTGGCCTCTCTGGCCCTGAAATCGCCGCCCTTGATCGTGTCATAAAAAAGCCGCCGGTCACTGTCAGCATCATTCTGATAGTTTTTAGAAGCATTGATACCGCCCTGAGCCGCAATGCTGTGTGCGCGGCGCGGTGTATCCTGAATGCAGTAGCTTTTAACATTATAGCCCAGTTCCGCCAGAGATGCGGCTGCCGAACCGCCGGCAAGCCCGGTTCCAACGACAATGATTTCAAATTTTCGCTTATTGGCGGGATTGATGAGCTTGAGTTCAAATTTATGTCTGTCCCATTTTTCCGCAAGCGGCCCGCCGGGAATTTTTGCGTCCAGATGCATGGTAATCTCCTTGTGTTGTTAAGCAATCAGCGAAATATAGATGGGAAGAAATCCAAATCCGATTCCCACGATCAGACTGAAGACAAGACTGAGCATCATGATTATCGGCATGTATTTTGGGTGGTTGGCCCCCAGTGTCTGGAAGGCGCTCCACAGCCCGTGACTGACGTGAAGGCCGGCGATGATCATGGCCAGAACGTAGAAAACAACATACGCCGGATGTGAAAATGATTTGGATACGATGTCAAAAATAGTGATGTGGGTTTTGTCCACAAAATGGAAATTCAGGAGATGAAAAATCACAAACAGCAGCAGAAACGCTCCTGTATAAGGCATGGTGGCGGATCCGATGGTTCTGCCGCCCGCAGACTTGTTGACGGCATAGCGTTGAGGCCTGGACTGAAGATTTTCATAGAACAAGGTCGCACCCGTCAGAACATGGATGAGAGCCAGTGTCAGCAGACCAAGCTCCGCAATGGTCACCAGCGGGCCCAGAGAATGCAGGTGTGTCGCGTAAGAATTGAATGCATCTCTGCCTCCATAAATGAAGAGATTTCCAGCCAGGTGCGCCACCAGAAATCCGCAGAAACTCAAGCCCGAAATTGCCATCATCAGCTTCTTACCGATGGATGACCCCAGTGTGTTGACAAACCAGCTCATCTTTACCTCCTGAAATTAATAGATAATGATAATTTAATCAAATGCTCTGCATGTCGTATAAATACCACGTGGCGGCGCCCGCCTGAATATCGAATGACAGACATAGAAACGATCAGGAACTTACCTCTGCCATACGATTTAATAACCTTGTTACCAGAATGAAATTTTTATCAGCGAAACGGCAAGTTATTAAACAAATAACACTTTGAATTTTATATAAAATTATAAAATAATTATTGCTTCTTAATTTTATACGCCATACCGATAAAAATGATGTTCTCATAAATCATAAATATAACAATCTGATATTAAACAGATATTTTTTATATTTTTCGGGTTTCACGCTACGTCATATAAAATATTCGAAACATTGTTTCGTTTTCTGATATATGAATGAGACTGTCATGTCAAGTGGAAATTTCCGGAGATGCTTCACAGGAAACAGCCGATCTTTCCATTTTCAAGACTTGACGACTTCGTAAAAAGTCCGCATGCCGCGTTGCGCCGCATCCTTCGTCATTGCAGCGTACGACAAAAGTACGCTTCATTCCTTGCGGATTTGCACGCCTTGCCTGCGAACATTTTACGAAGTCGTCCGAAATTCGATTTTTTACGAAGCCATCAAGACTTTGTTTGACATTTTGGAATATAACGAATAATGAAAAATATATCGGATATTCATGCAGAGCCTGTCGCAAATGCAGCCTGATTTCAAATCCATTTTAACCGCAGATCGTTGCTGAACTGTCGTCAGGCTTTTGCACATAGTCATCATTGCGGGAAGACAAGGAATTCAGTTTGCCCATTTGATATCCTTCCATATCCAGAAGCACGTGTGTGAAACCGTGTTCTTTGAAAAAATGGACGGTTCGGTTGCGAATGTCGGCATCGATCATTTGAACGATATCTGCGACATCCACTTCGATACGGGCGGTATCTCCGAAATGTCGAACCCGGATCTGGCCGGACAATCCCAGCCCGCGAAGGAAAGTTTCCGCTGCGTCGATCTGCATGAGTTTTTCGGGGGTGATGGGGCTGCGGAAGGGAATTCGTGATGCCAGACAAGCCAAAGCGGGCTTGTTCCAGGTGTAAAGCCCCAGCATCTCGGAAATTCTCCGGATGTGTTTTTTAGTAAAGCCCGCATCGCGAAGCGGGCTGTAAACACCCAGTTCCCGCGCTGCCCGGCTTCCGGGCCGGTAATCATTGGCATCGTCGAGGTTTTCACCATCGGCGATGATGGCGTATCCTTGCTGACATGCTTCGGTGATGAGCGCGGCATAGCGGTGCTTTTTACAGACATAACACCGGTCGGGCGGGTTCTGAATGAATTCAGGAATACTCAGTTCATGGGTTTCAACAACAATATGCCGGATACCGGCATTTCGAGTGAACGCTGCGGCGTCACTGTATTCCTGCCGCGGAGTGGTGGCAGACAGTGCGGTGATGGCTATTGCCGCATTCCCCAGCGCTTCGGATGCGGCATGCAGCAGAAGTGTGCTGTCAACGCCTCCGGAATAGGCGACAGCAACCCGCTGCATGTCTTTCAGAATATGTTTCAAAAGGTTATAGGACGTATCCGTCAGATTTTCAGTAAGTTTCATCGCTGGTTCTCTCTTCAACTTGATATCGTTTGTGCGATTCCGACTTTATTTTAGGGTCAACATCATGAAAAAAAGCATTTTTCTCGTTCATACCGCAAAAGACAGGCCCTTTGCCCGAAAGGTGGCAATCGATCTATCTCTGGCAGGCGCTACAGTATGGCTTGACGAAGCTGAAATCAAGCCGGAATTTTCATTGATTCAAACCATCATCAATCTCATGGAATCATCGCTTTGTCTTGCGGCTGTGGTTTCTCCCGATTTTATGGGACACACACATATTCTGCACGAAATTGAACAGATATGTATTGGCGGCATCCCCGGAAAACGCCTTCAGATACTGCTGCTATATGTTTCAGACTGTAACATGCCATCATTTATGAAGGAAAAAGCCATCATGGACTTCCGGAACCCGGCGGCCTATACCGGGATGATGCAACGGATGACTGGTTCTCTGAAACTGGATGTCCAGAATCCGGATCAAGCTCCGGAGAGCGATCTGGCAGGCGTCTGGCAAGGCGCCTGGAAATGGTGCGGAAGATTGAGGGAAGCGATCATGATCATCGCCCCGGAATTGACACAACCTTCCCGGATGATCATACGATATATGAAATCAGGAGTCGTCACCATTATCGACGAGACGATGGACGTGGAGATATCGGGTGATAACATCAAATTGACAGGTCTCAACTACCGGTTTCTGGAACAGGGCATTTCGCTCGGATGGCATCTGGACAGATTCAGACTGGCAGCGGATGCATCCCGCACCACCCTGAAAGGAACTCAGACCGATAAAAACGGCGACTTGCAGCCTGTACTCTTCAAGCGCAAGGGCTGAATCAGCGATATTTTTCGGGGCGGCATTCGTCATCGAGGCGACGTTCCGGCATCCAGAATTTTCAGGTCCAGAGCTGCAATGGCGTACAACACCGGTACCATAAGCAGCGTCACAAATGTCGCCACCGTCAGCCCTCCGATCTGTGCAAAACACAGAGGCTGCCAGAGCGGACCGCCATGGATGGCCAGCGGAATCAGTGAAAGTACGGTGGCGGCGACAGTGATCATGACCGGCCGCAATCGCATAATACCCGCATCCAGGAGTGCCGTTTTCAGCTCGTCGCCTTCACTTCTTCGCTCTTCGATGAAGTCAAAAAGAACGATGATATGGCTGACGATCACTCCGATGAGGCTGACAATTCCCAGAAACGCCATAAAGCCGAAAGGCGACGATGTGATATACAGCATGCCGAATGCGCCCGCCATGCCATAGGGAATGGCGGCAAACACGATGAGGGGTTTAACGGCGTTTTTAAACTGAAAGAGCAGCGCCAGATAGATGGCGGATACAGAAATAAACAGCACCACGCTCAATTCCTTAAACCCTTTGACCTGCTCCTCGTATTCACCGCCGATTTCGATGTGGTATCCGGGCGGAAGCTGCGCGGAGAAAGATTTCAATGCCGGTTGGGCCATCGCGATGACTTCGGAAGGAAGCACGCCGGACACGGGAAAGCATGATACCGTTATGGTGCGGAAATGGTTGCGCCTCACGATTTTTTCAGTTTCGAGTCCCCAGGTAATGGTGGATATCTGTCCGAGAGGCACTTTTCGGCTGCCGTCCGCTGAGGTGACATAAATATTTTTCACATTCTCGATGCCGGCGCGCTCTTCCATTCTCATGCGCGCATAGACGGGAATGTCGAGGCGTCCCTCACGCAGGCTGGTGACTTGAAATCCGTTCATGGCCACGGCGGATGAACGGGCGACATCCAGATTGGTAACGCCGGCCAGCGCAGCCTTATCCGGATCCACAGAGAGATGCGCCCTGAAAATTTCAGCGCCCCAGTTGTCCTGCACCTGTTCGGTATTGGGCAAATGGCGCAATATCTGCTTGAGCTTTTCGGCGTTGGCGCGCAGCGCTGGAATATCGTCTCCGCTCAGACGAATCTGAACGGGGATGCCGACCGGAGGACCGCTTTCCAGACGTCTGGCGTTGGCGCGCACCCCGGGCAACGCCTCAGAAAATCGAGGTTGCAGCAGGTGCAGGAGAGGTTCGGTATCGTGAACATCGTTAACCTCGATCAGTACCTGGGCGTAATTGGGCTGATTGAGTTCGGGCACCACAGAAAACCAGAACCGCGGCCCCCCGGCGCCCACAAAACTGGTAACGCGGCTGAGAATTTTCCGGGGCTCGCCGTTTTTATCCGGATGCGCCGCGCCGTATGCGGCGGCAGTCTGCCGGATGATATGCTCCACCTGTTTTGCGGCATTATCTGTGGCGTAAACCGTCGCATCTTCAGGCAGCCACACATCCACGTAGGACAGATGCGACAGATCGTATGGGAAAAACTGATCTTTCAGTTGCGATTTCAAAACGAACGCCAGCATTACTATCACCAGAGAAGCCGCCAGCACCTTCCAGCGGTTATCGATCAGCCGAAGGCCCAGCCTGTAGTAAAATCCGGCGAATCCGCGGCTGCGAAGTTCTTCCATGCTCCTTCCGATATTGCGCCCTGGCCTGAGCAGATATCGGGCGATCAAAGGGATAAACGTCATGGAAACAATGCGTGAGGCAATGAGTGAACAGGCAATGACAACCGGCATCGAAAAAAGGAACCACCGTTTATCTCCGCGCAACATCAGATAAGGCAAATAGGCGACGATATTGGTAAGCGTCGCATAGAGGATGGGTTTGGCCAGCCGGGTAGGCCCGACCCACGCCGCCACATCGGGGGGCTTCCCGGAACGCAGTTCCAGCTTGATGGCATCATTGGCCACCACCGGATCATCCACCAGAAGCCCGAGAGATAAAATGAGCGACGACAGGGAAATCTGCTGAATATCGATGCCGAGTACCTGCATCATGCCAAATGTCATCGCTAAAGTGAGGGGAATGGACAACGCCATCAGCAGCGCCGATCGCCACTCGCGAAATCCGATGAACGCCACCAGAATCACCAGCAGCACCGCTTCATATAAACTGTCCATGAACAGGTTCACCTTTTCGGCAACCTGTCCGGGTTGATCTGAGGTGCGCTCAATGACCAGATCGGCAGGAAGACGTTTTTTCAGATCCGTCAGCGTGCTGTTCACCTCTCTGGAAAATCTGGCGATGTGCTCACCGTTTCGCATGGTAACCGCCAGTGTGATGGCCGGCATTCGGCGCCATTGTCCCCTGTCGTCCCGCTCCATCAGAAAGTTGCGCTTGAGAGGCGGCATCTCATATCCAGGTTCGATGTCCACCATATCGCGCAGATATGCGATGCTGCCGTTCGGCGCGTATCCCATGGCCACATTTCCCAGATCGGCGGCACGGGCGATTTCTCCGGAGGGATCGACCAGTATGCTTTTCCCGCCACTTTCCATGATGCCGCCGCTTTGCCGGATATTCCGGGCCGCAAGCACATCCCGAAACCGTGATGGCCCCGTGCCATATGCAGCCAGGCGTTCCTGAGAAAATTCGAGATACACCGCTTCGTCCAGTACGCCCCATCGGTTGACGCGGGATACTTCCGGAAGCGCCTGAAAGGTACGCATGATCTCATCGGTCCACGCTTCCAGATTCCGGTACGAAAATTTGCTTCCTGCCACACGGGATAAAGCATCAACCGTTCCGGACGGATCCCGCACGAGCGCAGGCCGCCATACATCGGGATTGAATTCCGAAGCTTTCTGGCTTTTTTCGATGAAACGATCGATCGCAGTCTCAATACGGGCGTCGGTAAGCCCGGTCTGCATATCGAGTATGGCCATTCCCGCCATGATCCGGCTGTGACAGTCTTCCGCCAGATTCCGGTTCGCAAGATATGTCGAGAATGAATTCACTTTCCGCCGGATGATTTTCTCCGGGATGGATTCCGGATATACCATGACGAGACTGACCCGCCCGCCGTTTTTTCCGGATCGAAGTTCCCGGATGCCGGCCTCCGCCTGTCTGGCTCTCAGGGACACAGCAACCGCATCTTCAGGCGGAGACGCCACCGTCAGCATCAATGTGGCGGTATCCCCGAAATCCTTGATAAAATTGATAGGGGAAGCACCGGCGGGCAACCCTTTGACAGCCATGAGCTTGAGATTGATGTCATCAAAGACATCGGACACATTTCTGACATCGTCATCGAGTTTGATGATCACCACCGCCAGGCTGGTGCGGGTAGTAGATTCGATGCGATTTACTCTGTTGTTTTCAGCAATTTTGTCTTCCAGCTTCCGGGTGATGAGATTTTCGATCTTGTCGGCTGGCATTCCGGGCCATGAACAGGTTACCGCAGCCACCCGGATGGGAATATCCGGATCTTTGCGTTGCGGCATCTCAAGATAGCCGAAAACACCCCACAGCATGACGGCCGCAAGAAGCATCCATGCGATATGCGGGTTTTCCACAAAAAACCGGGCGGTATTGTGCGTTTCGGAAAGACGGGATTGATCTTTCATGTCGGAAGATTCCTGTACGATGTCAGGGAACGACGTTCACTGCTGCGCCGTCATAAACGATTGTGGCACCGGTCGTGATAACATGTTCGCCCGGAGAAACGCCATTCAGTACGATGATGTTTCTGCCTGCCACATTGCCCAGCTTCACGTCCCGGGCGCTGGCGACAGTTTGGCCGTTTTTTTCAACTGTTATAAACACCATGTATCCGCTGGAAGCATCGGGAGGACGTACAACGGACTGAAGAGGGATAACGACAGCGCCGGCCGGAAGAGTGTCTTTCGCCTGTCCGGAGGAAGAGTGCGTTTCTGAAGACGGGGCGTCTTCCACGCGCACGGTAGCGATCATGCCGTCCTTGAGGATTCCGTCCGGGTTCTGAATCGTGACTTCAACATCGAATACCCGGCTTTTGACCTCAGCCGCCGGCGATACCGCCGTGACAATTCCCTTGAACTCCCTGTGGTTCAGGGCATCAACCGCCACAGACAGCGAATCTCCAGGATGGATGTGCGCCAGCAGCGCATCCGGAACCCCGAAAATTGCTTTTACAGCATTTATATCCATCAGAACAAAGCCCAATGCGCCGCTGCCGACCAGGCTGCCGCGTTCGATGAATCTGTTGACGACAACGCCGTTGATGGGGGATTTCAGGGTGCAGTCGTTGAGTTGAATGCCGGCCTGCTCCAGTTGGGAGCCGGCAACATCCACCCGTGAGCTGGAGACATCGAGACCTTCCTGCGCCCGATCAAAATCGCTTTTGGCGATATACCCTTTTTTGACCAGATTTTGATACCGGTCGAAATTTTTTCTGGCCATCTCCAGAGACGCCCTGGCGCCTTCCAGAGAGGCTCTGGCCTGGTTGACTCGAACCACATAATCTTTGGGATCGATATGGGCCAGCGCCATCCCCCGCGTTACCTTGTCACCGGCGCGAATGTCACGCAATACGCCGTCTGGTCCGGGAGCCATCGCGATATCATGAATATACCCGCCGACCTTGAAGGCCAGATTGACCTGAGTGCGTGGGATGATATTGGCTGAAAAACGTAAATCAGAACCGCCCTGAACGGATTCCGCCGTGGATACACATACGGGAATCGCCGCACGTGCCGGCTCTGCGCAGCAAACGGATGTGAGGGAGGCCGCCGCAATGGCGGATGAAAGCAAAAGCCATATCCATCCGGCCACGATCTTCCGGCTCACGCTAAAGGTTTGGGTTGCAAGCATGATGACCTTTCCGCCCGCATACGGGCAATACCTCCCAGGGAAAATTCGGCGATAAATCCAGCGGCGCTTTCAATGCTGTCGGCTTCCAGAGACAGCTCCGGGCACATGCGCTGAATGATGCCTCTATCGTAATCGGGATGTTTAAGTCAATACCTGTTTGATGTCAAGACCCTATTGCAGCCAGAGTATTATGGCTTTTCATTGTGAATGATATAAGATATAAGACGCACTTTGCTTCAGGATATCGTTTATTTGACACAGGTAAGGAGAATATATGAACACAGAAAAAGTGGCGCAGCGGATTCGCACCTTCATGGAAACCAAAGGGGTATCCACTGACGATCTGGCTGCGCGGACAGGTCTTACACCGACCATGATTGAATCCATTCGATCCGAAAATATATATCCGTCGCTTGGCCCGCTGCTGAAAATCGCCAGGGCGCTGGGCGTCCGGTTAGGAACTTTCCTGGATGATCAGATCAGCCATGACCCTCTGGTGATTCGAAAAGCCGATCGGCATGAGGATTTGGGCATGCTGCGTTCCACGAACACATCGGTATCCCTGAAATTTCATTCCCTGGGCAGAGGAAAGACCGATCGGCACATGGAACCTTTTTTCATCGAGCTGCTGCCGGAATCCGGCCGGAATCATCCGCTTTCATCCCATGAAGGCGAGGAATTTATTGTGGTGATATCCGGCCAGGTCGAAGTGGTTTACGGGCAGGAGCAGTATGTACTGAATGAGGGTGACAGCATATATTATAATTCCATCGTACCGCATGATGTCTGCTGCAAAGGCAGTGAAAAGGCGTCCATGTATGCGGTGCTGTATATTCCGGAATGAGCCGGTCAGGGAGTGAAATGATGCAGGATATAAAAGGCTTACGGCATCGGACGCTGGGACAGATTCTGGACGATGCCATTGAGGCGTATCCGGACAACGAGGCGGTTGTTTATGTGGACCGGGATTTTAGGCTGACCTATCGGCAATTCGGAGATATGGTGGATCAGTTAGCCAAAGGGCTTATGGCGCTTGGCGTGCAGAAAGGCGAAAAAGTAGCTGTCTGGTCCACCAATATTCCGTACTGGGTCGCACTGCAATTTGCAACCGCACGGATCGGCGCTGTCCTGCTGACGGTCAACACGAATTACAAGCGTGATGAACTGGCGTATTTACTGCGTCAATCCGAAACCGAGAACCTGTTTCTGATCGAACAATATCAGGATACGGATTTTCTTCAGGTCTTATACGATCTCGTCCCGGAGTTGAAATCCCAGGAGCGAGGGCATTTGAACAGCACTGCATTCCCGCATCTGAAACGGGTATTTTTTCTGGGGCATGAAAAGCATCGGGGGCTTTATGCTATCCCGGAGCTTCTCTCCCTCAGCGCCATGATTGACGACAGCGCATACCAAAACCGGCAGTCACAGATAGATCCGCACGATGTGGTGAATATGCAGTACACGTCCGGAACCACGGGATTTCCCAAAGGAGTGATGCTGACCCATTACAATATCGGAAACAATGGATATTACATCGGAGAAAATCAGAATTTTGGCCCCAAAGACCGCGTATGTCTGCCGGTGCCGTTGTTTCATTGTTTCGGATGCGTGCTGGGCGTCATGGCGGCGATTTGTCACAGCAGCACCCTGGTTATCCTGGAGACATTTGATCCGGTTCAGGTGATGGCTTCTGCGGAACAGGAAGCCTGCACCGCACTTTACGGCGTTCCCACCATGTTCATTACGATTCTGGATCACAAATTGTTTCACAAGTTCAATTTCTCATCGCTGCGCACCGGCATCATGGCCGGTTCTCCGTGCCCGATACAGGTGATGCGTCAGGTTATGGACAACCTGAATATGAAAGATATCACCATCTGTTACGGACTGACCGAAGCATCCCCCGTGATTACTCAGACACGGATCGGGGACGATATCGAACTTCGTGTCAAAACCGTAGGACAGGCGCTGCCGGGGGTTGAAGTGCGCATCACAGATCCGGAAACCGGCGACGAACTGCCGGCCGGCTGCCAGGGAGAGGTCTGCTGCCGGGGATACAATGTCATGAAAGGCTATTATCATATGCCGGAGGCGACAGCACGGGCGATTGACCCGGAAGGCTGGCTGCATACCGGCGATTTAGGCGTTTTGGACGCCAATGGTTATCTGTCCATTACCGGCCGCCACAAAGACATGATTATTCGGGGTGGAGAAAATATTTATCCCCGGGAGATCGAGGAGTTTCTCTTCAAGATGGACGGCATCCTGGATGTTCAGGTGGTCGGCGTTCCCAGCCGCAAGTACGGAGAAGAAGTGGGCGCTTTTATCATCCTCAAAAAAGGCTGCAACCTTCAGGCCAGCGATGTTCAGGATTTCTGTAAAGGCAGAATCAGCCGGTACAAGATTCCAAAGCATATCGCCTTTGTGGACGCCTATCCCATGACCGCCAGCGGAAAGGTGCAAAAGTACATTCTGCGGGAACGCTCGGTGACGGAATTTGCGAGCATTTGAGATGTCATCGAGGTTGACGGTTTAAAAGTACAACCTCATTCTGGTGTTACATGGAAGAACTCTTTGCAGACCGCCAGCCGCCGCCCAGCGATTTAACCAGACCGGCCAGGGCCACCAGTTGCTGGCCCTGAAGTCGCACGCCGGAACGTTCGGCGGCAAGCACCACGTTCTGAGCTGTCGCAACGTCCAGATATGTCACCAGCCCTGACCTGTAGCGGTTTTCGGCAAGTTGAAGCTGTCTGCGTGCGGATTGCAGCGCCGTCTGTACACGGCCATATTCATCGGCAAGCAGATAAACCGCGGCAAGGTTGTTTTCAACTTCTGAAAAAGCGGTCAGCACGGTCTGACGATATCGGGCCACCGTTTCCTCATATCCGGCTTTTGCCTGAAGCAGCCCTGCCGTGAGCTGACCTCCCTGAAACAGGGGCAGCGTCAACGACGGCCCTACCGCCCAGAACCGGCTGGGCCAGTCCAGCAGCATATCCATCCCGCCGCTCTGGAAACCGGCCTGACCGCTGAATTTAACGGTTGGGAAAAATGCGGCCGTGGCCACGCCGATATTGGCGTTGGCAGCGGCCATACGGCGTTCTGCAGCCGCGATGTCCGGCCTGCGCTCCAGAAGCTCCGATGGCAGCCCGGTAGGAACGGCAATCGGCGTCATATCAAGCGGCCTGTCTTTCAGATGAAACGAAGCAGCATTTTTCCCCGTCAACACCGCAAGAGCATTCCTGTATTTGACACGCTGAAGCGCATTATCCGGCAGTTGAGCCCGCGTGGTTTCAAGAACTGTTTCCGCCTGAGCCACATCCAGATCGGAAACCATGCCGCCGGCCCTCCGGTTTTGTATCAGATCAAGCGACTTCCGGTACGCCTCGATGCTGGAAAGCAGCAGCACCCTGTCTGCATCTAAAGCGCGCAGCGCCAGATAATCAGCGGCAATTTCGGCCTGAATGGCCAGTTTTACGGATTCGACATCATCCGCACTGGCCTGCGTCTGAGCGTTGGCCGATTCAACCACGCGGCGCACCCGGCCCCAGAGATCGAATTCATAGCTGAAATCAAAGGGTACCGTAAGCGTATCATAGGTCTGATCGGGTTTACCGCCGACCGGACGGTTTTTGGAATCCCGCTGATCCACCGGTTGCACTGAAATCCCTAATCGCGGAAAGAGTGAGGATCGCGCCACATCTGCCGTTGCCCTGGCCTGTGTGAAGCGGGCAAATGCGGCCTTTAGATCCTGATTGCCGTCCGCGGCGTCGGTTTCAAGTTGATTCAATACCGGATCTCTGAATATTTCCCACCACTTGCCTTTTGGAATGTCTGCCTGAGGAACCGCAATCTTCCAGTCACTGCCCGGCCCCACATACGCCTTGGGAACAGCAGCGGTTTCAGGGCGCTGATAATCGGGACCGACCGCCGCGCAGCCGGATATCATGACACATATCAGGGCCGGCAAAATACGCTGCGCCATTTCAGTGAGAAAAAATCTGGATGGAGTCATGGTTTCTTTCCTGCCGGGGTTGATTCTGCAACAACAACCGTCATACCCGATGTCAGGGAATCGGACGGATTGATAATGACACGATCTTTGGGAGTCACACCGCTGACGATTTCCACGGTCTGTCCGAAATCGCGGCCTATTTGTACCTGGCGCAGCATGACTTTTCCGTCCGATTGCACGATACCGATCTGAGGGCCTTCGGGGCGAAACAGCAGCGTATTGGCCGGAAGCATCAGCAGCGCCGATGCTTTAGCATCGGTGAAACGCACCTGCGCATATCCACCGGCAAAGATTTCGCCCTTCGGATTATCCGCCGCCAGTTCCACCAGCAGCGTTCGGGAATCTGAGGCCACAACGCCTGCGGTGCGGATGACAGTTGCCCTGAACCGGCGACCCGGCAGATCCGGAAGGCTCAGCTCAGCGGATTGACCGATGCGGACGCCGCGGGCCATCGTCTCCGGCGTCTGCACGAAAATCCGGAGCTTCTGAATTTGCGCCAGATGGAACAGCTCCTTACCGGCCGCTGCAACAATGAGGTCTCCGGAATCCACATTGCGGGTTGTAATGATACCTGAAAACGGCGCCATCACTTTCGAAAACGCCTGTATCCGCTCCAGCCGGCGAACTTCCGCTCTGGCCGAAGCAACCAGCGCGGCCTTCAATTTGAAATCGGCCTGCTTTTCAGCGGCGTCCTGTTCGCTGACGCTGGCGGTTTTCAGCAACTCCGCCCAGCGTGCGGCTGTAATTCTGGAAATTCCCAGCGACGCTTCCGCCTGATCGAGCTGACCGCGCGCTCTTTCCAGCTCCTGGAGCTGTTCCGGCGTATCGATGACCGCCAGCAACTGATCCGCCTTCACGCTGTCTCCGATATCCACATACCGCTGCTTGAGGTAGCCGTTGACGCGGGCGTAGATCGGCGCTTCCACCCAGGGCTTGATTTCCGCCGGCAACGCTGTGTGAATAGCCATCTGACCGGGTTTGGGAAATACAACCACCACCGTGGGAACAGAATGCTCCCGGGTTTCCGCACGTAATTCAGTCTGCTGTCGCCACCGGGGCATCAGTCCTCCCACGACTCCACCGCCGATCACAAGCAGCGCTATGACAGAAACCATTAGAAATCTGAAGGGCGACCGCTGAAACGCCGCTCCGGTCTGCGTACGTTCTATAATGGCTTCCGTAGGCTTAATCTGTTTTGAATTCATCATGATACCTCATCCGTCTGTGATATCCCGATACGCTGGTAATCTGCATTATCATATTGCCGCGGCGTCCGCCTGCGCAGAATACTGAACACTGCCGGTACAAAAAAGAGAGTCGCAAAAGTGGCCACCACCAGCCCGCCGATGACAGCCCGGCCCAAAGGCGCGTTCTGCTCGCCGCCCTCCCCCAGCGCCAGCGCCATGGGAAGCATCCCGATGATCATGGCCATGGCCGTCATGAGCACCGGGCGCAGCCGCCCGACACCGGCTTCCCATGCTGCTGTCAATGGATCGCGCCCTTCCTCCAGATGCTTTCGCGCAAATGTCACCACCAGCACCGAATTGGCCGTGGCCACGCCCAGACTCATGATAGCGCCCATCAGCGCCGGAACGCTCAGCGTTGTCAGCGTCAGGTAGAGCCCCCAGATAACCCCGGCCAGCGCACCGGGAAGCGCGGTAATGATAATGAACGGATCAAGCCAGCTCTGAAAGTTGATGACCAGAAGCAGATAAATGAATACAACTGCAAGCCCCAGCCCGACACCCAGTCCGATAAAGCTGGAACGCATGGTATTTGCCTGACCCCTGAGCGCAATAAACGCCCCTTTCGGCAACTGCTTTTCCGCCTGAGCCACCAGAGGGCGGAGGTCCTTCAACACGCCGCCCAGATCGCGACCACTGACGCCGCCGAATATATCGATGACCGGCATGACATTGTAATGAGAGTATATGGGCGAGCCGGTGCTGCGTTGAACAGTTGCGACATTGGCCAGAATCTGGGGACTGTTGCCGCCGGCCTTGCCGGCGTTCAGCGGAATAGCGTTCAGTCTGGAAAGCGAATCTATCGCATATTCCGGCGTCCGGATGTTGACAAGATACTGAATGCCGTTTTGGGAATTAAGCCAGTAATTGGGCTGGGTCTGGCTGCTGCCGGAAAGATTCAGCAGCACAGAACCCGCCACATCGCGTTCGGTCAGGCCGATCTGAGACGCTTTGGTGCGATCTACGGCAACGTGGAGTTCCGGCTGGTTGGCAGGCTGCTGGATACGGACATCCACAGCACCCGGGATCCGGCGGATTTTATCGGCCAGATGCGCTGCGATCTCGCGGGACTTTTCGCGGTTCCGCCCCACGATCTGAATATCGAACGGCGCCGGCAAGCCAAAATTGATGGTTTGATTGACGATATCGGCCGGCAGAAAATAAAAAGTGGATCCGGCAAAGCTGCGTCCCAGGCGGGTGCGTAACCGGCGGACATAATGATCCGTCAGCGGATGACCCCGGTTCAGTGAGACCAGAATATCCGCATCACCGGTTCCTGTCAGACCATTGTCGATATATGTGAGTGGAATGCCGCCGCTGGGAATGCCGATATTATCCAGGATGCCGGCGATCTCCTTTGCGGGAATCACATCCCGGATGACCGTTTCCACCTGATCCACAAGCCGGGTGGTCTCTTCGATACGAGTGCCTCCAGGGGCGCGGACATGCAGCCGGAACTGCCCTGCATCCACAGACGGAAAAAAATCCTGTCCCAGCTTCGGGAGGAGCATCCACGTACCCGCGCAAAACAGCAGAAAGAGTATCACAAAGGAAATGCGGTGCGCCAGAACCACCCCCAACAGCCTGCGGTATCCGTCCCTGAAGCTGTCAAAGCCATACTCGAAATATGTGTGCAACGCGGCAAACGGACGCAGCCACAACGCCGTTTGTCTGGTGACGGCCGGATGGCCGCCCCGCATGTTGCGGTAAAACCACATAACCAGTGTCGGAATAAGCGTTCTCGACAGCACATAACTTGCCAACATCGCAAAGACAACCGCTTCAGCCAGCGGCACAAACAGATAACGCGCCACGCCCGTCAGAAAAAACATGGGCACAAAAACGATGCAGATACACAGCGTTGAGACAAAGGCGGGCAGCGCAATTTCCTGCGCGCCGTCTAAAATCGCCTGGACGTTGGATTTTCCCAGCGCCATCTGACGGTGGATGTTTTCAATTTCCACCGTAGCGTCATCCACCAGAATCCCGACCGCCAGCGCCAGCCCTCCGAGCGTCATGAGATTGATGGTTTCACCGATGGCGCTGAGAACCGCCAGAGAGGTCAGCACCGAGAGCGGAATCGAAATGGCGATAATAAAGGTGCTGCGCCACGACCCCAGAAACAGCAGAATCATTACGGCGGTCAGCATCGCCGCAATGACGCCTTCTTTAATTACCCCGCTCACAGCCGCGCGGACAAACAGCGACTGATCCGCAAATTCTCTGGCCTTCAGCTCTGGAGGAAGACCGCTGAGTATCCGCGGCATGGCCTTTTTCACCCCGCTGACGACACTCAGGGTCGAGGCCGCTCCGCTTTTCAGCACCGTGAGCAGCACCCCGCGCACGCCGTTCAACCGGACGACGTTTTGCTGCGGCTGGTATCCGTCATGCACCTGGGCCACATCCCTGATGCGGATTACGGCGCCGCCCGCCGTCGTCTTGACAGGCAGATCGTTCAGCGCCGTCAGCATGTCGGCGTTGCTGTTGAGCGACACATTGTATTCGGTGGCGCTGATTTTCACCGTACCGCTGGGGAGCATGAAATTCTGGGCAGTGAACGCATTGACAACATCCTGCGGAGACAGATTTTGGGATTCAAGCGCCGCCAGATTGATATCCACCGCAACCACCCGCGTCTTTCCGCCGGCAGGATACGGCACGGATGCACCTCTTACAGTTGAAAGCCCCACCTTGACGCGGTTCATGGCCATATCCTGAAGTTCCTGCTCGGAAAATTTCGTACTGGCCAGGCTGTATTGGAGAATCGGCACGCTCGAAGCATTGTACCGAATAATAAACGGCGGCGTGATTCCCGGCGGCAGCAGACGCAGCACCGTCTGTCCGCTGGCGGTGATCTGCGCCACCCCCTCGGTTACGGACGCTCCGGGCTGAAGAAACACTTTGATGACAGCAGCGCCGTTGTATGCCGTGGACTCAATATGCTCGATATCGTTCACCAGCGTGCTGATCATTCGCTCATGATTATAGACGATGCGCTCTTCCATTTCTTTGGCGTTCAGCCCGTTATACACCCAGACCACGCTGATGACCGGAATATTGATCTCCGGAAATATGTCCGTCGGTGTGCGCAGCAGCACAAACGGCGTCAGAAGCAGCAGCACCAGTGCAGCCACCACAAACGTATAAGGCCGCCGTAACGCGAGTCGAACAATCCACATAAAATATTTCCTTCTGAAAAGAGTTTTTAGCTTTCGATATCCCTTTTATCGCAAGCACATTTCATGCCGAGACAAAAAGGCTTTAATCATGATGCCTTCGTAAAAAGTCCGGATGAGATGCTTTCATTGCCTTGCTTAAAACACACAGCGGTGATATTTGTAAATTGAAAGTATAACATTCAATCTGCAATTATCAGGACAACCATTTGTTATGATTAAACGAAATATTGAACCTTTTTTTGTCGATCTGGTCAAATCGTACCCGATTGTCACCGTGACCGGGCCGCGTCAGAGCGGAAAAACGACTCTGTGCCGAAAGGTTTTCCCAGATAAACCCTACGCCAACCTTGAAGCACCGGATACCCGCCGCTTTGCGACCGACGATCCTCGCGGTTTTCTGACTTTATTCCCGGACGGAGGCATTCTGGATGAAATTCAGCGGGTTCCTGACTTGACCTCTTACATACAACCCATTGTGGACAATCGGAATACCGCCGGCCAGTTCATTCTGACCGGAAGTCAGCAATTTGAGGTAATGAACACAACCAGCCAATCTCTTGCAGGACGCACGGCCCTACTGAAACTGCTGCCCTTGAGCATATCCGAACTGCAACCGGATTATTTGCCGAAAACTTGTGATGCATTGATACGCAACGGCTTCTATCCCAGAATCTACGATCAGCATCTTGATCCGAACAAAGCAATGGGAGATTACTTTGAAACATATGTTGAACGGGATTTGCGTCAACTCATCTCTCTGAAGGATATCGGGATATTTGAAAAATTTGTACGCTTATGTGCTGGAAGAATCGGGCAGATTCTGAATCTGCAAAGCCTGGGAAATGATGTGGGCGTTTCGCATTCAACCGCCCGCACCTGGATTACCTTGCTGGAAGCCAGCTATGTTGTTTTTTTGTTGAAGCCCTGGTATGGAAATATCTCAAAAAGGCTCATCAAATCTCCCAAGCTGTATTTCTATGATGTAGGACTGGCGTCTTTTCTGCTGGGACTGGAAACGGAAAATCAGGTCAGCCGGGATCCCCTGCGAGGTCATCTGTTCGAAAACCTGGTAGTGATGGAGGCGCTGAAATACCGATTTAATCAGGGAAAGATCAACAACCTGTTCTTTTATCGGGACAGCACCGGAAACGAAGTTGATCTCATCATGGAAAATGGCAGGGATATCCATGCCATTGATATTAAAGCCGGCGCTACCATCAATTCAGATTTTGTCAAAGGACTGAAACAGTTTCAGAAAGCGGCCGGCAGCCAATGCCGGATTCAGAGCGCCATCCTGTATGGTGGAGAGCAGATGCAGCAGCGACAGGATGTTCGAATTTTCCCGGTATGGATGTGTCAGGAGCTGTTTGACCAGCTTGAATGCCCTTCTGAGGGAGATCGCAGGTCAAATCAATAATGACGGTATGAAGCCGTCAAGTATATTTGACCTTCAGGAACCTGTTTATTTTCTAAACAATTCGACATAAATGTCGAATTGTTCCACCCTGCCGATATCCGCCGTCACTCATGATGTGGCAACCTGTTTTCATGAAGGCGCATAATTTTCAACCAAAGTTCAAAGAATATTTCCGGCGACTTCGTCATTGGTACATCGCATCTTCACGATAAACAGACTGCTGGAAATTCAGATTGTCATGCTATGGCATGTAGATTGCTTGATAGTTCTGTGAAGTTCATATTCGCAGATAAAGGAGATGATCGTGAAATATCCATCGCTTACATCATCGGAAGTGTTGGCAGAATGAAATCGTCTCGTTACAATATCCATTTTTCAATCGCAAAAAGGAATTTTTATGAAAACCACTTCACCGAAAACATGGCTCATTTCAATGATGGCCGCAGGTCTGGCTATCACTATTTTCAGCTTTCTGTTCATTTTTCTTTTCGATCGTCCGGTAGCCATCGTCCAGGCGGCTGAAACTCAGGAAATTCCGGCCAAGGGAATGGTCACGATGGTGGATCTGGGCGCCGATAAATGTATTCCTTGTAAAATGATGGCGCCGGTCATGGAAAAAATCGAAAAAAAATATCAGGGGAAAGCAGTCATTCATTTTTTTGATGTCTGGAAAGATCGGGCGCCGGGCGAACGGTTCGGGATCCGGGCTATTCCCACGCAGATTTTCTTCGATAAGGACGCTAAGGAAGTTTACCGGCATGAAGGGTTTATGAGCGAAGCAGACATTACGGCACAGCTTGTCAAAATGGGCGTCAAATAAAGGAAGACGTTATGCTTGCATCTTTTTTTCTGATGGTGAACCAGTGGATGACGGCCGGCGCCGGTATCGCAATGGCAGGATGTTTTGTCTGGGGAATGATCAGCGTTCTTTTCAGCCCCTGTCATATGGCGTCCATTCCGCTGATGGTGGCCTATATCGGCGGGCAGAAAAAACAGCCTGAACCCATGCAGGCCGTTCAGTACTCGGTGGCGTTCACCACCGGCCTTTTTATCAGCATTGCCGTGATTGGCGTGATCTGCGCGCTTCTTGGCCGCATGCTGGGCGATGTGGGTAATTACTGGCAGGTACTGATCGGTCTCATTCTGATCTGGGTCAGCCTCAGCATGTTCGGCGTCAAAGGATGCTCCATGAGCGGCAGTTTTCTGTACCGTATGAAATTCAGCGGGCTCTGGGGGGCGCTCGGTTTGGGACTGGCATATGGAACGCTGTCGGGTTCCTGCACCTTTGGTTTTATCGCTCCGATACTGGCGGTCATTACTGTTCAGAAACAGATTACCAGCGGGGTACTGATGATTCTGCTGTTCGCTGTCGGACACTGTATTCCCATCGTCATCGCCGGAAGCTCCACGGCGCTGGTGCGTCGTATTCTGGAGAACAGCCTCTGGCAGGATGCCGGAAACTGGTTTCGAAAAGGGGCAGGCATTCTGATCGGGTTTCTGGGAATTTATTTTATCCTGACGCCGCTGGTATCATAGAACACAGTGAAAAAATGGATGTACTCATTCAGAGACGGCGGCTCGTTCAGCCGCTGGCCGTCATCGTGACATTTCTGGTATTCGCCATGCTCTTTTTCAGTATGGCCATGATGGATCTGCACCAGATCGAGAGCGTGATCCATGCTATGCTTAAGCAAAAAGCGGTTTCCGTGGCTGAAAGCATCGAGACGACATCTCGTACCGGATATGATCGCATATTGCAGCACCGCGAAAACCCGGAGAATTTTTTCAATATATTCCCCGAATACGATGACGCGCCGGCAATGCGGAAATCTCTGACGAAAGCACCGGCCAATGCCGCCGGAAATATGGCGGATATGCGCGACACCCGCTATTGGGCCATGAAAGCCAGCGTCCAAAACGCTGTCCGCATGTGGCCGCCGGGCAGAGACGTCGTCTATCTGGCGGTCGAAGACATCCGGGGACGGATTTTGGCTCAGACGGGCAAAATCCCAGATGAAAAGGTCTCGGAATGCATGCTTCTTGCCGGAAACGCCAGGGAAGCCGGCAATCCGATCAGCGAATGTGTAAAAATCGGCGATGTCAAGTTTCTCGAAGTCATTCTTCCGTTCTCACTAAACGGAAATATTGCCGGGAAAATCCGGGTTGGCCTCGAAACCTATAAAACCGACACCATGCTTCAGGAAAAACGCCGCCATATTTTTCTCTGGACAGCGCTGGTGATGCTGATCGGAATCGCAGCAATGGGGTTTTTGTATCGGATACAGAACCGGCACCTTTCAAAACTTCAGTCCATACAGGAACATCTGCATCACGCTGAGAGACTGTCGTCGCTGGCCAATCTCGGCGCCAAAGTGGCGCACGAAGTCCGCAATCCGTTAAATGCCATCGGCATGGCCGCACAGAGGCTTCAGCGGGAATTTGTTCCTGCCGAAAACGAAGCACAATCGCAGGAATTCAGACATATCACCCAGATCGTGCGGGACGAAATTCGCAGGATCAACCTCATTATCGAGGATTTTCTCAGCCTTTCCCGAAGCGACAGACTGCATCTGCACGACGAATCTCTTGTGCCGGTGTTAGAACGCGTTCTTTTTCTCAGCAGGGAAGAAGCGCAGAGCAAAAATATCCGTATCGAGATTCAAGAGATGGAAAACACCCGATGGGCGGTCTCGATGGATGCCCCCAAAATGGAGCAGGCCATTCTCAACGTCGTTCGAAATGCCGTGGATTCCATTTCGGAAAATGGTATAATCTGCATGAGTCTGCGCCGCATTCCGGGGAAACGTGTCCGCATCCGGATTCAGGATACCGGTTCCGGCATCGCCGCCGATAAAGCGGAGCGGATATTTGATCTTCACTACACCACAAAACCATGCGGAACCGGGCTCGGCCTTTCCATCGCCAATGAAATTATTCTGGCGCATGGAGGCGAAATCCAGGTTCAAAGCAAATTGAACGAGGGAACGGTATTGGATATCCTGCTGCCGGAAGGCGGGGCCGGAAATGCGGCGGACAGTACCTGATATCCGCGCTTTGTCCGTGCCTGATTGCAGGAAATGGCGCCATGAATCAACTTGACATACTGATTGTGGAAGATGAGCCGTTTCAAAGAGAAATGCTCCACAATTTTCTTCAGAAATCCGGCCATACGGTCGCCGAAGCCGAAAGCGGCGAAAAAGCTCTTGAACGCATCGGCGCGTACAGCTTCGATCTGCTGCTTCTTGATTTCAGAATGCGCGGCATGGATGGTCTCGAAACGCTTCGAAAAGCCAGAAAGATCGATCCCGGAGTCGATGCGGTGATCATAACGGCTTACGGAACCATAGAGACGGCTGTTGACGCCATGAAATCCGGCGCTATGGATTATATCACCAAGCCCATCGATTTCGATGAACTCACGCTTTTGATCCATCGCATCGCCGAACATCGGACGCTTGTCAGGGAAAACGAAATTTTCCGGCAGGAGCTTAAAGCACAGGGCGTTACTTCAGAGACTATTCAGTATAAAAGCCGGGAAATGGCCGAACTCATGCAACTGGCCGGAAGAATCGCCCCCAGCGAGGCAACGGTTCTGATTCAGGGAGAGACCGGTACAGGAAAGGAGCTGATTGCCCGGCTGATTCACCACCTGAGTCATCGCTCGCCCCGTCCATTTGTCGCCGTCAATTGTGCAGCCATTCCCGAGGGGTTGGTCGAAAGCGAATTTTTCGGCCATGAAAAAGGCGCCTTCACGGGCGCTGTCCAGCGCAGAATCGGCCGTTTTGAGCAGGCGGACGGCGGAACGCTTTTCCTCGATGAAATCGGTGAGCTTTCTTTGTCTGTTCAGGTGAAGCTGCTGCGTTTTCTGCAGGAGCGGGAATTTCAGCGGGTCGGCGGTGAAAAAATGATCACAACAGACGTACGCATTATCAGCGCCACGCACCGGAATCTGGAGGATCGCATCCGGGAAGGAGCATTCCGGGAAGATATTTTCTATCGTCTTAATGTTGTTGCCATGCGCATCGCACCGCTCAGAGAACGCAGAGATGATATCCCTGTTCTCATCCATCACTTCCTTAAACACTATGGCGATAAAAATCACAAAAAAACCGATGGAATCAGCCGGGAAGCCATGAATGTTCTGCTCCGGTACGATTATCCCGGAAATGTCCGGGAACTCAAGAACATCATTGAACGGGCCGTTGTCATCGCACGGGATACGGTGATTTCAACAGACGACCTGCCCTTTCAGAAATCGCCGCCTGAAAACTGCGGATCAGGCGTCCTGCCGATGCCATCCGGAACACTGCGGCAGTCTGTTGCCATGCTGGAACGGCAAATGATTCAAAAGGCCATGCAGGAGGCAGGCAATCATCAGTCCCATGCTGCGCTGCGCCTTGGTCTCAGCGAGAGAATGCTCCGTTACAAACTCAAAAAATATCACTTATCCGCGTTATAGAACATGTATAGAGGAGGCAATCAATGCTGCTTGAAAACTACGAACTGGAAATATTCAACTCGAAATGCAACCCGGGCGCCATGCTGGTACACTGTTTTGCTCATCTGGCGCAGGACGTTTCAGCCGCCCTGCCCTATCTGAATACGATTCTGGGCGGATTTGAATACACACCGGATCCGCCTTCTGTTACTTTCAAGGTTCAGGGCAAACTCATTACGGTTCATGGCCGTAAAATTGCGGTCAATGCGCTTAAAGACGAAGAAGAAGCGCGCAAAATCATCGAATGGCTCAAACGGGAAATCAACGATGCCTGGGATCGCCGGGAGCAGATCGAACCCAGTTATAAGGCTGCCCCCAGACCCAAGCTCATCGAAATTTTAAAACTGCTTCCCAAAACCAATTGCAAAGCCTGCGGAGAGCCCACCTGCATGGTATTCGCCGCACGGCTCACCGAGGGCGCCAAAGGCAGCCAAAGCTGTCCTGAACTGAAGCCGGAAGCGCGGCGGGCGCTGGATAACTATCTGGGGCAGTTTCATTTTCCGGATTAAGGCAGAAAGCAGGATCAGACAAGATTTTCAGAGAAATGTGTATTGCAAGCCTGCAAAGATGCGCTATTTTACGTCTATCGGTAAAAGAACAGAAACAAAGGAGAAATCATGTCCATATTATTTGAACCAGCAGAGATCAATGGTATGAAGTTGAAAAACCGTTTTGTGAGATCCGCAACCTATGAAGCAATGGCCGGGCTTGATGGAACGGTAGAGGATCGGTTGGTGAACCTGATGGCAGAGCTTGCCCGTGGCGACCTTGGGCTTATCATTACCAGCCACACCTTTGTGACAAAAGAAGGCCAGGCAGGGCCTCGACAATTGGGTATTTATTCCGACGCTATGATTGACGGTTTGAAACGGCTGACGTCGGCTGTCCACCAAAACGGAAGTGTTGTTGCCGTACAACTGGCCCATGCCGGACAAAAGGGCATTGGGAAAGGCGGCGATGCAGCTCTCGGACCTTCAGCATGGGTTGAATCAGACGTTCAGAAAGCTTCCGAAATGACATCTGATGATATCAAAAGAACGATAACCGCTTTTGGGGATGCCTCCGAAAGAGCTGTCAAGGCAGGCTTTGATGCAATTGAAATTCATTCCGCCCACAGCTATTTGCTGAGTCAGTTTTTATCTCCGCGTTATAACAAAAGAAAAGACAGCTACGGAGGAAGCATCGAAAACCGCGCCAGACTGCTTCTTGAAGTGTACACGGAAATCAGACAAAGGGTTGGCGGGTCGTTTCCGATAATGGTCAAAATCAACTCGGAGGATTTCGTTGACGGCGGAATGACGATGGAAGAGATGATCAAAGTCGCCCACATGCTCGAAGATCGAGGTATGGATGCCATTGAAATGAGCGGCGGCACCTTTGAGTCCGGAAAGCTTGTCCCATCCAGGACCGGTACATCAAAATCCAGAGATCGGGAGGTCTATTACCGGAAAGCTGCCAGCGCATTCAAAAAGGAAATAAAAATTCCTCTGATTCTGGTGGGCGGTTTTCTGTCATTTGATATTGCAGAAGAAGTCGTTGCTTCAGGGATTGCCGATTTTATCGCTCTGGCGCGTCCGCTTATCAGGGAACCTCATCTCATTCGAAGATGGGAAGACGGAGACAGGACAAAGGCGTCATGTATCTCATGCAACAAATGTTTTTCAACATTTTCCACGAAAGAAGCTTTGCACTGCGCTGCTGAAAAACAGGTAATCATCAACAAAAAGGACATCTCAAAATAGTCACGCCGCAGGCCATTTCTTCCACGGATATAACGCCGCCGCCATTTTCGACAAGCCCGGTCCGCAGCCCATCTCGACAGGCCCGGATCATTGATATCGCGGTGCTTACCGCTTGACAGCACACTGGCGCAGACCTTGATACTGCGTTCTTGCACGGCGGATGGAAGCTTATTGAAAAATGCCTCAGAGCATAAAATGGCTGCTGCGGCCCCATCGCCGATTGGCGCACACATGCTGCGTGTCATTGGATAACTGACAATGTAATCCTCAAGGACTTTTTCCACCGAAACCTCAAACTGATACTGAGCCTTGGGATTCAATGAACCATTATAGTGGTTTTTGGAGGCGCCCACAGCGATCTGACGCTGAGTTGTGCCCCATTTCCACATATGCCAGCAAGCCTGCATGGCGTATGTATCCATAAAAATCGTGCGATTGGCCCCAAATTGAAATTTCTGGCCGCATGCATTGGCCACGGCCTGATATTCTCCAATCAACCGGTCCTTGTCTTCACGGTCGATCCCGTTTTCAAAAGCGGTCAGTACCCGCTGCATTTCCGGATAGTATAATTTATCCATTCCCATTGCCAGGGATACTTCGTGAACACCGCTAAGAATGTCCTTCCATGCCAGATGGAATGCCATGGACCCAGAGGCGCAAGCCCCTTCGACATTAACAATGGGAACCCGTTCTGGGAAAAGTCCTTCTTCAACCATGGGGGCAAACATGCAATGTCCGCGAACCAGATCCTGACCCCAGATGATTCCCATGCCACAGTTCGAAAAATATACGCTTTCTACAACCCCGGCACTATCCAGTTGCGCATCCTGCAACACACCTATAAGTGCATCACGGGTGAGATCCTTTCCGGACTTATCCGGCCACTTCTGAAACCTTGTCGAATAGGCGCCAATCACATACACATTGTCAATCATTGATTACTCCTTAAGCGGATAAAATCTTGGTTTTTTTGCCCAAAGTTGTGCTTGCGAAATCCTGCAATTGGTGAAAAATAGCTCGGCCGTATCTTGACTGTATATGCTCAATTTTTCAAGTCGATTGTCTTTTTTAAAACCGGGTTATCCGCTTCGATCAGATACAAGGAGACGGCGTTGTGAGCATTGTCCATCGATGGGTCCTTGGCAACCAGAACGACGAGATCGCCAGTAACACATCCGGGTAAATATCTGCGCTTCTGGGTTTCAGTGCCGAAGCTTTCGATGTAAGTCACGACAACATCACTGTGAAGTTGAACCATCAGCCCGATATGATTGGTTTTTACCATAATCTATTTTACAGTTTCAATCCATGCTCCCGCGCATGTCGACAACATATTGATGCTTTTCTGAGCTGCCTATGCGGCAGTGAACATATCCTTACTACTCCTACTGGCACTTATCCATTTCTGAGCTGCCTATGCGGCAGTGAACAAAAACGCCAAAAGTTCCATTGGCGGTATAATTTTCTGAGCTGCCTATGCTGCAGTGAACACCCCGATCTTGCCTTCCAGTGTTTCCCCTCTTTTCTGAGCTGCCTATGCGGCAGTGAACGCACAATCCCGGATTTTGTCTTTCGTTTCTTATTTCTGAGCTGCCTATGCGGCAGTGAACTTGCTCGTTGAGCTTCTGTCAGGTGTCTTCGGTTTTCTGAGCTGCCTATGCGGCAGTGAACTGGGAGGGGGGCTAAGGCGCGATTTTTTTGGATTTCTGAGCTGCCTATGCGGCAGTGAACAATCCAGATGCCTCTACAACGGGAGTCTGATATTTCTGAGCTGCCTATGCGGCAGTGAACTGTTAGCATGTGGTTATTAGTCGGCTTGTTGTTTTCTGAGCTGCCTATGCGGCAGTGAACACAAGGCATGCCCTGCAACCGCAATCGGTACAATTTCTGAGCTGCCTATGCGGCAGTGAACTGTCATAAACACCTTTCGTCTGTCTTGCTTCAGTTTCTGAGCTGCCTATGCGGCAGTGAACGAAAGCATCAGCTTTAAGACCGGAAATATTATTTTCTGAGCTGCCTATGCGGCAGTGAACGACAACTCGGAATTGTAACCCAGCGGATAATATTTCTGAGCTGCCTATGCGGCAGTGAACAAACATCATTGACGCGCTTGACCTTACGACAGTTTCTGAGCTGCCTATGCGGCAGTGAACCTGGTGATCTGCTTTGGGAGCAGGGAGTCGGATTTCTGAGCTGCCTATGCGGCAGTGAACGATCTTCCCCAGATAAACGTCAGACGCTACCTTTTCTGAGCTGCCTATGCGGCAGTGAACGATATCACTTGCCACAACCGATGCCGGCGCATTTTCTGAGCTGCCTATGCGGCAGTGAACGACTCATTCCGTCTCTATCCGGGGATGTATGATTTCTGAGCTGCCTATGCGGCAGTGAACATCCGGTTCAAAAATGGGGCACAAGTCACAATTTTCTGAGCTGCCTATGCGGCAGTGAACTACGGCGTAGATGGGACGAGCTGATAACACTGTTTCTGAGCTGCCTATGCGGCAGTGAACAAATGTATGGCACACAAAACACTCTGCCATCTTTTCTGAGCTGCCTATGCGGCAGTGAACTCGAAAAAGCATATTTATTCGCGTTATACCTGTTTCTGAGCTGCCTATGCGGCAGTGAACCTGGCAGGACATGAGGTCAACGGCATAGATCATTTCTGAGCTGCCTATGCGGCAGTGAACGCCACAAATGCCTTGCCGTCCGCACTGGCATCTTTCTGAGCTGCCTATGCGGCAGTGAACTATCGGTATCCGTGAGTCTTAGCCCCTCGTCCTTTCTGAGCTGCCTATGCGGCAGTGAACGGCGGCCCAAACGACGTTGACCCACAAGTACATTTCTGAGCTGCCTATGCGGCAGTGAACTTGGATGGAAAGTTTCATGTTCCTCAAATTCATTTCTGAGCTGCCTATGCGGCAGTGAACATCACGTGATCGACCCACAACCGATACCGTCATTTCTGAGCTGCCTATGCGGCAGTGAACGATGAGGATGCAGAACCGGAAACTTCGGTGGTTTTCTGAGCTGCCTATGCGGCAGTGAACATTATGATGATTGCGAAAAGCTATCGTGATTTTTTCTGAGCTGCCTATGCGGCAGTGAACGATTTCCCCAATTATTAAAACCCTCTGGCACATTTCTGAGCTGCCTATGCGGCAGTGAACGATAAACTCAAAGGCTCGAACCGCTCTCCCCACGTTTCTGAGCTGCCTATGCGGCAGTGAACGTAGAAATTCCTGTTTCTGTTTCTTGTTTCCGTTTCTGAGCTGCCTATGCGGCAGTGAACAACTTGAGCACGCAAACAAGCCGTAAGACCGCTTTCTGAGCTGCCTATGCGGCAGTGAACTTGGTCAGTCCGCCGTGATCATCCGGGTCATGTTTCTGAGCTGCCTATGCGGCAGTGAACTTGCTGGCGTTGTAGGTGAACGTGGCCTTGCTTTTCTGAGCTGCCTATGCGGCAGTGAACAATACGCAAATGAAAACTGGCCGATACCAGACTTTCTGAGCTGCCTATGCGGCAGTGAACGAGGGGCTCAGGCTCACGGATACCGATATTGCTTTCTGAGCTGCCTATGCGGCAGTGAACCAAGAGGGTAGGGTTCCGTGAACCCGCAGTGCTTTCTGAGCTGCCTATGCGGCAGTGAACGTGGACTTGGAAGGGCGCGTGTATCGTTTTTCTTTCTGAGCTGCCTATGCGGCAGTGAACTTAAAAGTGAACTTAAAGCGGTTGCATTGTGGGGGTTGATGCTGTTTCTGAGCTGCCTATGCGGCAGTGAACTATGGGAAATCCCGGATGAGCTGACGCACTCTTTTCTGAGCTGCCTATGCGGCAGTGAACATCCCCTTTGTCCGGCAGAGTTTGTCGAATTCTTTCTGAGCTGCCTATGCGGCAGTGAACATGGCGCTGGGGTTTGTGTGCCTGGACACGCGTTTCTGAGCTGCCTATGCGGCAGTGAACCCATTATAATTCAATTTATCCTGCAGAGCATATTTCTGAGCTGCCTATGCGGCAGTGAACTTGACATGTCAGCGAACATGCCGCGCGACAATTTTTCTGAGCTGCCTATGCGGCAGTGAACGGAGTGGAGTCGGATTAGCGTCTGGCGTGGCTTTTCTGAGCTGCCTATGCGGCAGTGAACAAGCCTCTCAACAAGTTCCGGTTTAGTTATAATTTCTGAGCTGCCTATGCGGCAGTGAACGACGTATTTATCGGGCAAGCGTTCGGTTTTTCTTTCTGAGCTGCCTATGCGGCAGTGAACATAGATGGGCCGGTTATATCTGTCCCACCTCTTTTCTGAGCTGCCTATGCGGCAGTGAACCAATATCTGCTACCTGTTTTGCAGTCGCTGATTTTCTGAGCTGCCTATGCGGCAGTGAACACGGCGAGGCTCTTGTCAGCGTTCCCGGATTTTTTCTGAGCTGCCTATGCGGCAGTGAACGAAGGGACGTGATCGAAAATGGGAATCTGGAATTTCTGAGCTGCCTATGCGGCAGTGAACTTGGCGCGATGTTAGTTTTGTCTTCATGTACTTTTCTGAGCTGCCTATGCGGCAGTGAACTCCAGTTCAAGCCCGTTTGTGATTTTGCTTCATTTCTGAGCTGCCTATGCGGCAGTGAACATGTCATGACCCTGAAGATTATACCTGCGTTCTTTCTGAGCTGCCTATGCGGCAGTGAACAATGGTTTTTGTGGATACCAACCAATGCCATTTTTCTGAGCTGCCTATGCGGCAGTGAACAGGTTGCCGGTGTTGATTACCATGATTTTTATTTTCTGAGCTGCCTATGCGGCAGTGAACGCCGAATGCCTGCATACATGGTTGCTGCGATATTTCTGAGCTGCCTATGCGGCAGTGAACAACGGACAAGAGATGGTGGTGAATCTGTGGATTTTCTGAGCTGCCTATGCGGCAGTGAACTGGGGCACACTGGCTGTCATGGGGACGGTGATTTTCTGAGCTGCCTATGCGGCAGTGAACCGTTCACTATGGCTTGAGTGCATCCGCCATTTTTTCTGAGCTGCCTATGCGGCAGTGAACTGACCTCTGAGACATTGGATGGGACTGCGCCTTTTCTGAGCTGCCTATGCGGCAGTTAACTTTCCCTGTTCGCGGGTCGATAATCCCGACATTTTCTGAGCTGCCTATGCGGCAGTGAACTGTTCGAGGCCCTCTCACGTTCCTGCGCGAGATTTCTGAGCTGCCTATGCGGCAGTGAACGGCATCTCCAAGTCAAAGAGTATTTTTCGTTGTTTCTGAGCTGCCTATGCGGCAGTGAACAAATATAACCCGTGCCGGGAAAACGTTTCGGCTTTCTGAGCTGCCTATGCGGCAGTGAACTATATAATGGTGCACCGGACGGTATCGGTTGTTTTCTGAGCTGCCTATGCGGCAGTGAACGTAAATCACCTCCGGTTCAAGAATGGGGCACATTTCTGAGCTGCCTATGCGGCAGTGAACATCCGGTTGATCGTATGACCACGCTCATGCAATTTCTGAGCTGCCTATGCGGCAGTGAACTATCCAATACTGCCTGCTCCCATATTGGAGCATTTCTGAGCTGCCTATGCGGCAGTGAACGCTCTACCATGTATGGCTCTCTGGCTGTCATGTTTCTGAGCTGCCTATGCGGCAGTGAACTATTAATTGCGTATTCTACGATGAGCTGGAAATTTCTGAGCTGCCTATGCGGCAGTGAACATTGAGCAATCATCCGAGCGGATGAACCTTATTTTCTGAGCTGCCTATGCGGCAGTGAACAATGATATTGATGGATACTGCCTCATTTATGCTTTCTGAGCTGCCTATGCGGCAGTGAACGCCGAATGCCTGCATACATGGCTGCCGCGATATTTCTGAGCTGCCTATGCGGCAGTGAACTTGAACCAATGCCAACAGCAGCCAGCATATACTTTCTGAGCTGCCTATGCGGCAGTGAACGCGATATCCATGTCCTCTATCGCCACCAGACAGGTTTCTGAGCTGCCTATGCGGCAGTGAACTATCCTGTCTTGGCAGTAACTAATTAATTTTGGACATAAACCTATAAAAAAAATTAGGATTTATCCAATTTTTATAAACTACCACAACATACTTATTTTATAGATATATCTCTTGTAAAGAAAAAAATGGGTCTAGAACCAGGGAACTGTGGCCGTGAGACTGAGCCCGTAAGTGTTAAACTCACCCCTGACCGCTTGTTTCTGAGGGGTTAAATGCTCTATAAACAGGCAGAAATGTTGCCCTGTACTCTGACTTTTGATCTGTAAAAAAGGTAAACGTACACGTTTCTCAACAGTATCTGGGATCAGAATGACCGCTTCTGTTTCGGTCACGCCATGCCGCTTCATGTATCGTCTTCGAAGGCGATCAACGTTAGTTTTGGGTTGCACCCTTTGCACCCGGCAGTGTAGAGTCTGTTCCGGAACCAATTTGATAGGTTCAACCTGAAGATAATCGTGCATTCCTGTCAGCCAGTTTCGCGCCATAAGGCGTTCCAGATTCAGCATACTGCCATGTACCCGCATACAATCACCCAAAAAAGGTTTTTCACATAGAACATTGGGGAAACTCACACCAAGTTCATGGCTATCGATTTCAACAAGCCCCCGATGCAATTTCTCAAACAGGGTATTCATCAAAATTGGAACCGAAAGCTCAGGATCGGGCAGCAGATGGAAATCCACATAATACTTCATTGCTTATTCCTTCTCCTTATCTCCGAATACGCCACCACGGATTAAAGTAGCTATCACGTAATGTTGTTGTTCCTTTTCCGGCATTTTATCTTTCAAAACCCAATTGTCGAGCAGACTATAAAAATCCATTTTCTGTTTGGGCTTACGCCAGGCTTTTCCCTGAGAGGTAACAGAGCCATATGGTTCAATGGCTATGGGCCCCAGATCGGTCCCATCGGGATACCATGTGTCGATTGTGCGTAGCGCGTTTCCAATCTTTTGGCTATGCATTCCGGCTACGTTACCGACAGTATAAAGGGTTTTGCTTTTTTGCCCTTTTTTATCACCCCGATCAAGAATCAGTTCCTGCGATGGATAGACTTCCTGCCCGTCACCGATGCGCACATAAGCCACCACGTCAAGCAACTCATGGGACTTAGGCTTAGACTTATTACCGGTCAGGCCACTTTGAATCACATCGGCCAACTCCTTCAGGGGTTGCGTTGCTGGTTCGGGTACGTCGAATCGCCTTAGGAAAAAACTCAGCGCATCAAAAGTCCAAAGCCGGGTTTCTTGTCCATTTTTCCAAAGCCGGATCTGAGTTTCCACCTGTTCAGCACCCACTCGGTTGCGCCACAGGAATCGGCCATTGGCCAGGTTGTAAGCGTATCGACGGGCCAGTTCTCCAAATCCTTGCTGCTCAACATATTGTTTGACAATCATTTTTAGTTTTTCTTGATAAGTTGGGTTGTTACAGGCAGATGGTACTCCAGCGTCCCCCAGTACACGCAGGGTAAAATGCACTCGAAGGGTATCTGCGTTGTTGGGCAAGCTTGCCACATCAACTTTTTGCGGATTAGGCGATTGGATGGATGCATCAAGTTTTGCCGAGTCCTGTTCTCCTGATTTCAGGCGATGTGAAATGGTGCCGCGTACGGATTTCTCCCGAACCTCCACAGCTTTCCACGTAGCCCCCTGAGCACGTTCAGCCCATTGTCCGGCACTGAGCAGAGCGTCAGAAGGGTCCAATTTGCGTTCAAATGCCAGCACAGAAGCGGTTTTCAAGTCATTGTCAGCCATGTTAAAAGCTCCTTATTCAGCGGTTTCAGATTTATGGGTAAAGTCATTCGAATAGTGATTGGAGCAACAATAAATGCCGGCCTCAGAGTCTGTTTTGAGATACCAAAGCAATTGCTGCAGTTGAGTCATCCGGTGTGGACTGACCCATTCCCCCAAGGAATAGAGGCTTTCTACAAATCGAAATGGGGTGGTATTGTCACGGGTGTTTGCAACCTCGCCCGGATCATAGAGAGGGGATAGAGCTGCATAGCCAATGGGGATTGGCACCAACCACCCAGATTTCTTACGAACACTCCATATAGCTTCGCCTGGTTTTTCAGGATTTGGTAAATCCGGTTCGATATTGAGCCGCGAAAGATCCATCAGTGCATCCAGCGAATTTGCCTGGGGATTCTTTTGTCTCATTTCATCCAACTGTTCTGATAGTAGATCGCTCCGTTGTACCAGAGCGAAACCCGGCAACAGTCGGCGACGCAATTTTTGGAATTGCTCGTTTTGCCCTTCGATATCTTCAGCCAAAGGCTTCCACTGTGCCTCAAAACGCTTTCCTATACGTATTGGAAGGATGCTGCCCCCGGCCAAGCGCATGCCTTGCACAATTTGCATGACATCCTCTGCGAAATACTCGCCATTTTTTTGCGACATGAAATCATGCACGGCAATCACCAGGCTGATTTCCATATGAGCACGACCTTCTTCAACAAAAGATGCGGGCTTGTCATCCTTACCCACCGGGTTACGGGTCAGATGAAAAATCTTCATATGCCGCCCCGGTGGCTGGGAAAGATGAGGTTCAAAAGAATGGCAGACAATTCCAACCCCTCCAAATCCCTGTTGTAGTTCATTAGAAAATCTACGCTCCAGTGCATGAACAAATCCGATAAAAGCTGTTGGCGATGGAAAGCCCCAACTGATTGGTCCAGAAATGGCATTTGCGTTCTGCACCTGCAAACGAGGCAATAATAATAAAGCGGTAGGTTCAATCATTGATGCCAATCTCCATATGAATCATACGTAGCTCTCCAGCCAGAACGGATTGCCACTCACGTGCTTCATTTTCACCCATCCGTAAAGTGCTAGTGGTAAGTCTGGCATTTAGCCAATTCGCAAAACGTTTACAGACGGCATCTTTCCAGCTGTCTAAACGACATAACGAACAAAATATTTCATCGTTTTCCGCACGCCATGGATCAAGCCAGCATTGCTCGTCCATGTTCAAACGACAGCTTTTGCTTATACTCCAGCCACCAGGTAATTCATGAATTTCCGCAGCAAACTGAAGCAACTCGTCACGGAGATAGCTAATCAATTCAGCCCGTTTATTCCTGATCATAACATTGTTGATGGCTTGAACTCGTGTTAGAAAATCACGCAGGATGCGGATCAGCTCTCGAACGCTTTTCCGACGACCAAACCAGCCGTCAAAAACGCTGCTAACACCTATCGGGGGACGGACTCGTTCAGAAGCCCAGGTGGGTGGACAGGAAGAGAGTAGATAGTTTTCCCCATGCCGATCGCTATTGAGCTGGCTGATATTTTGTGGTTTGGTACCGCCAAACTTTTGAATCGCCATGTCGGGATATTCCCGATAACCTTCAGAATAGGAACTGCCAGCTCGCCGTGCATTTCGGGCCGCTTTAGCTGTTTCAGAAAATCGATCTTTCTGGATGGTGTTCCAGACGACATCCACCAAAGAGGTGGGAAACAGGGGAGCCAATAGATGATATTCACCATTACCCAGAGGCCAGTAAACCTGTTTAGCCAATTTGTGTGATGCGGATCTGTTTTTTGAGGAAGTTATGTTGGCAAATGCCGACATCCATGATTGCGCCTGATTTTTATCCCCCGAAAAAGCAGCTCGTAATGCCGGATCGTTCTCAATGGCTCGCTCCAGTAGCGTTTTGCCACCCACTTCCAAGCGCAAAAATTTGTATACATCCAATGCCGCCGCATTTCCCACCACATCCGATCTGCAGTTTTCATAAATGATATGGGTGCCGACTGTAAACCTATCTACATTCTGATTGCCCGGTGCTTCGAGGCTAGTGCCCCTGGCATCGGGATGGGTGAATTTGATCGCGTGAGTCACCTGTTGAATCTGACCGACACGCCGAGCAGCATCGGTAATCCAGGTCTCAAGCTCATGGGAATCCAACAACTGCTGTCGATCCATTTTCAGTTGCTGAAGCTTATCCTCTTCATTTTCTATAAGTTTTTCTTCTTTTTTTCGTATTTCGTCCAGTTTTGGCTGAAGTCGTTCCTGGAGAAATCCTTTGATCACCGCCCGAATTTCTATCACTGTTGATTCAACCGCACCGACTGCTTCGGTTCCATCCATAAATTATATCCTTTCGTATCAGTTAGTCATCTGTAACGATCAAATCCTAATACTGGGTGATAGTTCCAACCCTGATCTGCACCTTTCTCAGGCAGATCAATGATGCCAAAACGGCGGACGCAGACATCAGTTTCCATCTGCAAGGCATCAGCCAGAGTTTCCAAGGCTTCAAAATAGTCAGTCACGCCCCAAAAACTCATGCGTGGGCCAGGTTCAAGGCTCACCAAATGTAATAGGTTGTTAACCGGTGTAAGTGCACCGTTATCTTCAAAACGCATAAATTGTGATATGCCGTCATCATCAGGGAATAAACCATAGCGTTGACGGCCCAATGGATCGTCGCGAAACGGTTGTTTGCGTTGAAGTTCTCCGCTCAGGCCAGCATGAGTGGTCCACCACCAATGGACAGGAACTGTTTTTAACCGTTCGACTTTGTCTGTTCCAATCATCAAAGCGCGAAGACGGGCATGTTCCAAATCCACAAGATTTTGACGAGGACAAGATTCAGATCGTTCACTGATACGATTTGAAGCATCGATCACCGCAACCTGTTCGGGAGTAAGCAATTCACTCAGGTAGTGTTGATCCAGCGGGAACTGCTCGCTTTCAAAACCTGGGCGGCAAAAAGCAGGATGTCCTGCCCCGTGCTCCAGATAACGAACATTGGTATCCAGCAGATACAGATTGGGTGTTGTACAAAGATCCGAACGATGCCGCCGAATACGACCGGCCAATTGGATAATCGAGCGCATGGAGGAAGGCTCGACAATACCCCAGTCATAATCATGATCTCGCCCGACTTCGGCAACGGGCGTAGCCAAAACTACAAAAATATGATCTTGTTCCGATGTTGTATCCAATTGCTGGCGGATATCCGGCTCTTGAAATACCGCTTCAGGGTTTTTCCGGTTTAAAAATCGGTCCAACTGCTGTTCTATACCGGAACGTACGAGCAATGGATGTTGGGAATGATACACACAAAAATGGACACGATAATTTTCAGACGCTCCAAGAGCACAAAGCCTGTGAGCCGTTTCCACCAGTGGACCGATATTGGCCATGCGGATTAAACCGAAACTGATCCGTTTCCTCGTTACCGGATCATCGCTGTGATGCAGGTTGTGCAGGTCATGCATCTGCTGATGAAGAATTACAGACAACTCGGCACAGATCGTCTCTCTTGTTTGCCCACAGGCAATGGACAAGTGTATGATTTCGGCACGACGGCGAACTTCGGTCTGAGCAAGATTACCCAATCGTTTATCCACGAAATGCTGGTGTGCATTCCGAAAACTGTCGGCAACTGCATGCTCACTGGCTTCCGCGCTGAATTCATCAAACCATGCGCAGCACACGTTCAACGGTTGACCTGGAATACCTCGATTATACTGATAAATTTTCCGTCCTTCAAGATAAGCCTGAAACAAACCCTGTACCAATGCCGGCGGAAGGGTAGCTGAGGACAGCAGAACGCGGCTACCCAACAGGCCGGCCCAATGCACCAAACGAGTCAGAGCAGGCAGGTCATCAATTCCAAAATCATCAGGCTCGTCCAGCACCAGATCGGCACTCAACAAACGCAGCATGGGTGCGATTTGATGCCCACCGCGAGTACTTTCCGTTGCGGGCATCAAATGGTCAATGGTACACACGAGAACAGGCGCATTTATCAGCTTTTGAACGTCCGGATTTTTCCCTATCCAGCGATTCAGTGCGCCATCTTCCAGACTGCCTTCAAAATGCACATAGTGCTGCTCAGGCAACAGATCTGCCGTTGATTCGGAATTGCTTGCCATTTGAGTATCACGCTCAAGCTGGTACTCGTGCAATGCCCGAATTGCGCCACCTCCAACCAATATGGCCAGATCTTCCACACTCAGCCCCATTTGTTCCCGATAAACGTCCCCAGTTTGCAATGTCAGAGTGCGCAAACCAAGTGCTATACTAAAACGGGCGCCATGCTGAGGAGATGCAAGTGCGTAAAGGATACGACCATTGGCCAAGGTTTTCCCGTAGCCGGTTGAGGCCATGTTTACCCCGAAAAAGCCCTGTTGTTCGGTACGCATTTGAAGACTTTCTGTCAAATCAAAAGCACGATCCTGCCAGCGGAAACGTGTATCTCGGCTGCGCTGACGAAAGCCTTTATGCCTAGCAATGCGCGGCAGTTTCAGTACTAATCGTGGAAGTGTCCGTACAATTCGGCTGGCGTTTATAGACACACCAATCAAATGCTCATCCAACCGCTGCTTGAGTAATCCGGTAGTTCGATCAGTATTGGCGTAGAGGGGATATTTGATATCGCCATATCTGAGATAACTGGGCTCACTGGAATAATAATGATCGGCCAGCATCAACGCCATTCGAGACAAATACAAGATATAAGGATTATTGAACCAGTCCGTCGTTAACATACCATACCGCGACAGGATAGCTTTTGCAATTTTGCCCACCTCTCTCCGCCACGACAGGCTGTCAAACGGCAACCCTTTTTGAAATAACCAGCAATTCTCAATATCTTTCGCTTCTATATCAACGCGACAGCCGCACCATTGCTCCTCAATATTTTCTGGCAACTGGATCAGCGCCGTGGAATGAAGTGGTGTATTTTTCTCTTGGACAGGCAGGCGATGATGACTTACGATCATCCACCCAACAACCCGTGCCAGAGGCGGCAGATATTTGAATGGACTCTGAATGCGCTGGTCAAGGCCATCACGCAACAGGTTCTTAATCCACATCCTATCGGTTTTTTCTGATAGTGTTGTCAGACGAGTCAACCATGTTTGATCATTGTCATGGCCAATAAAAGATTCGAATATGCGTAACGCAACCCACTCATGTCGGTAGGCATCTGCAACTGGTTTACAACTGTTCAGTTTTTTTTGAAATGCTTGATTAGCCTTGCCAAAATCATGGAACAACGCTGCCAATACCGTAAGAAGTCTGATTTCTTCTGCGGTGCGCCAATCGTTTTCATCCCGAGTGCGCAAAACATCTCTAACTGTGGTATTGGTAGGAGTAGCTCCTTGAACATTAAAACGTCTGATATCGCCAACAATCCACAGCAGCTCACTGTGATCTTTACTGCGTATCCAGTGACATGCCACTGCTGTATTCTTCCGTGCTGTTTTACGAAGCATCTTGTACAGCGTGTCGAGTCCCTGCTGAGTGATAGGGGTTTGCCAGGTCCGATCACCACGCCTTTCGGCAAATTGATCTAGAATACGTCGAGTTTCCACCAAAGCATTTTTGCTGCACTGGGAGATAAACATCACATTCATAAGACTGCACTTCCCAACTCTGTTGCAATGGATTTCAGCGTATCGATCATGAAATCCAATGATTCCGTACGGGTCATATTTTCGATACAAGCCTGACGAAATTCCTGCTCTTCATGACCGGACATAGCTGAAATAAACGCCTGAGGTAGAATTACCGCGTCTTTGATCAAATCCGCCACATCAAAAACAAGGCCACCTCGCCGGGTTTTGCCATGTAATACAGCTAAACCATGAGGTAATCCTAGCACCCATGTGGCCGTAGCGCCAAGCCCGTAAGCCAGATAATTGCCATGGTCAAGAAAACGATTTGCCGGATCTGTACCGGTTCCTCGTTTAGCTCGGACAAAATCACCATATTTAACTGTACGGGCAACTATTTTGTATAGCGATTTGGACAAGCGGGCTTCAACTGTAAGCAAATCAGCGGTATTTAGCGATCTGTCAATCGCCTCGCGTGCAGGTTCTAACAATGATACCAATCTATGGTCACTTACCTCAAATCCTGCATCGCGTAGTGTGCGATTTCTCAGCCAGAGAGATTCCAAGCGTTCTATGCGGATGTGTTGAAAAGTTTTAGCTGCTTTCAAACGCTTTTCATCATCAAACCAAAAACGTACCCAGTTTTGCAGGTATTGGGTTGGTCGGTATTCGCTCTGTGGGGTAAACCATGCGACTTCTATGTCAACCTCATTGGCACTGAATAAAGGTGTTCCACCGCCGCCACAAAATCCGACCAACACACCTGCTTTAGCAAGCTCTCGCATAGCAGACTGAGTGATTGATGTCCCTGTACTCAGCAACAGACAGGTTGTGTTTGCAATAGGGATGTTCCAGTAAAGAGTCCGCTGGCCTTCGTCTGTAACATACTCTACACGTCCGCCATTTACCAATATCCTACAATGCTGAAGATAATAGATATTGGCCCGCTTCGAATGAAGAATAGCTTTGAGATCAGAGGGGCTGATGTTATCCATAAAGTAATCTCATTATTCGATCAATTGTTTACAAATTCATCAAAGATGAACCTGAATTTTGTCTAATCGTCCATCTTTGCAAGATGTGCAATCTTTTCTTTGATGTCATTCTGATAACCTTCTATATCTAATATTCTGGATTAATCCCCCCATACACCGTCGTCATCCTCACAATCTCCTCCTGAATTTCATCCTGGAGTTCTGCGGGTTGAATGACTTTGACGTCGGCGCCGAACTGGAGGATCTTCATTTTGACTTCCCGGAAATCGCTTACCGGAAATGTCAGGTCCAGGCTGCCGTCATCCAGACGTGTGATTTTCTGGGTCGGATGCCACGATTGCTCCTGAATCCACTGAGCGCGAAAGGGGTTGAACCGAAGTGTGACGTCCACCGTTGCACCTCCCTGAAAAATGCCGAACGCATGATCCAGCAGATGCTGCCATGTGTCATAGGGTTTTCGCTCGAAAGATTTGTTGTTGATGGCTACGGATGTCATACGGGAGAGAAAAAATTTCCGCCAGTCCTGCCGGCAATGACACCAGGCGATCAGTATCCAGTTGGCCATGTAATACTGAAGATGGTGCGGTTCCACCACTCTCCGAGACTGTTCATTATTTCCGGGAGACCAGTAAGAGAAGGAAAGCAGCCGGTTGTTTATTGTGGCAAGAACCGCTTCGTGAAAAATCTGGGGATCAACCAGTGCATGACCGTTCCAGTCCGCAGAAAAAGATTCTTCAATATAATCCGTATGGAAACCGCTGCCGCTGGCGTCTGCAAGCAAACATTTGTTGAATCGGGCAATGCCGGGACTGATAAGACCATCCTGACTGCTGGAAAGGAGTTTCTGAGCGATCAGGACGGCCAGAATTTCATCCTGAGTTACATACAGACTGGGTAATTTGTAGTCGGGATCTAAATAGTAGTATCCGCGTTCACTGTAATTGTATTCAATCGGCGCATGGTAACGATCTTTAAACCGTGTAATGTCACGCTGGGCAGTTTTGTGGCAGACTTCAAAATGAGTGGAAAGTTTGACGGCATTCGGAAAGCGGTTTTGACGTATCTGGTTGTCAAACCACAGAAAACGTTCAAAGGCAATAAAATCTCCCATCTATCATCTCCCTGTATTCAGGATCGGATTAGAAAGCGATGCTGCCTGCGCATCACCTGTGGAAAACGTTGGATACCTTACGCTCCATCCCGTCCTTTCTCAAGTAAGAAATCGGAACAAAATATTGTGGCAGTAAACCGGAATCCGCCGCCTGTTCAGCAGAAATCAGCAATCAGCAGTGCGGCAAATTCCCTGAGAGACAGATCGTTCCGAGCCCTGATGGACAAACTCTGAGGCAGTTGTTTGTGCAGGCCATCCGCCGTCCATTCGCAGAGAATCACGCCTCGGAAAGATTTTTCCAGCACAATATAGCGGACTTTACCGGAATGCCGATGAAGAATGATTCCGGAAAAGATTGCTTCGGTTGGTTTTTCGGCGGGCGGAAATCTGATAATGGCAAGCAGATAGTTGTCATTGACTTTCACCAGCGGGCTGGATTTCAGCCCATCGGAAGGGATAACCTCGGCTTCAGAAAAATGTTTTGCCGTCTGGTTCCACAAGTTGACCAGAAAGCTGTCAGAATCCGGATTTGTCAGCATGGAAAGAAATGTCTTGTTGCGTCTCAATGACAGGTCGGCAATTACTTTGTGCGCATACAGATAATGGTGCTGTCGGGCTTTGGAAGAATGGATGCTTTCATCGAGGTTGAACGGTGTTATCGTCATGACGATTTTTTCTCCTTTAATCCGATGGGTTAAAATCCACTGACATCATTTTTTATCATGATATCACATGACCCTGGACATATAGCGTCCCATGTCGGAAAAAATTTGACGGCTTCGTCAAATTTACAGAGGAGATGAATCGGAATAATTCCATGTTATACCCATCTCCGAAAGTGGGAGAACATGAATATTTGTCGCCAGGGCGTAAGATGATTTCCCCGGATAGACAACCCATAAACCGGCCAACTGCAAATCTTTGATGGCGGTCTGCATGGATCGGGTCAAGCGGGGAGCATCTTCATACTTGAATTCGACGCCCCAGTTCTGCCCGCCCCATTGCCAGAAAAGGTCAAGTTCCGCACCCCCGTGGGTGTGCCAGAAATAAAGGTCTGTATCTTCTTTTCCTAATGCCCGGCAAACGCAATCCAGGGCAAAACCCTCCCAGGAAGCCCCCAGTTTAGGCGATACATTTAACTGCTCCTGACTTTCGATAGATAACAGGGTGTGAAACAGTCCGGAGTCTCTGAGATACAGCTTGGGCCGTTTTACGATCCGTTTGCCGATATTGGCATACCAGGGCTGGAGGATGCGGACCATAAATGTGCCTTCCAGAATATCGCAGTATTTTCGGACGGTCATGTCGGATATCCCGAAAGAACGCCCCAGTTCGGCGTAATTCAGAATCTGGCCATGATAATGACTCAGCATGAGCCAAAAACGCCGAAGCGTTCGGGCGGGAATCGTGATGCCGAGCTGTGGAATGTCTCGCTCCAGAAAAGTTGTCACATATTGATTGCGCCACAGATGACTTTCTTCATCCGATGCCGCCAGAAAAGACCGGGGTAATCCGCCGCGAAACCACAATATCTTCATGTCTTTCGGGCCAATGTCCTGCAAACGGAAGCCGCCCAGATAATAATAGGCGATTCGGCCGGCCAGAGATTCCGAGCTTTGCCGAATCAAATCCCGTGATGCGCTTCCCAGAATCACGAACTTCCGGTTTTTATCCTGATCCACCAGATAGCGCAGCAACGGAAACAACTCGACCGAGCGCTGAATCTCATCAATGACGATAAGCCCAGTCAGATCTTCAAGAGCCAGTTGCGGCTGCTCCAGCCGGGCGGCATCCTGGGGATTTTCAAGGTCGAAATAGTGATCGGCATTGATTGCCCGAGCCAGTGTGGTTTTTCCGCACTGCCTGGGGCCGAGAATCGCCAAAACGGGAAATATCTTGATCCATTGGGTTATCGTCTCTCGGTCATGCCATCTATCAATGATTTTCATGAGAAGAGGCTATCATACATATCATGATAAATCAAACTATTGATATGATATTTCAAGAATTGCTTTCCACAGGTAGAAACCGTCGGCTGTTTCCTCCGGCCGCCCGCTTATGCGATCTGGAGTATCACCATCGAATTTTCAAGAATTTCATCTGCCCTTTTTTTCGGATTCATCCGGGTAGATGATTTTTACATCGCAATACCTGAAGAATCTGAACATGTTCGACATGTTAAGGCAGGAAAAAGTCTGTCTGCAAACGCTCTGCTATATTTATTGACGATATTATACAAATAAGTTAATTAACCCGATCAAACAGATTGTCGCTGAATGTATCAACACTTTCCATGTTCAAGGCTCATAATGGCGCTCACCTATATCGAAACACGAGTCAGACGATCCGAAGTGCTTCAGTTGCTGCTGCTGGATGCGCTGTATGGGCATTCCGGATCTCAACGCATCATTTTTCAGGGGGGAACCGCCCTGCGGTGGATATATGGCGGTCCCCGCTTTTCAGAAGATCTGGATTTTGTGACCTGTCTTCCATCGGATAAAATCCAATCGATTCTGAAGGCGGTAATCACCAAAGCATCCCGTGCCTGTGTGGCTCAGTTCGGAACAGGCACATCTGAACAGCAAATCAAGGGGAACCGGGCAACTGCCTTTAAAAGTTTTTTCATCTACCGGCCGGATTCACAGCGGGAGCGGATTGCTGTCAAACTGGAATTCGAATCCCTTCAAGCGAACCAAACACCCGGCTTCCAGAAACATATTTTCAGAGATCTGCCGCAGGTATCGCGGATGATCGCATCCGGACATCTCTATCTACCCTATTCCAGCGCCATTATTCTGGTCGAAACGATAGAAGAAATTCTGACGGATAAAATCAGGGCGTTGTATGAGCGGCAATATCTCAAAGGACGAGACATCTTTGATCTCTGGTGGATCGTCGGTCAGTTGGATATTTCCGTCAACTGGCAGATACTTGAAAATAAACTGTCGATGTACCAGCTTCCCTTTCATCCAGCCCGCGGACTGGATTTTTTCCAAAAAGCAGAATCATTACCGGAAATTGAAAATGCGCTCAAAACCGATCTTCCCCGCTTCATTCCGCCGGATATTCTTGCAGCATACCAGGCAGAAGGATTCAAGCGGTTTATTCTGACGTTGCAACAAGTCAGCGCTCAGCTTCAATCGCAGGATGTTTGCCGGATTTATTGGAAATAATGGACATGGAAAAATCCACATTAAAGCGATTGAAATTTCTTCCAGAACTGTTCCGCATAGAGGATGTGGAAAAACTGACCCCTCACCCGGCCATGTTTTTATCCCGGGCACTGAAAAATGGCCTGATTCACCGGCTGATGAGAGGCCATTACATCAATTCGTTCCTTTGCGGCTTCCCGCGGGTGGAAACCGTCGGCTGTTTCCTCCGGCCACCCGCTTATGTGTCTGGGGAATGGGCATTGAATTATCATGGCGTCAGCCTGCAATCCCCAGTGATCTGCACCATCATTACATTAAGTCCGGCGGTTGGAAAGTGCAGAAATATCCCGTATCAGGGCGTCACCATCGAATTTTCAAAAATTTCACCTGCCCTTTTTTTCGGATTCATCCGGGTAGATGATTTTTATATCGCAACACCTGAAAAAGCGGTATTGGATACCCTGCATCTTCGAAAAGCTCTACCGGCCGGGGATGAGCTGGAACTGGACAATATCGATATGGAAGCAATGAATCAGATGGCCCCCAAATTCCCGCTTTCGGTGACGCGCAGACTTAATCCGCTGCGAATTGATTGATTACCATAAAGAAAAATCAAAAGGGGTTATGACTTTCGTCATAACCCCTTTATTTTTATGGTAGGCACGATTGGGTTTGAACCAACGACCCCTACCGTGTCAGGGTAGTGCTCTCCCGCTGAGCTACGTGCCTGTGATCTTTCTAATAGATATCACCAGCTCTGCGGCTTGTCAACAAAAACCGCGCCGGTTTTATGAAAATTCCGAATCTCCGGCGGTTTTCATGCTTGATGCTCTCGTAAAAAGTCGATTTTCGGACGGCTTCGTAAAATGTTCGCAGGCAAGGCGCGCAAATCCGCAAGGAGTGAGGCGTACTTTTGGGTACGCCGCAACGACGAAGGATGCAGCGCAACGCAGCATGCGGACATTTTACGAAGCCGTCATGCATCAGGGTTCTGAAGCGTATTCAACCCTACCACCATATAATGCAGCCCCGAAACCGTCGTTAGTGCAGCAGTGAGCCAGTAAACAACATTTCTGATCAGAAGACTGGAAGAATTCTCCAGGTATATCAATGTACACAACACGGTTATCAACTGAAAAAATGTTGTGATTTTACTGATCATGCTGGGATGTATCCGGATTTTGATATCCATAATCGTCAATACCGCAATACCGACCACTATCACGATATCCCTGCTGATAACAATCACGGCAAGCCAGCTCGGAATGAATTTCAATATTCCCAGGCAGATGAACGATGCCATCAGCAGAAATTTATCTGCAATGGGGTCCAGATATGCCCCCAGCTCTGTCCGCTGGTTATAACAGCGGGCGATGAACCCATCCAGACCATCACTGATTCCCGCTATTGCAAAAACCAGAATCGCCATCTTGAACATCTCCTTCATCAGAAAAATGACAAATAGCGGCGTTAACAGTATTCTTATAACCGTAAGTAAATTTGGAATGTTGATGGTTAATCTGGGATATTTCAAAATACCTGCCCATAAAAAAATATTTTCGTTTTGCCTGCGATAAATAGACTTTCAGGGTTTTTTAGGCCCCAGAATGACTCTCATCTGGTTCTGCCCGACCTCCGGGATGGTTACATCGAACCCGTTCCAGGTCTTCAGCAGCAGGATATCCGCCAGTTGACGGGCGCCGCCGGAATATTCCATCGAAAGTATATATTTACCGGATTGCATCTCCTTGATCTGAATGTCTTTAACCCCTGAAATTTTGCTTAAAGCCGTCCGGAATGCCGAATAATAGCCAAGCTGACCGGCGCCTTCGATCTGTACTTCAACTGACGCGGCTTTTTTGATCTGCCCTTGCCATGCGGACGTCAACTGATTGTTCAAATCGGTACAGGCCGCCGTGAGGGCGGTGGTGATTGCCTGATCTTCGGCGCCTGCAGCAGCGCTGGACGACTGTTCAGCCACTGCGAGTTCTTCGCCGGTACCCGCGCGCAAAGCACGCAATTTGACAAACGCCGTTATGGCGTTGGAACCCAAACCCGTTACAGCGCCGGCGGCAGGCTGAATCAACGATGTACCAAAAACCACGATATCCGCACCGGCCCTGGTTCCGATATCGGCAATCTGAGAGTTCCCCGGTGCCGGATTTTGATGTACCGACGTCAGAACGGGGTCTGTTGCAGCAATCTTGTCATGGGGTATGATGGCGTATCCTTTTTCTGCAAGAATCCGTGATAATGTGGATTCGGTAGCGGGCATACCCCCTCCTGCATCCGCCCACCAGTACTGGACAGATGCCGTGCTCGAACGCTGCTCGGTAACCATCAGAAGCAGCGACGGCAGAGATTTATCAACCAGGGAGATACCGACAGCGCTCAATTGCTTCTGGATAGCGCCGGTAAATATATTCGCCTGAACCAGAATACGATAAAATCCGCCGCTTCTGGATTCCGCCATCACCTTGTACCCCTGAACGAACTGATTGACATTTTTTGACAGGATATCCGCAATGGCCGGGAAATTGGCGGAGAAAGTTTCAGGAGGAATGCTGTCCAGAGCAGCCCGCTCCACCGCTGCCGCCAACCCGTTCGAAACGGCGGTGTTCCGAGTGTCCACAATAGAACCTTGAATTTTCGCCGCTCCGATGCCTTCGACCGTTTTCAGCGAAAACGATTCATCCGCAGCAGATACTGCGGTGTAACATACCAGGATGCAACAGAAAAAAATCCATCGTACATATCTGTCAGTTCTCATAACGCCTCCTGATGATTTGCATGCTTATGTCCGAAACCATCCTTGACGGCTTCGTAAAAAGTCTGGATGCTGCGTTGTGCTGCACCCTTCGTAAGGCCCAACATCGTCATCCTTTGCGCTGTAATGTATAATCCGCAATGTCCATCAACAGCTCGCGCGTGGGAGACGGCTCAAAGCGGGCGATGGCGGTTCGAGCCGCCTGAATATGCGCTGAAGCCTGCTGCTGCGTGTAGGCAACACCCCCATAGCGATGAAGATATGTGATCAGCGCCTGAAAATCCTGCGTCGAAAATGTCTCATTGCTGATGATGGCTTCCATGCGTAACCGGTCTTCAGAACCGGCGGCATTTAAGGCATAAATCACCGGAAGGGTCAGCTTGCCTTCCCGGAGATCCGCGCCAACGGTTTTACCCAGAGCCAGACTGTCATCCGTATAATCCAGAAGATCATCCGCCATCTGAAACGCCATGCCCAGATGATAGCCATAATCTGAAAGCGCTGTTTCCCAGGACGCCGGCGCATCCGCAATCAGTGCGCTGACCCGGCAGGCACCCTGAAACAGCACAGCGGTCTTGCGCCGGATCACTTCCAGATATTCAGCTTCAGACAAATGCAAATCACCTTTACGCATGAGCTGATGAATTTCTCCCTGCGCCATGTTTTCGGTGATTTCAGAAATGGTCTGAATGATCCTGATGTTATGGGTTTCAGCAGCAATCGCCAGGGATCTGGCCAGCAGAAAATCGCCGGTCAAAACTGCGGCGGCGCCGCCCCAGAGATGATGCGCCGCCGGTTTTCCCCGGCGCATGAGAGCCTCATCCACCACATCGTCATGGAGCAGTGTGGCGGCATGCAGATACTCAAAAATAATGGAAAAGGTCTTATCGTAATCTCCCTGGTAATGGCACATCCGGGCGCAAAGCACCATCAACAGTGGACGCATCCGCTTGCCGCCGCTGAACAGGATGTGCCTGGCTACCGTGGATACCAGCTCGACATTGGGCTTGAGATTTTCAATCAGCGCCGCTTCAATGCCGGTCAGGTCGTCCCGCACCATTTCCAGAATACGGTTTTTCAAGTCATTCATAACAGTTCCTCTGATACCCTCATGTTACTGGTTCAGCAGCGTCCTGTCAGGGCTCTGCAACCAGATCGTATTCCAGGGCATCGGTAATTTGAACAGAAACGATATCTCCGATGGACGGATGTTCCGTGTGAAGAATGGTCAATCCATCGACTTCCGGCGCCTGAAAACGGGTCCTGCCCAGATACACCCCCGTTTCCGGAGAGGATTCCACCAGAACCGGATAAATTTTCCCTAGGTGCGCCTGATTTTTTTGGGCTGATATCTTTTTCTGCATCTTCATCAGACGGTCACGCCGACGTCTGGCAATCGCCGCTGAAACAGGATTTGACAGATGGTGGGACGGCAGATCGTCAGCGTCGGAATACACAAAAACCCCCAGATGATCGAACCGGACTTCGCTGACAAAAGACAGCAGTTGCCGGAAATCCGCATCGGTTTCACCCGGAAATCCCGTAATAAGCGTGGTACGCAGCGCTGCTTCCGGCAGAATGCGCCGAATCTTTTCAAACAGCTTAAAAAGCATATCCGCGCCATAATGTCTGCCCATGCGTTTTAACACGGCATCGCTGGCATGCTGCACCGGAATATCGAAATACGGACAGATATTCTGATGGGCCGCCGTTGTTTCGATCATGACATCGGTGATGCTTTCCGGATGCCCGTATAAGTATCGGATCCAGATATCATCCGAAATCCGGGACAATCTCTCTAAAAGCATGGAAAGATCGACGGCCTCCGGCAAATCCTGTCCATACGCCGTGGTATCCTGCGCCACCAGGGTCAGCTCCCGAACGCCCGACGCCGCCAGCTTTTCGGCTTCTGCAACAATGTCGCCGATGGACCGGCTCTTTTGCCTGCCGCGCAGCCTGGGGATAATACAGTAAGTGCAATGGCGGCTGCATCCTTCGGCGATTTTCAGATAGGCGGCAGGACCGGTGGTGATCTCCCGAGGCACGTCGGCGCTGTCAACCACGATCATGTCCGGATCGGGAAGCATACATGCCGACATCATGGGCTTTTTTTCGATCGCATCCAGAATCCGGTCATAGGCGCCGGTCCCCAGAAAAATATCTACTTCCGGAAGCGCCGAAACGATCTCATCCCCATAGCGCTGCGGAAGACATCCGGTTACAACCAGCTGCCGGCATTCACCCTCTTTTTTGCAGGCCGCCAGTTCCAGAACAGTATCGATGGATTCATTGGCCGCGGCTTCAATGAAGCTGCACGTGTTCACAACGATCACATCGGCGTCTTCGGGGGTTTGTATCAGACAGTGACCGGCGCTTTTGAGTTTTCCGGACATCACTTCACTGTCCACCAGATTGCGGGCGCAGCCCAGACTCACCAGATAAATATTCAATTGAAATCCTTCAACAACATAACTCTCTTAACAGTCTTATGCCATTTTGCTTTCAAAATGACATTAGATGGCTTCGTAAAAAGTCGATTTTTAGACGGCTTCGTAAAATGTTCGCAGGCAAGGCGCGCAAATCCTGAGGAATGAAGCGTACTTGTCGTACGCTGCAATGACGAAGGATGCAGCGCAACGCAGCCTGCGGACTTTTTACGAAGTCGTCACATTTCGAAATTAACATATTCTGGGAAGCTGCTCACCGGTCAGCATATCGACAATACGCATGCCGCCAATGCCCGTCTGCATAAACACCCGACCTGCCGGTTCGGACACCACTTCCCCGATAAAACAGGCATCTTTTCCGTGTTCGTCATCACGAACCGCCGCCAGCACAGCGTCCGCCCGCTCCGGAGATATGAACGCCACCAGTTTGCCTTCATTGGCGATATACAGCGGATCGAACCCCAGCAGTTCACACAGAGCCGCCACTTCCGGCCGGACGGGAATCCGGTCTTCCATAATCCGTATGCCGACGCGGGATTGCCCGGCGATTTCGTTCAGTGTGGTGCCAAGCCCTCCGCGGGTAGGGTCTCTCAGCACATGGATATCCGGATCCACCGCCAGCATCCGCTGCACCAGATGATTCAGCGCCGCAGTATCGCTGACAATCGGAGCATCGAACATCATTCCCTCCCGGCGCGTCAGAATAGCAATGCCATGGTCGGCGATGGTTCCGCTGAGCAAAATCCGATCACCGGGTTTTGCCCTCTGCCCTGAAACTTCCACACCGTCCGGAATACGGCCCACCCCGGAAGTGTTGATGAATATCTTGTCCGCCGCGCCCCTGGGAACCACTTTGGTATCGCCGGTCACGATCTGCACTCCGGCGGATTTGGCGGCAACTCCCATCTGATGTAAGATGGCGCGCAGGTCTGAAATACCCAACCCTTCTTCGATAATCATGCCGACGCTTAAGTACAGCGGCACAGCCCCGCACATGGCCAAATCGTTCACGGTTCCGTTGACGGCCAGATCTCCGATGTTGCCGCCAGGGAAAAAAATAGGATCCACCACATAACTGTCCGTTGAAAACGCCAGACGTTCAGCGCCAATACGCAGCTCAGCCCCGTCATTCAGTTTTTCGAGTATGGGATTTTGAAACACCGGCAGCATCATGGCGCTGATCAGCGCGTGAGATATTTTCCCGCCACTGCCATGATCCAGTAAAATTTTATCTGTATCCATAACCGTCCCGACCTGTTTCTACAGCCTTCAAAATAGTGACTTCGTTCCTGCTGCCCCCTGCCCTTTTTTATTCCATTTTGCTTTCAAAATGATATTCCAGCAAGCATTCGGACTGAGACCGCGAAAGCAAGCGAGCAGCGATGAGACTGTACATTCAGTACGTCGAATCGCGGCACAGCGAAGCTG
>LKPX01000145.1 GCA_001443525.1 Desulfobacteraceae bacterium RAAP-1 | reverse complement strand
ATCCTGATTTCTCTTTCCGCGATAATAAGAGCTTTTAGTACCGAAAAAGAGCGGGGTTTGAATTGAGTATCCCGGCAAAAAAAAGAGTACAGTTTTTTTTGCCGGGATACTCAATTCAAACCCCGCTCTTTTTCGGTACTAAAAGCTCTTATTATCGCGGAAAGAGAAATCAGGATGGTCTTCCCGTTATCGTCAAAATAGCTATTGGCGGACAGAACGCAGAAGGAGACCAGATGAGATTCAGCCACGAACGTGATGTATTGACCATACTTTCTGGCCCCGGTATTCCCTTGTGCTATGGTGTCGAAAGATATCGAGATAGCTATGCCATTATCCTCGAGTCTCTTCCTGGGATATGTATCGCGGAAACAGACGACATCTTGAAACACTATCAACTCAGCGACATCCTGACTATCGGCAAGAAAGTAGCCGCCATTCTGAACTATTTGCATGAACGCAATGTGGTTCACAAGGATATCAAACCGGAAACAATTTTTTATGCATCAGATTCAGGAGATGTATGGTTAGGGGACTTTGGAAGCGCAACCTTCCCGGAACAGATGGGACAGATAGCACGTCAGCCTGTAATTGCAGCGGAAAGCCTGCCTTACATGTCACCTGAACAGACTGGCAAAATGAACCGGCCCATCGATTTCCGAACTGATTTCTATTCTCTTGGCGTTACCCTCTATAAACTTATGACCGGAGTTGTTCCTTTTACCGGCACTGATCACCTTGAAATGGTCTATAGTCATCTCGCGCGGCTTCCACTGCCACCGAGTGAAGTAAACGCACTCGTTCCGGAAATGGTTTCAGCCATTATTATGAAATTGTTGGCCAAATTGCCAGAAGACCGTTACCAAAGCGCATGGGGACTGAAAAGTGATCTTGATGAATGTTTGAGCCAGCTTGCTGTAAAAGGAGAGATCGCCTATTTCGCACCGGGGCGAAACGATGTCTCTGACCGGCTCAATATTTCGCGAAAGTTATATGGTCGAAACCAGGAAAAAGATCTGCTGCTGCAATACTTCGATACCATCGGCGGCGATTCTGCCCGAATGATCATGGTTTCAGGTTATTCCGGCATTGGTAAAACATCTCTTGTTCAAGAAATATACAAGCCGCTTATAGCTCACACCGGCTATTATATCCGTGGAAAATTCGATCAGTTGCACAGTGCAATTCCATATAGCGGGTTAGTTCAGGCGTTTCAGGATCTTATCGATCAACTCCTGAGCGAAAGCGAATCCCGAATGCATAAATGGAAAGAAGAACTGCTTTCTTCCCTTGGTCCAAATATTCGCGCCATCATAGATGTCATCCCTGAACTGGAACTGATTACCGGCCCACAGCCAGCGCTCATAGAACTTGGTGCAAATGAAGCACAAAATCGGTTCAATCGGGTATTCCTCGACTTCATGCGCATTTTCTGCAAGGAAACCCACTCTCTGGTAATTTTTCTTGACGATCTTCAATGGGTGGACAGTGCCACACTCAAGTTGATTGAATTGATAATGGGTATGGGGGAACTTCATCACCTTCTGTTAATCGGAGCTTACCGCAAGAACGAAGTCGATGACACCCACCCTTTGATCGCCACCATGGATACTGTCGTCAAAAGTGGCGGTATCCTCCGCTACATCGAAGTTTCTCCACTTTCCTGTGATTCAGTAATCAGCATGATCGGAGACATGTTGCACAAAAGTCACGATGACGTGAAGGAACTGGCGGAATTGATCACTTTAAAAACAGGGGGAAATCCATTTTTTATTTCTCATTTTCTTACCACACTCCATCAGGAATCCCTCTTGACATTCGATGCGCAGACAAGATCCTGGATTTGGGATTTCAGTAACATCAAAAATATCGATCTTACTGATAATGTTATAGATTTGCTTATTCATCGATTACACCACCTGTCACAGGAAACAAGGTCGGTACTACAAATGGCAGCCTGTATCGGAAGCCGTTTCGATTTACAGATGCTCTCTCTGATTACCGATTCATCAGACATATCAATCCGTCGTCATCTCATCCCAGCTATCAAACAGGATTTGCTGGTGCCCGTTGATGTCATACGTATTGGCAAGAACGAAAAGGGTAATACCAGGGTATCGGAAGTGTACCGTTTCCAGCATGATCGTGTTCAACAGGCAGCTTATATCCTCATCCCTGCAGATCAGAGAAAAATGATTCATCTTTTGATCGGACGAGTACTCCTGGAGAATTTCGATGAGACCAGAAGAGATGAGGAAATTTTCGATATCCTGATTCACCTTAATTTTGCCGCCGAATTTATCAGCGCAACCGAAGAAAGGTTGACGCTGGCAAACCTGAATCTTGTGGCAGGCAAAAAAGCAAAGTCTTCAGTCGCGTTCGAACCGGCACTCGATTACATCAAAACCGGAATGTCGCTGATACCCGAGGATTGCTGGAGCACCTGCTACGATCTGACACTCCGCCTGCATCTGGAATATATCGAAACATTACGGCTCACAGGGCATTTAAACGAGATTGATCAGCCCTTCGAAACGATAAAAAAATACGCGCGTACACCGCTTGATACCGTCGAAGCGTATGAAAGCAGAATCAAAGGTTTTATGGCAGAGGACAGACTGAGGGATGCGCTTTCTGCCGCCCGTGAGATTCTCAGTCTGCTCGGCGTTGTCATGCCCGATCGAGGGATGAAAAGTGAAAGCAGACGATTGTTGAAAGAAACCTTGAAAACGCTGACAGGAAAAGGGATTGAAAACCTGGTGAATCTTCCGGAAATGCAGGACCCTCATCAGCTTGCGGTCATGAAAATCCTGGTGTCCATTATCAGCGTTATTTATATCGGCACACCTGATCTTTTCTCTCATCTTCTTTTCAAACAGGTTCAAGGCGCTATTCGATATGGAAATGCACCTGGTTCAGTGTTCCTGTATGCAGCCTTTGGTGTTCTGCTTTGCCGATTAGGCAACGATATCAAAGCTGGCTATCGATTCGGCGCACTTGCCCTTTCTCTTGCGAAGAAACGCAATACGTTGGAACACAAAGGGCAGGCCATTCATGCCGTGAGTTGCTACATCAACCACTGGAAAGTTCCTCTTCGGGAAACACTTGATCTGGCTGTCAAAGGCTATCGTTCGGCTTTAGAGGTAGGGGATTTCGAGTTTGCCTCCTACAATATATATTGCTACTGTAAACACGCATTTCTCTCAGGAAAACCGCTCGAAATCGTTGACAGAGAAATGGAAGAAAACCAAAACATCGTCAAAAAACTCAAACAGGAAACATCTCTTCGTTTTCTTAAGACCTTTCATCAGACCGTACTGAATCTTTTGGGGAGATCTCAAGACCCCTGTCGTTTTACCGATGGTGAAGAAACATTGCTCCTTCTTTATCAACAAGCAAACAACAGATTAGGTATTTTCTATCTCTATTTTTGTAAGTTATTGCTTTATTACCTTTTCGGCAATTATGAAAAAGCTATCTACTATACAGAGTTGGCCGACAAAGAAGATGTGGGTGAATATGGTGGTCCGCTGGCTGTGCCGCTGATTGCTTACTATGGTGCTCTTGCTCGTATGGCCTTCTATCATAGCGCTTCTTCCTCGCAACAGGAGCTGATTCTGAAAAAAGCGGAAACCAGCCTTAAAAGAATGCGTTCGTGGGCTGGCCAATGTCCGGACAATTATCAAACGAAATACCATCTTATGCAGGCAGAACATTTGTCGATTCTGGGCAACCATGAAGATGCAGTCGAGCATTACCATCTGGCAATCGAAACAGCTCGTATTCAGCATTTCATTCATGATGAGGCTCTGTCGAATGAACTCATCGCCGGCTACTGGCTAAGGAGGGGAAAGCAATTCTTTGCCGAAACGTTTTTGCGTCGAGCTCTTACCTGTTATTCCTCCTGGGGCTGTTATGCCAAAATTGCGCAGATTGAAAAAAAACTGGCGAAACTGGATGGAAACGGGGAGATCACAACAGACATAACCTTTCCATACAAGGGGACTTTGCAGACATCATCTGGCGGATTATTTGCTTCAGAGCTTGATCTGGTAACGGTAATGAAGGCCTCACAGGTTATTCACGGTGAAATCGATCTGGAGAAGCTTCTTGCTGCTCTCATGCATTTTACCATTGAAAATTCAGGGGCCGAAAGAGGGTCGTTGGTCATGTGTATGCAGGGAGACTTGAAAATTGCCGCACAATATAAAGCAGGACCTGGCGATGTGTTTCTTTTCCATGACGTTCCAATAGAAAAAGCACAAGATATCTCAACCGCTATTATCCACTATGTTGCACGGACGAGAGAATTTCTAGTTATCGATGACGTTACAAAAAATGATTTGTTTAATAACGATCCCTATATCATGAGCAGGCAGCCACGAGCTCTCTTTTGCTGTCCCATCATTCATAAACAACGGCTGATCAGTATCCTGTATTTAGAAAGCCGATTAATTCCGGGCGTATTCTCGTCCATCAGCATGGAAGTCATTCGAATGCTCACTGCGCAGATGGCCGTTTCTATAGATAATGCCAGCCTCTACGCGAGATTGAAAAAGACAGAAGAGAAGTACCGTCGAATTTTCGAAAATGCGGTTGAAGGCATCTACCAGACGACCATTGCCGGACAGATTATCAGCGCCAATCCCGCGATGGCTAAAATATTGGCTTATGACTCCCCCGATGATCTGATGTCTCATATCACCGACATTGGTCGTCAGCTTTATATATCCCCGGAGGAGAGAGAACACTTCCTTGATCTTATCCGGAAGGAAAAAAGGGTATCCGGATTTGAAGTCCAGTTTCTTCGCAAAGATCGAAGCATCATCTGGGTATCCCTTCATGCCCGACTGCTTGAAGATCTCACAGGGAAAGATTTTAATATTGAAGGGATTTTTTCAGACATCACAAACAGAAAAAAAGCAACAGAGGAACTACGAGAACGAGAGGAATGGTTACGTAAGGAGAATATTCGTCTCCGCGCCAATATCAAAGACCGATATCGATTTGGCAGGATTGTCGGCAAAAGTTCTGCCATGCGAGAAGTATATGAATTTATTTTAAAAGCTGCGGCAACTGATGCTAATGTCATGATCATCGGTGAATCTGGAACAGGAAAGGAACTGGTCGCTAGGGCAATTCACGATTTATCTGACAGGAAGAACAAAAATATTGTAACGGTCAACTGTGGTGCCATTCCGGAAAATCTGCTGGAAAGCGAATTTTTCGGATATAGAAGAGGTGCCTTTACCGGAGCCAGCCGTGATAAAAAAGGATATCTGGACTTGGCCGACAATGGCACACTTTTCCTTGATGAACTGGGAGAACTCAGCCTCAACATGCAGGTAAAATTACTGCGTGTTCTCGATGGCCGTGGCTACATTCCGATCGGCGGAGATGAAACCCGCTATGTTAATACCCGCTTTATTGCCGCTACCAATAGAAATTTGCAAGAGCAGGTCAAACAAGGGCTAATGCGGGAAGATTTCTTCTATCGTATTCACATCCTTCCGATTCAGCTCCCTCCACTTCGGGACCGCAAAGAGGATCTTCCTCTTTTAGTTGAACATTTTATGAATGAATTCGGCAAAGAATCTCAACTTCCACCATTGACAGGTGAAATCATGGAGGCCATTCAGCAGCACGACTGGCCGGGCAATGTGCGAGAGCTGCAGAATGTCTTGCGTCGCTATGTCTCTTTAGGTCATTTCAGCTTGGCCACTTCCCCGGAAACACCGATACACACCGATACTCATACAAACAAAAATCTTTCCGCTATTGGATCAGATGACCACAGGGGTTCGGTTGAACGTTACGAAAAGAATCTTATTGAAGAAAGCCTGATAAAGCATAAGTGGCACAGAGAAAAAGCGGCGGCTAGCATTGGCATGGCAAGACGGACGTTCTTTCGGAAGATGAAAAAATATGGGTTAGACAAAAAACTATGAACGTCTATCGAGTCCGGATAGGTTGTCGTCATATTTCTTTCTCCTGGTTTTAAAGAGCTTCCACACGGCAGGGTACGTAGCGTCAGATGGGATTGCCGGTGATCAATTCTCTGTGTTTCGAACTGGTCAGTTTGTTGACCCCGATGCCATAGGTCTTTCCGTCGAAGCTGAACCCGAAATGGTTTGGGAGCATCATGTAGCCCTTCCGGGCCTGGGGCAGGTCAGGTCCGCATCGATTTCGGCAGAACCTGCTTCGGTGGTTATCTTGACCGTTTGGCCGTATTTCGCGTTACACAGTTATGGCCGCCATCGGCATGGGGTGTTTGCGGGTGTCAAAGGACGCAAATATAGGCGCCATAAATGCCATTACGCATGAACTTATTACTGTCACCAATGAAACCTACATCAATGCGGCGAGTGTTTGCGAACTTTTGAATAAAATTTC
>LKPX01000144.1 GCA_001443525.1 Desulfobacteraceae bacterium RAAP-1 | reverse complement strand
GCATGCTGCGTTGTGCTGCATCCTTCGTCATTGCAGCGTACGAAAAGTACGCTTCATTCCTCAGGATTTGCACGCCTTGCCTGCGAACATTTTACGAAGCCGTCCGAAATTCGACTTTTTACGAAGGCATCATACTTGCTCATATCATTAAGTATTTTATTATTGAATGTCATCTCAATCCGTTGCAAAGACAGCTGTTTGTTTGTCAGGAGACGCTTCAACCTGTTTTAAAATTCCGACGACCTTGGTGGAATCCAGCCAGTTGACTTTTCCGGTGGCGACATCGTAAATCGCACCGACGACTCTGACATGCCCGTTTTTGACTATATTTCGGGTAGCTGGGCTTTTCATAAACAGGTCATGGACTGCCTGCCATACGTTTTCTTCAATAGCAAACGGAATGATATTATCTCCATGAACATCCCGATGCAGCTCGAAAGCTCTCTTGACCGCAGGCTCAATCGCATTAATAAGGGGTGGAATATTACGTTCTAATTGGTGTTTTTGACCAATGATTTCCTGCGTAACCGCCGTTACCGCCCCACATTGGGTATGACCCAGCACAACCAGCAGGGGTGTATGGACATGGGCCAATCCATACTCGATGGAACCGACTTCATCCGTGTTGCAGACGTTTCCCGCAACGCGAACTACAAAAATATCCATCACCCCGGCATCAAAAATCAACTCAACTGGTACCCGCGAATCCGAACATGCTATGACGGTCGCATAGGCATAATCGCCCTGGTTCGACGTTCCGGCCAAATGAAGCCTTGCCGAATCGTTATGGGGATAAATCGCTTTACCGGAGACAAACCGCTTGTTGCCATTCTGCATTATTATTAACGCTTCATCCGGACTCGGTTTTATTACTTTCTGCTCAGATGCAAAGGATTGAGCGGTGATAACCAGCAACGCTGTGAACACAAGTGTCAGTGACCTGATAACTTTTTTCATAGAATCTCCTTACATCATTTGATCGGAATCTACAGTGTTATTCCATAAAATGTGATATTATTTGCTAAATTCCTTGTAGGCTTCTCTCATGAGTTGAACTATTGGCATTTTTTGAGGGCATATTTTTTCAGCACCCGAATAATCGCTGTCAGTTATTTTTTCTCGAATATCAATTGGAATCTGTTTAAATCTTTTCGCTATCAACTCCTTTACCTTTGCCCCATATCCTCTCGAATACATAAGCATTTCCATGAGATTGAAAATGGGAATCTTATCGGTATTTGCAGTATCGCATATACCGCATCGTCTGCAGAAATAATGTCCTGTACTATCTGAATACTCAGTTAATAATTCCTGTATTTCAACGTTAAGAGGGTGTTCGTCCATCGCTGCTGAAGCATTTGCTTGTAAAATCATGATGTCAGGCATGAGAGAGCAGGTGGATGTCAAATTAGGGTTCTGCCAGATTGCTTTCAACTTCGCCTGCTCAAAGGACATACCGTGAACAGCAAATTTAGTATTCAATTTCTCTTCATTAAGCGGAAACCTATGCAATTTGTCTTTCTTCTGAACAGTGAGGCCCATAGACTTGACAGCAAATATCCCAATACCCTTTTCGTGACATTTCTGTAGGGCATCTTCCATGCTTTTAATGCTCTGCAACCTATAATTATAGACAGTTTGAATCCCATCTATCCAGCCAAGCTCAGCTGCACCACTCAGGCAGTTGTCCATATTTTTATGGGTACAAAATCCAAAAAAACGAATCTTTTTTTCCTTTTTGACCTTTTCAACCCATTTTCTTACATCATTAGTGAGTACCATGATATTATCTACCGGATGAATAGCCAGAAAGTCTAGAAAAGTTGTCCCGTTTTCTTTGAGTGCTTTGTCAAGTTGTTCCTGCATGACAATCGGATCTGCTGAATATACCTTTCCGGTTAAAAAGACATTATCTCGTATTTCTGGATGCTTGTTAAAATATTCATAATATACATTTCCACTAATAAATGAAACGATCTCCCAGCAGTCTATGCCATACTTCAGGGCTTCATCCAGCAATGCCTGGCTGGCTGTGCCTGTAAAAGAACCTCCGCCAAGACAGAGTTTAGATATTTTCACGCCGGTATTTCCGAATGTTCGCTTAGGCACAAAATAATTAATGCTACTATTTTTCATCATTTAAGGCCCCTTACATTAAGTGCGATATGTCTATCTGTATAACCTTGAGTTCAGCGGACCCACGCAGTTGCAAAATCCGCTGGAACGACTGCTTCGCTGATTTTTTGATATTTTTCGCACTGGATCAACAAAAGATTACCATATGTTTCGTATGTTGCAACCAAGTCAACCTGTTTGAAAGTTTCTTTGTGGTCAGCCACAGTTCTAGAAATTAGCTTTCCGCTGCTTGCCAACGCTTGAAGGTATTTGTCAGCCAGACGATTGCTTTTTACCAACGTCGTAAAATATATTTTGCCGTTCTCTGATATGATGTTTCTCAATTGTCTCAATAAGATACTTGTTTCATCAAGGCAGTGCAGCAAATTCTCGGAAATGATAGTTGCGAATGCATTTTCTTGAAATGGTAGATTAAGAGCGTCGGAATGAAGGAAAACCAGATTGTCCGGCACCTTGCCAATTTGTTTTATTAACCTTGATTTAGCCATTCTAAGCATTTTCAATGACTGGTCTGCTAAAACCACTGGCCGTTTTGCGTATTGGCTATATGCTTTTGCTGTAAATGCGAGGGAACCGCAGCCAAGGTCCAAAACATTACCCTCGGGCGAAGACTGAAGTGCATCAGTTGCAATTTTGGAGAACATTTTGACCGAATATCCCCAAATAAGACGGTTGTAGATCGGATTGCACGCAACCATGTCGTATATAAAACCGAACTGAGTATCATACTCATTGCCGGATTCATTATCGGGGAATACAGAGTAGATTCCGGGCTCAACTGATCGGAGAATAGTGTTTTCCAGCAGCAAGGTCGACAAGTCTTTTTCATTAAATGTTGGCATATCATTCTTCTCCATCTTTTCCAGCGAACCAGTAGTTAAGCAGTTTCTGTATATAAGGCAACTCATAATAAATAGCATACCGCATCAAACAGGCTGGGTTGAATTTGGACACAACACTTGGGAAGTCGTTCATCTGTGATTGGTTGAAGGAGTAAAATCATATAGCTACTACAAATTGTACAAATCCACAGTCGATAAAAAAGAATTTCAAATTCAAGAAAAATTATAATTTGAATAATCGGATTACCAGTGGTTTTTCTCCCCCAGTCCCCATTTGAATAGCACAAAGGAACCACACCCTTCAGTCTCTAAAAACCGGGGGCGAATCTCTCAACTCATATATGCGTCTATTGTTCAGCCATTGTTCTAAATTTCGCCAATAATAAAGAGCAACTGAACAGCATTAAGACAGCGTTGTCGAAAATTTACTGACAACAAGCCATCTTAACCATGCCAATAAAATTCAATCCATTTTGTTTTTCGGGGTACCAGTATATGAGACATTAAATCCGCATACGGTAGTTTATAGCCCCTGCCTTCATTCTGAGGGAGAGAAGGTCTTCCTTGCCGGCCGGTCTCATCTTAGCGACAGCATCCGCCTTTCAAGCCTGGATTCGTATCTCATTATTGCAGATCGGTTTTGCGGATTAAAATCCTGAGGCAGGTCAAAAGCTATCGTTGATTCACCTGAGCGATCTGGTCGTTTAAGGTCCACAGATCGTAAAGTAACCCCAGTCCCAAAAGCCCTCCGGTCAGCAGGTAGACAACCGCACTGATCCACTTTCCCATGTAAAAACGATGGGCTCCAAACAATCCAAGAAAGGTGAGCAGAATCCAGGCAATGGTGTAGCCCTTGGAGCCGGCGGCAAATCGGAGGTCCGCCTGGCGATCCATGCCCGGGATCAAAAACAGGTCGATAAGCCAACCGATGCCCAGCAGACCGAGTGTAAAGAACTATATAGTGCCGGTTACCGGTTTTCCATAGTAGAAACGATGGCTTCCGGTGAAACCGAAGATCCAAAGAATGTAGCCGATGGTTTTGCTGTGGGTATCGCCGTTGGTCACAAATTATTTCTCCTTTTTTGGTCGGCATATTTATGATGAGCTGAAGTGTCACTGGCATTGTTTATGTTATTCAAATATTATCCAGTCTTCAGCCAGAATGTCTTCATGATAAGCAGTCCATTCATCACCTGGATTATCGGTTATCTTCTCGCCAGCACTGAAAATATTGATCCTTTTGGTCGGGGCCGATTTGGAAAGAGATAGCCAGTACTCACCAGACCAAGATTTCCGGCAAATCAGTTTTCCTCTTTTTAACTCTTCCAAAGCCTCGCCGAATGTCATTCCATCATTATTCATTTAAAAGCCTCCTATTTCAAAGAGCTTAACTTGTACTGCCAAACATATTCAAGAAAATTCGAGGGTTCTAACTAACTCCCAAGCTTGGGGCGGGCACAACGAAGAATGAAAATTGACCATTTTCATATAATTGTCTTTAGCATCATCGTCATCGATTCAAAATCTACCCCATTTTGTGGCTTCGGGTACCAGTACCATGAGCCAGAGACAACTCCCTTCTTATTTTTTATAGCCCCCATTTCCATCTCCGCATCGACCTGACAGCCTGTGCGGACCTGCATGCCGGGCGATGTGCTGGATTTATTTAATTCTTTTTCCACCAAAGGCATGAATTGTTCTTGTTCCGGCTTTGCATTTGCCCCATTGTTCTGTCCCTTTAGGAATAAACAACTCATTACCTGGGAGTAATATTATTTCTTTATCATTTAAATAAGCTGTGTATTCTCCGCTCACACAAATCATATATTCATCAAAATCATGAGAATGTTTCTTTGATATCCGGTCAGAGTAGCATTCCCAAAATGCGATTTGTGAATCATCTTTCCCTTCATAATAATAGCCTTCAATATCATTAGTGTTTTGTTGTGAGGCATCGATTTTGTTTTTTACATTTTTCATAAACCCGGGAAAGTGTTCCATTCCAGTATTCCTTTTTGATAATGGTCTTAGAGCATAACGCAGAGCTAAACCGCCTTACTGGAGAAACCGATGCGTGCTTGGCGTCAGCTGGACGACTTGTTAGCTTGTTGTTATTACTTCAATATCAGGCAGATTCTCATAAACCTGCTCAACACTTTCATTTTGGATTAATGCCTTTACCACAATTTGAAGTGGCTCAGCCCAAATTTCTGGTAAATCTCTCTCAGATGCCTCAATAATTGGGAAAGCCAATGTTTCTTTTGGCGGATTAAAATCCGCAGCCACACCTGGTTTGTTACCTCTGGCATCAATACGATACCAGCCATGTTCTTTCAGATATACCGCATTCAGGCCATGAAGACTGTATGGAGGGCCACCAGTGCCAACCGATAGCCGCTGGTAACAGAGTCCTGCCGGAATGGCGTTGACCCTTAGGAGTGCGGCCAGCAAATGGCTTTTTGAGTAACAGTAACCCGTGCCATGAATTAATACATCTGAGGCTTTGCAAGTAACGTGATTTTTTTGATAATCCCAGCTATGCAAGATAGAATCCCTAACAAACTTGTAGCAGCTCTTAGCCATTATTTCATCTGAACGGCAGTCGGCTGCAAGCTCCTTAGCTTTTGCAACCACCAAAGGATGCTTCCAATCAATATATTCGCTGCACTTGAGATATTGTTCCATACATTGATTCTCCTGACCCACTCATCCATCCAAAATGACCCTATGATATTGAAGACATGCCTGTCAAACGAATTGACGTATTCCCGGTTAATTGCTTCCATACCATCGTGGTCGTCCCGCTTTTCCAGCCAGATATATCGGCATTGGGACCCGTCTATGATGATGGTGGCGTATATCGTTGAAATTATTTATAGCCCCCACCCATATCCTTCCACTGCCACATGACCCTGCTGACTGTTGAAGCCGTATTTCTAATTTGTGGACTGATGGAGAAAAACCCCCAGTTACCCGATTGGGAACTCTCAGACTTCTACTTTGGTTAGTCTCAGCCGCAACCTCTGCGGAGTGGGGTCTCGGATGACAGTGATTTTGCAGTTCCCATTGTTTTGGGCCGTAAAGCCAAGACATATAACAAAAAGATATTCAATCGGTGATCGGCCTTCTTTCACCTGAGTGTCCATAAACTCGTAGCATCCTGTCCAGAAAGACGAGCGGATGCCACCGGGTCAAGTCCCAGTAGTTCCAATGCCTGTTCAGCCCTATCCTGCATTACCGGAATACCAAGCGGACGTTTTTTACCATTCTTTTTAGGGATATAAATGCGTTTAAGGGGCTGCGGCCTGTAGGCTGCCAAGTTTAACCTTTCGGCTTGCCGCCACTTCTTTGCAGGTGTATCAAGCAATTTATTGTCAACACCTGCCGTTCTTTTTCCACGGTTTTCAGACACTCGTTTAACGGCTATGAGTTTGCCGGCGAATGACCGAGCCAGTAGTCGTACATTCCATGTTCCCGGCTTTTAACGCCTTCACGATACGTGTTTGCAGACGATTTACAGCCTGATTTACCTTCTTCCAGTCAATGGAATTCCATAAAACAGAACTGCTCTTTCGGCCGTCAATGGCTAAATT
>LKPX01000143.1 GCA_001443525.1 Desulfobacteraceae bacterium RAAP-1 | reverse complement strand
ATGTTTCACGTGAAACATCCATCAAGGCCGGTAACAGCGGGCTTCCGCCTCAGGATGGCAAGAGGGTTTTCAGCACATCTTCTTTTCCGACAACACCGACCAATTTGCCGTCGTCCACAACGGGCAGCGTATGAAAACTTTTATCCACCATCAATGAGGCAACCTCTTCAATCGCCGTTTCGGGTGACACCGTCACAGGTTTGGACGACATCGCCTGACTTACCGTGATAGCGGCGATCTTTTCCACTTCTTTTTCTATTTTTTTTAAGGATGTCAGTGGCATAAATCCATCCAGCAAAGAAAACAAGGATGGAATGGGGACACTCTTTTGCTGAGATACCAGATCACTCTGACAGATAATGCCCACCACCTTTCCCTGACTACTGACGACCGGCAGGCCATTAATCCGTTTTTCCAGCATGATTTTAGCTGCCTGAACAATTTCGGTTTCAGGCGTTACAGAAAGCACCGTTGTTGTCATAATATCTTTTACCCGGATCATAATCCCCCAAATATACTGCTTCTATAATCGTTCAGAATCCACCGTCAACCCCTGTTTTCGATATATGTCACCGCTTGCTGCAAACGGTCAATGACTTTTGCTTTTCCTAAAATTTCAATAATTTCAAAAATACCAGGACTGGCGGTTTTACCGGTCAGCGCAACCCGGACAGGCTGAGCAATTTTTCCAAGTTTCAGCCCTGTTGTCTCCATTATGGTCAAAAAAACTTTTTCAAGCGCGGCAACAGAAAAGTCTGTCAAGGGTTCCATCTGGCGTAATAACAGATTCAAGGAATCAAGACATTCAGGCTTTAAAACTTTTTCTGCGGCCGCCGAGTCATACTCCACGGTATCCACATAATAAAAACGAGCCTGTTCCGCCATTTCAAGCAGCGTTTTACAGCGAGCGTTCAATGTCAGAATCACCTGGTCCAGATAATCGCCTTCCTCTGCCGCATATCCATTCGATTTCAAAAAAGGCATCAGATGCGGGGTCAGAACACGCGGCGGCGTTGCTTTGATATGATCGGCATTTAGCGCCAGAAGCTTATCCATATCAAACACACCCGCCGATCTGCCGATATGTTCCAGAGAAAATTTTTCGATCAGTTCTTCCCGTGTAAAAAATTCCTGATCGCCACAGGACCATCCCAGTCGCACCAGATAATTGATCATGGCTTCCGGCAAAAATCCCATATCCCGATATTCGGTCACGGACATGGAGCCATGCCGTTTGCTCAGGCGGGTTTTGTCTTTGCCGAGAACCATCGGCACATGCGCAAACACCGGAAGCTCGGCGCCCAGAGCTTTATAGAGCATGATTTGGCGGGGCGTATTGTTGACATGATCGTCGCCGCGGATGATGGTATTGATACCCATGCAGATATCATCCACCACCACCACAAAATTATACGTCGGCGTTCCATCACTGCGTTGAATAATAAAATCATCCTGTTCCGCGTTCTGGAACACGATATTGCCTTTGACGACATCATGAATAACCGTCGTTCCGGTTTGAGGCGCTCGAAAACGAACGACCGCATTTTCGCATTTGGCCAGTCCTTTTTCCCGGCATGTACCATCATATTTGGGTTTTCCCCCGGTCGCCATCGCCTGCTGACGCATGGCTTCCACTTTTTCAGCGGAACAGGTGCAGTAATATGCGTGGCCTGAATCCAGAAGCTTCTGAACATACTCGGCGTAAATGTGGAATCTTTGGGTTTGAAAGTATGGCCCTTCATCCCAATCAATGCCCAGCCATTTTAGAGCATCGAAAATAGCGTCCACCGATGCCTGCGTTGAACGCACCGTGTCGGTATCTTCAATACGCAGAATAAATCGGCCCTTGGTGTGGCGTGCATAAAACCAGTTAAATAAAGCCGTCCTCGCTCCTCCCACATGCAAATATCCCGTAGGGCTGGGAGGAAATCGAGTGATAATTGTACTCATAATTGTATTCCTGATTAAATATTATTTAATATAACAGACCATTATAACGATAAAATCTTATTTCCTATATAAGTCAACGCATCTACTCGTTTATATCGACAACTGGCAAAAAGCATTCATTCGTTATTTAAAAAAGCAATCTATAAAAACACATATCACAATTTTTCATGACAAACAACATAGATGCTGCAATGGAGCAAATCGATATCGAACAATTAAAAGCTTGACAAAGCCGTCAGATTCAATTACTAATGCCTACACTTTCACGACCATAGTGATAAATACAATAAAATTTTAATTAACAGATAGTTAGGAGATTACTCATGGCAGTTCCAAAGCATAAAACGTCCAAATCCAAACGGGATATGAGGCGCTCTCATCAAAATCTTGAAGCGCCATCTATTTCCACGTGTCCGGAATGTGGAGAACCTAAACTCCCCCACCATATATGCCCTAATTGCGGTCAGTACAAAGGCAGACAAGTTATCGACGCCAAAGAGGATTAATCAGGGATGCTCTCTTCAGATCATAACGCTGTACCGAATCTCATCGGTCTGGATGACGAATCCCGTCAAATGGTTCTGGATACAGTAGCCAGACTGAAAGCCCGCCTCCTGACTCCTAAGACCATTCGGGACTTTGACAGAGAGGAACGCTTTCCCGAAGAAATCGTCCGCACCATGCTGGGGTCTGATATCGGTCTCCAGCTCCTGTTTATTCCTGAAGATTATGGCGGCATGGGCGGCGGTGCGCGTGACTGCTGCGCGCTGACCCGCGCTGTTGCCGGCATCTGTCTGGGAATTGCAACAGCTTTTTTTGCCATTCAACTGGGTGCGGATCCATTGATTGTCGGCGGTACGGAAGCTCAGAAAGAAAAATGGCTGGGCGCCATCGCCGAAGGTAACTCCCTGGTAGCGTATGCTGTCACAGAACCGGGTGCGGGCAGCAATCTGGCGGCTTTAAAAACAAAGGCGGAACCTGTCTTTGACGCATCCGGCAGCCTTCAGGGGTACCGGATCAACGGCTCGAAACAGTTTATATCCACAGGAGGCTACGCGGATTTTATCACGCTGCTGGCCATCACGCCGGAAGGGCCGTCCTTTTTTGTCGTCGAAAAAGGCGCTCCGGGATTCATCCAGCAAAAAGGGGAGGAAAAACACGGCATTCGGGCTTCCAACACTTCTCCGCTGACATTTACGGATGTATTTGTACCCGTCGAGAATCTGATCGGGGGCGTTCCGGGTCAGGGCCTGAAACAGGCGAACATGGTATTTGGTTATACGCGTCTGATGGTGGCATCCATGGCGCTGGGCGCCGGCGAGGCAGCTATTTCCATCGCTATTCCATACGCTAAAGACCGCATACAGTTCGGCTCTCCGCTTTGTGAAAAACAAGGATATACCCATAAACTCATTTTACCCCATGTTGTCCATTTTGAAGCCGCCGCCAGCTATCTGGACGAAATCGCTTTGCGTTTAGATTCTGGAGAATCCGACCTGCAGGTTGAAGGCGCTATCGCCAAGCTGTTTACGTCTGAAACCGCTAATGCGGCTGCCAACGATGCCATGCAGGCGCTCGGAGGATATGGCTATATCGTTGAGTTCGGGGTCGAAAAGATCAAGCGGGATGTAAAAATAACCTGCATTTATGAAGGCACCAGCGAAATTCTTCAAAATATCATCAGCATGTTCCGCTGGAAGAAGACCTGGAAATCGAAGGGCGCCTTTTATCAGTCCATTGCTGATGAAATGGACCGGCTGTCTCAGGATGCCCCACGGTCCGGATGCCGTCAGTATGCGTTTGCAGCCAGAGCCGCCAATGCGACGATTCTTTCTGCGCATGAGCATCGCCTGACCAGGAATCAGCACATCATGTTCTGTCTGGCGGATATGATGACATATGTGGAAGTCGGCGCCAGCCTGGGACGAAAAGCAGCAGGAATTGCAGCATCCGCCACCGATTCCCGCAGTCTGAAAACCCTTGCGGCTGCACGCATATTTGCTGCAGAGACTGTCCAGCTCGTCTATCAGAATATGCAGAAGATTCTGATCGGAACCGGCCTGATGTCATCCAGACAGTTTCTGGAGCTTCTGGGCTCCCTCTCGTATGAACAGGCCATGGATTCAGGCTCAGGAGTGCTTCAGGATATGGACAGCCTTGCGGATATCGTATTTCAGACATCCTGATTCCAGTTCGCATTCAAACCGATACCTTTGTCAGCTTCGCTGTGCCGCGATTCGACGTACTGAATGTACAATCTCATCGCTGCTCGCTTGCTTTCGCGGTCTCAGTCTGAATGCTTGCTGGAATATCATTTTGAAAGCAAAATGGAATGACAATGCCGTACAGCCACTTATTCCGTAACGATTCAGAGATGAGATATCAACATGCCTACAAATGAGAAACGCACGATCGTTGTCACCGGTGGTTCGCGGGGGATCGGAAAATCCATTTGCACCGCTTTCGCGGCTCCCGATACGGTGGTCTATTTCAATTATGCGTCCAGCCATTCGGCTGCGGCCGAGACGGAGCAGCTTGTCCGGGATGCCGGAGGGCAGGCTGTCGGTATCTGCGCCGATATTGCCTCAGAAACCGCCGTCACCGATTTTTTCCTGAAAATTGTTTCAGAAACCGGACGGGTGGATGTGCTTGTCAACAATGCCGGTATCACCCGGGATGGGCTTTTGGTGCGCACAAAAACATCCGATTGGGATGCTGTTATGGATGTAAACCTGAAGGGGATGTTTCTGTGCACCCGGGCTGTTTCAAAAACCATGATCAAGCAGCATTCCGGCCGAATTATCAATATTTCGTCTGTCGTAGGTGTTACCGGCAATGCAGGCCAATCCAGTTATGCAGCTTCCAAATCGGGTATGATCGGATTTACAAAATCCATTGCCAGAGAACTCGCATCACGAAATATCACGGTAAACGCCGTTGCTCCTGGATATATCGTTACAGATATGACGGAAGCCCTCTCAGAGAAGGTCAGAGAATCCATGTTGCAACAAATCCCGTTGGGGCGCCTTGGACAGCCGGAAGATATTACAGCGGCCGTTCTGTTTTTGGCATCCCGACAGGCTGGCTATATTACCGGTCAGGTATTTCACGTTTCAGGTGGAATGTACATGTGACGACTTCGTAAAATCCGCCTTTATTTGGGCTCTTCGCGAGTCCGTTATTGTTCAGTCTAAGGAGAAGAATTTCATGTCTATTGAAGATAAAGTCAAAAAAATCATTGCTGAAAAACTGGGTGTTGATCTTGCGGAAGTGGTTATGGATGCTTCCTTTGTGGATGATCTAGGTGCGGATTCCCTGGATCTGGTCGAACTTATCATGTCCATGGAAGAAGAATTCGATATTGATATTTCTGATGAGAATGCTGAAAAAATCGTTCGGGTTAAAGATGCTGTGAATTTCATCACTTCTCACATCAGCGATTGATGGCTGTGCAGAAAGCACAGTCTTTGCATTGCTGTAAGATATTGTGTTTTCTGCGTTGCCATCCGGTGTTTGACTTGTTGCGAAAAAGATGCTGATGAATTCGTAACAGGAGCAAAAAGGAGGCTTCATTGAACAGAAGGGTCGTAATAACAGGCGTTGGTTTAATAACCCCATTGGGAATTGGCCGGGACGAAAACTGGGTGGCGCTGTGTTCCGGAAAATCCGGAATTGGCCCAATTACCCGTTTTGACGCCTCCTCATTTGAAACCCGGATTGCAGGAGAAGTGAAAAACTTCAATCCCGAAGATTTTCTTCCTAAAAAAGACGCCCGTCGCATGGAACGCTTTATTGCCTATGCGCTGGCGGCATCCCGAATGGCGTCTGAAGATTCCGGTCTGATTATCAATGCTTCCAATGCTGACCGGGTTGGGGTCCTGACTGGATGCGGCCTGGGAGGTTTGTCCATTTTAGAATCAACATCACGGGTGATCGATCAGAAAGGTCCTGGTCGTGTCAGCCCGTTTTTCATTCCCATGATGATCGGCAATATGGCGCCGGGCATGATCGCCATTCAGTTCGGCGCTAAAGGCCCGAACGCTTCGGTTGCCACGGCATGCGCTGCAGGCACACATGCCGTGGGAGATTCCTTTAAAATTATCCAGCACGGCAGCGCAGACGCCATGATCACCGGTGGCATGGAATCCGTGATTACACCTACCTGTATTGCCGGTTTTAATGCCATGAAGGCTCTCTCCACTCGTAACGACGCTCCGGAAAAAGCATCCAGACCTTTTGACCGGGACCGGGATGGCTTTGTGGTTGGAGAAGGATGCGGTATTCTGATCCTGGAATCTCTGGAATCCGCCATGAAGAGAAATGCCCGTATTTATGCTGAAATTGTGGGTTACGGCATGAGTGGCGACGGGTATCACATGACCGCACCTGCGCCAGAAGGTGAAGGTATGGCCAGATGTATGCAAGCCGCACTGAACGACGCAGGTATTTCTGGAGATCGGATAGATTATATCAATGCACACGGAACTTCAACGCAGATGAATGATCTGTGTGAAACGCTGGCCATTAAATCGGTGTTCAAAGAACATGCTTATCGGCTGGCTGTCAGCGCCACAAAGTCCATGACAGGGCATCTTCTGGGCGGCGGCGGCGGCGTCGAAGCGGTTTACACAGCCCTGGCCATTTATAACAGCATCATTCCACCGACCCTGAATCTGGAAAATCCATCTGAAGAATGTGATCTGGACTATGTTCCCCAGCATGCCCGGAAACAGACCGTCACTTACGCCATTTCCAATTCATTTGGTTTTGGAGGCACCAACGCGTCCATTGTGCTGAAAGCTTTTAAAGAATAACTGCTTCTTAGCTGTACTGCATCCTTCGTCTAATTCCAGTTCGCATTCAAACTGATACCTTTGTCAGCTTCGCTGTGCCGCGATTCGACGTACTGAATGTACAGTCTCATCGCTGCTCGCTTGCTTTCGCGGTCTCAGTCCGAATGC
>LKPX01000142.1 GCA_001443525.1 Desulfobacteraceae bacterium RAAP-1 | reverse complement strand
ATGATGGATTTTTCCCTGTCCGAATGAATCCGGTAGTCCCGCACATCCCGCACCCCGCACAGCACAATACTTTGCGGAAAATGAGATGGCCGCTTGTCATAGCCCGCCCGTATCTGCCGCAACACTGATATCAGGGTATCCCCGACCAGCGCATCGATTTCATCCATCAATAATACAATCGGTTTTTCCGACTGTTTGCACCATTCGGTTATCAATCTGTTTAATGCGCTGTGCCCTCCAGATTGTTCCAAAATACGGCGCCAGTTTTGAGCACAAAAAGTATCCTGAATGTGATCTTCAGCCCTCTGGGCAAGCTCATCCATAATACTGCGAATGCCGTCTTCAACATTTTCCCGCGCGGATTGAGCCATTTCAACGTTAAAATAAAGACTTTTGAACTTCCCCTGCCGGTTCAGATATTCCATCAACGCCAGAAGACAGGAAGTTTTTCCGGTTTGCCGGGGCGCATGCAGCACAAAATATTTTTCCTGATCCACCAGAGAAAGAAGTTCCGCAAGATTAATCCGTTCTAATGGCGGAAGGCAATAATGTTTCTCACATTTTACCGGCCCTGCGGTATTGAAAAAACGTTTCATGATTACCATCCAGTTTACAGGAAGAGTTTGATTTGCAGACGATGGGCAGGGAGACGCTCATTCCGAGCTTCACGCATGAACCGCCGGAAGTCAACGACATCAGAATTGTTCTGAATTTCTGTACGAAAACCATCTACCTCATGTTGCGGACCTCAACCGTTGTGGTCAGTAATTGCCGAGAGTAGTGATCTGCAACAGTTGCAGCCGTATGGTTTTCAATGGCCGGTCGGGTACTCGTCTGTCCTGGATGCTGATGGGCGGTTCTGCCCAGGATATTGATCCGTACCAGACGCACCTGGGGTTGCTGAGCCGTCGTCAGATCGGCGCTGTTTACCCAGGTATCCACAGAACCGCTTCCTGTGGTATCCAGGCCAAAGGCGAACTGGAGGTCTTCGATATTTTCAGCGATGGTCTGGGAAGTACCATAAACCGTAGGGGACGTGGGACTGGGACATTGGCCAGTACAAGATAAATCGGATAACACACCTTGACTGAACGTCCGCCGAAGTGTTGCATCGCTTGACTGATAACTATATGTAATTGTAGTATAAGATGTGTTTTTAAAGAAGTTGATTGTGCTTCCTGCAGGATATGTATTGATTTGCTTAGTATATCCATAATATGGTCTGTTTTGTAATTTACTGGGGCTGGGTTGAACATTCGTGATATAAATAATCTCCGACTTGGAAGGATCTTGTGATGATGTAATAATTGCTCTAAACACACCAGATGTACAAGAGGAACTGGCCCAGTCTGAGTATGGTGCTACCGTTAAAATTTCATTAACATCGGCTTCTGAAGAAGTATCCGGCATTGATGCTTTAAGTGTCAATTGCGGCAGGGCACAAGTTTCGCTGCCCAAGTCAACATATGTAATTGTCAGTGTATCAGAACCTGATGTTCCGCCGTCCGTAAATGCAATAGGATTTCCTAATTGACTTAAATTGTTCATCCCGCACCCCGCCATACGGGCATCCCTCTCAATAAACATTTTGCCCACCCGTATATTCTGCTGCATGGCGGCCATGTCTTCCTGAAGCGAATAGGAAGTACTGCTGGTTGAGAAAATCTGTATCACTCCTGCCAGGAAAATGCTGGAAATGGCAAGAGCGATCAGGAGCTCTATAAGTGTAAACCCGAATTCAGAGGCTGAACAACGATTGTATATTTTAGGCATGAATCAGCTCCCATTCCCATAATTAGCTATAATAGTAACAAGTTGCACCTGTTTGAGCTTATCATTCATGTTATGCCAGAAAACGGTAACGGTGACCGTTTTGACGCCTGTGACAGGAGTATCATTTTCTACAAGGGTATTGCGGGTATACAGTGTTTCGAGATTGGTTTCCACCTCCTGCCCTGCGGGGATACTGGCATAGGCCGTATGCCTGTATGTTTCAATTTTATCCTCTGCCAGCGCTAATGCCAGCGTCCGTTTCTTACTCTGGGCATTGCCGTTGATAGCCGTTACCTGAAGCGACGCCAGCGCCAGCAGCCCGATAGCCATAATGGCGATCGCCAGCATGGTTTCGATTAAAGTGAAGCCATGCTCATTCTGTAACATATTTATTTCAGACATAATTACCTCTGTCATTAACGACATATCATTGCGGCCATATTTATACTACATCCAGGTGCCGTTACCGTTATGTCGGCACTGCACGAACTGTTATTCAGCATCACTGTACAACTATTAGCAGCGGAGTTGTTGTTAAAATTGGTACCATCCGGATAAAAAGTTACATTTGAGCAATTAGTAGCGGTTTGATTGAGTTCTACACCAGGATATCGTTGAGACAAGTTGACTGCATTACCACTATAAGGTGCTGTATAAGTATTGGTAGTACTATTAAAACAGAGCAACTGGTAACTTGTAAGAGTAGGAGAGCTAATATTAAAATCAATCCGCCAATTAACACCCTCACTGACCGCCTTCATTTGGGCATTCTTCATGTTTGAAATAAGATCGCTTGCCGCACTTCGAATGCGGTAGCTTTTGGCGTAAGAAATAATAAAAGGAATGGCGACAGCGGACACAATCCCCATGATGGCTATCACCGTTATCATTTCCAGCATCGTAAATCCGCTATTTTTTCGCATTGGCTATATTTCCCTGGCGCTGAAAGCCGTGTAGAATGTTGACTGCTTCGCAACAAGCTCAATTTCGTCGTTGTGCCATCCCCGCCCCCCTCTCCTGCCGGGATAATGAGCCAAATGAAACGAAGATGATATCAGCGAACAGTATAAAAACCCGTGATCAGTTTTCGACTTCCGGTGACTTCGCAACAGTAAGCACGGTTTGAAGATCAACATCCAGAAACGCCGCCACATTATTGGGCGTCATTCCTTTCAGCAGCAGTTTCCGAACGCTGCGTTCAACACCTTTTTGGATTCCCTGCTGTATACATCGTTCCGCCAGTGTCATAATGATACCTCCCTGTTCCACAGACAATGCCTCTTCGACAATTTCTTTCAATTCATTTGCCGGCATGTTTACAGTAGCAAACACATATCGAAGTATGGTCTCGATATATTCCATACCGGTTTGCTTGCCAATCAGCTTCTGAAGCAGTCGCAATATCCCTAATAGCCTTGCATCATAATCTTTTTGTTGTACATACTTGAAAAGCAACAGCGTAATCCGGAGGACGATGCCTCCCTTTATTTCTTCATCTGAATATCGGGACAAATCATACAGAATATATCGAAAATTCGGCACATATTCTCGAAACGTTTCTTCACACTGAAACATCTGTGCAAAACTATTCCCCATACCCCAGCTTTCCGCTCCATGATATATCACTATCGATACAATAACCGGGAGTGGAAGCCCTTTCTCATCCTGCTCTGCTTTCTGCTTGAAATGCAGAGCCCATATATTCTTCATATAATTATGGATATTCGCTATTTCTGTTGCCTCTAAAAAGGGTGGGATGGATTGCCCGTGGTTCATGGCCGTTTGTCTGCGAGATGTTCTTTTGGAAAACACGCCCCATCATTTGATTCTGATTCTGCCCATGGACGATACCACAACAGATTTCGGCTTGTCGTTTTTAACGTTGGTAAGAATGATTGTATCCGCATTGCTGGTGCCTTCCGAATTGAATACCAGCAGCTTCCCCGAATAATCCTGAAAGAATGCGACTCCAGGATATTCCTGAGACAAATTCACAGTTTTGACGATGGCGTCATCGCCTGTCGCTGTGGCTGAACATGTATTATCCGGTCCGCAGTTGACGACATGATACCCAAAAGACTTGAAAAGAATCGCCCATCGGTTATTCGTCCGGACAGCTTTCATGCGAATTGCCTGTAAATTGGAATAAAGATCATGCGTCGCACTTTGCAGACGGTTCGTCGCCGCATATGAATACAAGGCAGGAATGGAGATAGCCGATATGATCGCCATGATTGAAATCACCATCACCAATTCCAGCAGAGTGAATCCCGTTGTTTTGAACATAGGCTCCATAGCTCCGATGTAACATGGCAGAAAAACTGTGATCTATTTTCGCAATTCGACAACTTAACAATACACGTGTTTTAAGACAAAAATTGACGACTTCGCAGAAAGCCCTGCCTCCTTATCAGGCTTTTGATGATCCGGATATCAATTTACCTCATGATTTGATATCTGAAACGTCTTGTATCGTAAAATATGCGGATACTCCTTGGCGGCATAAGTTTCCACTTCCGGCGCATAGTGATATCCCACCATGAAAGGAATTACATCACCCTTCAAAACTTGTTGAAGACGCGTCAACATTTTATCGAACCTGTCAAAATCTTTCTTTCCCGGCTGTGCTTTGCATTCACCGATCAGGAAAATGGAACGGCCATCCCTGGCGCCCTCGACATACAGATTGATTTCGTCATATTTGCCATCAGGATAGAATATGTTCCGGCGATCAATCAGGGTGACATTGACCCCATGTTCCTTCAATGCAAAACGTCGCAAATAAGGCATCATTTTATCTTCAATTCCATACCCCACAGCCATGGACAAACCACCGACCTGAACCTGCAAATCTTTCACAGTTACAGCCAGAGCATTGACAGACGCTTCTGTTTTCTTTTGAGCTACTGCAAGCTCCTGCTGCGCCTCCGCAAGCGTTTCAAGTCGCTTTTCTGTGCGGTTCTGAGCCTCTGCAAGTTCTTCGACACGCTTTTCTGTGCGGTTCTGAGCCTCTGCAAGTTCTTCGACACGCTTTTCTGTGCGGTTCTGAGCCTCTGCAAGTTGGCGAACGATATCTTTCAACTCATTGAAGTCACTTCGTTCAACAGCAATGATCGTCGTTTTTTCTTCTATCTCCTCCATGAAACACAAAAGCATGTCTTTGGTTTTAGAGTCGAAACCTTCCAGTTTTCGAATCAGTTTAGCACTAAGCCCCATATACCCTCCATATCAGGAACAACCTCAATATCTGCGTTCCTTGCCAATCAACAGCATCAAGCCCATATTTAAATAAGCAAATAATATGCCCTGCATAAAATATAAGCCTTGAAAATGACTTTTGAATAAAAGGTTCGGAACAGATACGCCGGAAGTATTAGAAAAATGAAAAATCGGGATGAATTGATTCCCTTCCATATACATGATATGAATATCATATCAACAAATTTTGTTAATTTTTCAACATATTTTTAGCAAGAGGCAGACCCGGATGGGAAATGGCAAGATAAAACTTGTTGCGGTTTATGGAAGCCCCAGAATCAACGGGAATACATCCACATTACTGAGACACGCGGTAAAAGGCGCCAGAGATGCCGGCGCTCATGTGGATGAAATTTTTCTGCGGGATCTCAACATATCTCCATGTCTGGAAATTTACGGATGCAAGACAACCGGACACTGTGTGATTCAGGATGATTTTCAGAAAGTAGAAAGGCTTTTGATGGCTTGTGACGGCGTGATGCTGGCATCTCCCATATTTTTCTACACAGTTAGCGCCCATATGAAAATATTCATGGATCGGTGCCAATCCCTGTGGGTTAAAAAATACTGGATTGACCGGATTCCGTTTGGCGAAAAGACTGGCAGGCGAAAGGGATTGTTTATTTCAGTTGGCGCAACGACTGGGAAAAAATTATTCGACGGCCCGCTGCTGACGGCAAAATTTTTTCTGGATGTTCTGAATGCCGAACTCTGGCGCGCTCTGTTGTATCGAGGGCTCGATTTTGAAGGGGACGTTTTGAAGCACCCCGAATATCTGGAAGAAGCATTTGGAGCCGGCGAGTCACTGGCCCAGACGCTTGCAGCGTTTTGAACCCACCTGACGCCTCAGCGCGGGTACATGCCATTGTGGTAAATATACTCGAAATAGTAGCGGTAATATGCTTCCGATTCTTCATCAAAGGGAGCGTCTTCAGGCAGAACCTCCCGGCGAACGCCTTCATGGACGCTTGTCAGCCATTTTTCTCTGGCATAGTCATAAATCACCTTGCGTAACGTGTTTGCATCAATCAACTGGAGCTCTTTATTGCTCTGGATGAAATCATCAAGTCCGTCAAGCATGGATTTCACATAGCGGATATAGACGGAATCATCCCGGTTTTCATCCTCATAAAACTGATGAACCCGATTGATGGTACACTTGAAACAGCCCTCGATGGCGTCAATACAGTTCATGGTATCCTGGACAGAAAATAGTGTAAAATTGATGTGGTCAACTGTTATGATAATCTGCTATAAAAGTCAAAAACTTCCTGCTATAGACTTTCAGAAAAATAATTTCGCTGCGTTATCGGTCGGAAATATACTATAACAGTATTCTCTCCTCCCTGCTGCCTTGTGAAATGAATTTTCTGAAAGCCTGTAAGTATCCAATTTGTGACAAGGAAATCCTGTATGCAATCTTTTGACAAGCCCTCTCCAGGTCAGCATCTGGCGTTGGTATGCGGTGTTATGGTGATCGTCTTTGTCTTCTTTTTGATTTTTATAGGAGACAAGGGAATTTCCGATTTGCAGATTATGAAAAATGAACGACAGGCCCTGCTTAGCGCAAACGCTGAGCTGAAACGTAAAAATCTTGATATGTATCATGAAATCGAACGATTGAAGCATGACCCCGCTTATATTGAATCCATCGCCCGGCAGGAACTCGGACTGATAGGAAAAAATGAAATTGTTATCAACATGAATAATGGTTCTCCTGAAACCGAAAAAAAATAAATTGAAGGAAACTTAAAAAGTGATGTTGCGTTTTTTTTTGCGTTTGTATTATTGAGCTTTTCATGATAGGAAAAATGACGCATGAAGTTGTTTTTTAACAGGGCATCCGGTGGCTTGATGCCCTGAGAGGGGTCCGGCTGGATTTATCAACACAACTGCATCTGGAGGTGCCAATGGAAAATGAGAAAGCGTTTTTCGACAAATTGGAGCAGAAAGGGGTCTCGCGAAGAAGTTTCATGAAGTACTGTACCTTCCTGAC
>LKPX01000141.1 GCA_001443525.1 Desulfobacteraceae bacterium RAAP-1 | reverse complement strand
TGGTGCTGGAGCGGCCTGAAATTCCCCTTCACAATAATTTAAGCGAAAGTGACATCCGCTGAAATATTCGTTTTTACAGTCCGCCGCTCTTTCCAGATGGAGGTACTCTTCCGGTGTGTATCGAACGCTGGGTTTTACAGGCATGTTGGGCTCCTTGCTGTTCAACCGGTCAGGTTGGATGGCATGGATGAAGCGTATCGGCAAGAAATAACATCAGCTTTCCATGAAATAAATTTTTAAGCAAAACATGATGTCCTCACATCCGAAGTGTAGTGACTTCATGTGCGCTTGTCAATTTTATATAAAGACAAAACATATGTGTGGCATTTCAGGTGTTATCGCTTTTGACAGGCGATTGGTAGCAGCGTCCATCCAGGCCATGAATCACGCTCAGTCGCACCGGGGACCGGACGATGAAGGGGTGTGGGTGCAGGAAGGAGGGCATTTAATGACGGACAAAGGAGCCGAAGTGATCGGGTTTGGCCACCGCCGTCTTTCCATCATCGATATTTCTTCTGCCGGCCATCAGCCCATGACGGATACGGAAACCGGCAACTGGATTACCTTTAATGGCGAAATCTACAACTTCCGGGAACTGCGAAGAGCGCTGGAATCTTCGGGCTGCTGCTTTCGAACAGGAACAGATACCGAAGTGATTTTAAAAGCATACGGTGTCTGGGGATCGGGTTGTGTGGAGCGCCTGCGGGGGATATTTGCTTTCGGCCTTTGGGATGCCGGCCGGAAACGTCTGCTTCTGGCGAGGGATCAGCTTGGCGTCAAACCGCTGTATATCTGGCAAAAAGATGGCAGGCTTGTATTCGCATCTGAAGTGCGGGCCGTTCTGTCGTCCGGATTCATGCCCGCGCGGCTGGATATGGATGGTTTGGCTTCTTACATGGCGTATGGCTCTGTGCAGGAACCCTTTACCCTGATTTCGGGTATTCGTTCGCTTCCGGCGGGATACTGGATGGAATGGCAGGCCGGTGTGACCCGTACGCAGCGATACTGGCGGATCCCGCCACCGGAGGGAGCGGCTTTGGCGGAACCGGAAGATATGTATGCCTGTCTGTCCGCCCGGTTGGAGGATGCCGTAAGATGCCAGCTTGTTTCGGATGTCCCGACAGGCGCCTTTTTAAGTGGCGGGATAGACAGCACGGCCATTGCCGCACTCATGAAAAAGAATGCCGGAAGCGATGTGCGGACGTTTTCTGTCGTTTTTCCGGAATCCGCCTATGATGAGCGAAAATTTTCCCGCCTGGCGGCCCGGTATATGGGAACGCAGCACACCGAGGTGGAGCTTACGGGCGACAGGGTAATCCGCTGTATGGATCAGGCGATGAATGCGTTTGACCAGCCCAGCCTCGATGGTTTGAACACCTGGTTTGTGTCGCAGGCTGCCCGGGAAGCCGGGCTTACGGTGGCCCTTTCCGGCCTGGGAGGAGACGAGCTTTTCGCCGGATACGAGGGGTTTCATAAACCTCTCAGGGCGGAACGTTATGGCCGGATCATTCAAGCCGCACCGCTGTGGATGCGAAATCTTCTGTCGCTTCCCCTGCTTCGTCTGGGAACATCCGAGGCTGTTCGAAAACTGGGAGAACTTTTGACCACACCCCGGCATCCGTATTTTGTCACTCGAAGATTTTTCAATGAATTTCAGATCAGACGTCTTCTATGCAAAGACGCAATGAGGTCGTCCAACTGGGAAACCGAAGCGCTGACGCCCCTGGAAACGGATCAGATGAGCATGTCTCATGCCCTCGAAGTGCGGGTGCCGCTGATTGACCATAAGCTGGTCGAGCTTATTTTTTCGCTTCCGGGGCGCTGCCGGATCGTCGCGGGTCAGCCCAAGCCGCTGCTGACACTTCCCCTTCAGGACATGCTGCCCGACGAATGTGTTCACCGCCGGAAAATGGGGTTTGAACTGCCTTTCAGGGAGTGGTTTGCTGGTAGCCTTCATGCCCAGATGCAGGATGCGTTCTGCGCAGAAACATCGGAAGAAAGCACCTGGCCGTTTGACCCATCGGCGCTGAAAATGCTGTGGCGTCAGTTTCAGGAAGGCAGGGTCAACTGGAGCCGGGTGTGGGGCGTTTTTGTGCTGCTGCGGTGGTTGAAGCGGTATGGGGTGAAAGGGTAAATACATCATATGGGAAATATCCATGTGCTTCATACCGTGGGTGGATTGAAGCAAAGCAGTGGCGGGCCGTCATTAGTCCATGATCGCCATAGCCGGGAAGAACAAACAGGTAAAAAGGAGTCAATTTTTGTGTATAATATTCAGTTAGATTTGAGGGTTGAGATATTCATGGAAGGTGATGTGTATGTGGCATTGTCTCCAGAATTAAACGTGTCGAGTTATGGTCAATCTGTCGAAGATGCAAGACACAGTTTGATTGAAGCTGTATAAAGGATATGGTGATGTGTATGGATGATCGCCGGTTTCAGATTAAAATCGAGGGGGCTGTGGTCCGGGAAGATCGGATTTCTTTTTCTTTGCTGAGCCAGTTGCTGAAAGGGATTCAGGAAACAGTATATACCCTTGCTCTGGCAGGCTTACAATATGATTACCGGCAGAGAATTCGTGTTCCACGGGAAGTCCAGACAGCATGCGCGCTTTACAGAGTGCTTGAAGAAAAAGGCAGTTATGCACTGACCGTCGAGATGGCTCCAGCCCAGTCCCTTGGTGACTTTCCTGATATCGGCATTTACGTGAAAGATACCTATCTTGAAGTTATCCGTATCCTTGAAACCGAAAATTTATGGAATAAACTGAATGAGGTGATCCCGGACAGCAGCTATCGCAGAAAAGTGTTGCGTTCCATAGCCGCATATTCTCCAAAAAGCGGCGAACGATGGCATATTGGTATCGGACAACCTGACTGTCGGTTATCCACATTGAATCCAGGTCTTCCGCAATCTATCCATAAATTTCTCATCCCGCCTGCCACAGAGACAATGGTCGTCTCTGGTGAACTGGTTCAACTTCATCTGGATGAAAAGAAACTGGGAATATATTATGCACCGGCTAAAAAGGTGATCCATTGCTCGTATGAACCGGAATTGGAAGATTATATTGTTGCCTGCTTGCGGGAAATCATTCAGGTGTATGGGCAGGTTCAACTGGACAACAGGGGGGTTCCGGATAAAATTGTTGATGTCATTGAAATCGAGAGCCTGGATTTAAGTCCGCTGAAAATAGGGTATATTTTATTTGAAAACAACAGATTGCAATTGAAGGATGAGTTAAGTATTTCAATTGATTATGACCTGGAGAATCAGGAATTTTCACTGGAGTATCCCATCCTGAACATATCCATTGGCGCTCAAAGCAGGCAGGCGATGTTAGACGAATTTTATGCGGATTTTTACTGGATTTGGCTGGAATATGGCAGGGGCGACGATGCACTGATGAGCAATGACGCCCGACAACTCAAGGCGCACGTAAATGAAATGGTTGTGGAGGCACCCGGGATATGAATCCAAAAAACCGTACGGATGTTGAAAATGCGCTTGAGAAAAAAGGGTTCAAGAAAAGCCAGAATGATCATCGAAAATTCATCTATCACACGTTGAATGGTCAAAAGACCGCAGTCTGGACGAAAACAAGTCATGGAAGCGGCCATCGTGAAATTTCTCCATCGAATCTCAGCAGGATGGCCAGACAGTGTCAATTGAGTGGCAAAGACTTTGAACTGCTCATTGATTGTCCGATGAGTCAATGTATGTACGAAAAGAGGCTTTTTAACAAAGATGTGGTAAAATAAGTCATCAGCCCATATTTTGCGGGGTATTCTTTGTTGGAAATCACCTGAAACTCAGATCGGAAGGGGGGCATTATGTCGAAACTGATTCGGTTTGACTGGGCGATCAAGCATCTGCTTCGGAACAAGGCCAACTTCGATGTTCTGGAAGGGTTTCTGTCTGCGCTGCTGAACGACAATGATATCCGGATACTGAATCTTCTGGAATCCGAAGGGAACCAGAGTGAAGCGGATAACAAGTTCAACCGTGTGGATTTGATGATCGAGGACAGTCAGCACCGGAAGATCATCGTGGAGATTCAGAACAGCCGGGAGTCGGATTATCTGGAGAGGCTCCTGTTCGGCGCATCCAAGGTCATTGTGGATAATCAGAAACTGGGGGAGGATTTTAAAAACATCAGCAAGGTGATCTCCATCAGCGTCCTGTATTTCAATCTGGGCATGGGAGACGACTATCTGTATTTCGGCGCAACGGATTTCACCGGTGTGAATACCGGCAATCCATTGCAGGTGAAACGCCGTGTCGAGTTTCTGGATGTGGATTTAAAGAAGCGTTTCAGGTTCGAAGACAAGCGCATTTTTCCGGAATATTACCTGATACAGGTTGAGCGCTATCATGACGAAGTCCGAAAAGCCATTGACGAATGGATATACATGATCAAGAACAACGAGGTCAAGGAAGAATTTCATTCCAGGAATATTGACTGCGCCAGAGAGAAATTATCGGAGATGAACATGCTGCCGGAAGAGAAAGCCCGCTATGAACGCTATCTGATCAACACCGCCATCGAACGGGATGTGGTCAATACTGCCAAAGAGGAGGGCGAGCAACTGGGGCTTAAGAAGGGCGAGCAACTGGGACTTAAAAAAGGCAGGTATGAAGAAAAGACAGAGACAGCGAGAAACCTTTTGCGTATAAACGCGTTGTCCATCGAGCAGATTTCGCAGGTGACCGGGTTATCGGTTGACGTGATCAAAACAATGGCAGGGGAAAATACAAACGGTTAGCATTTCAGGCTATACTGTGCATCGCTACAACCTGGGCTTCCTTAAGCTCCCTCTCCCGGCGGGGGAGGGGTGGGGGTTCAAAAAGCGCAGATTGTGACGGTTCAAAGTATAAAAAGACAAATTGCTCAAATACAAATTAATCGGCCTCGTTACCGGAGTTCCTGATACAACTCTGGAACAAGACGATCGAGCGCATGAGACTGGATTGTGTTGAGCCGTTGCAGTTTTTCAATGCTGGCCGGGTTGTCCCGGAATCTGAGATACTCATAAAAACTTAATGGGTGGATGGAAACAACGCGTTTTCTGCCGGCCAGGCTTTCCTGAATTTTAGAATTGATCACCAGCGATGAGGAGCCGGAGGCATAAACTTTGACGTTGGGGTGATGATCCGCAATGTTCTTCAAAACCAGGGTGACATCTGCATCATGCTGAAATTCATACAGAAACAGAAAAAAAGTCTGGGGCTGCCCTTCCATATACCCATTGAGGCGCAACGTGTTAAATATGGGCCGGTCAATAAACATATGCAGCGATACTTCCATGTCTTTCCGGAATAGTATAACTATAATGGAATAATTAACAAGAATAGAATGACTTTTCAGATTGGAAAATAAGAATTTGACGCGCCCGTCAATAAAGTATATACGTTACGTATATACATTCCAAAAATGGAGATGAAAAGATCATGAAGACGGCCAGAGTGTTCAAATCGGGTAATTCACAGGCAGTCAGACTGCCCAGAGATTTTAATCTGGATGTAGCAAAAGTTCAGGTCTTCTGGAAAGATGGCGATGTAGTCCTGCGGCCCTTGAAAAGGACGTGGCAGGACTATTTTGATCGCGGGCGGAAATTCAGCGATGACTTTTCAGAGTCCATCGAAGATATGGCGTTGGAGGAAAATGTTCAATGGTGATCCGTTACATGCTTGACACCGACGCTTGTATTGCACTTATCAAGGATCGACCGATATCGATGCGCAGCCGGTTGTCCCTTCTCACTCCGGAGGAAGTTGGGATATCCGGTATAGTAGCTGCGGAACTCTGGTTCGGTGTTGCCAATTCACAGAAGAAAAAGAAGAATGAATCCGCTTTGAAAGATTTTCTGGAATTTGTCACCCTTCTGGATTGGCCTTGTGAGGCGTCCCCTCTTTATGGACAGATTCGTGCGAAACTTCAGAAGCTGGGAACACCGATCGGCGCCATGGATCTGCTCATTGCTTCTCATGCCCTGTTCATCGATACAGTGCTTGTGACAAACAACACCAGGGAATTTGAACGGGTACCTGATTTGAAGATTGAAAACTGGCTTTCTGATACGGCGTAGTTCAGCATCTCATTTTTTGAAGCTCAGCTCTTGATCGATTTCAGGCTAATGGACATAAAACTTGGATTGGTCATAATCCATTCGGGAAACGGTCAAGGTCAAAAATCATGAGTTGTGCATACGACTGCCTGAAACGTTTAATTGTGATGAGGTGGATGTCATCATATTCCTTCCGGGCGGTTGTGAGAGAAAGGGGTGCCCAAAAATGACGATTGACACTGAAATCCGCCATGTCACCAAGCCCGACGCGAATCTTTTTCTGGAGCTTGGTTTCGACTACGACGATGCTGTTCGTCTTCAGGCTGAATCACAGCAACACATCAATGATACCAGTGCGCTTAAAGAGCAGCTCATGAATGAGCTGTCTAAGCCTAAAACAAGCGTATTTATGATATGAAGAAAAAATCCAAATGACTAGTTGTCAAATTTCTGAACTTGCCAGGATGGAAGCAGGCTATTTGTTGCGACAGCTTCAGAAAGGGCTCGATGTGTTCCTCCCCCAATCTAGACCGATGCCTACCATCGGGATAAACTGCCACGAGTTGAGAATACCCGATGAAAACCTCTCATGGCGAATTATTTACAAAATATACGCAGACGCTATTTTAATTCTTGAGGTGTTTGCTAAAAAAACAGGCCGAACACCCAAAGCCATCATTGAAACTTGCCAAAAAAGAATACTGCGTTTTGAAATGGATGTAAAAAAGGGGTAATTAAAGATGGAAGACAATAAAAAGAAACGCTTGGAAGCCAAAGGCTATACCATCGGGTCTGCAGAAGATTTTCTGGGGCTTAACAGGGGAGAGGCGGAATATATCGAACTTAAATTGGCGCTTAGTCAAACACTGGCCAAACAGCGCAAACAAAAAAATATGACACAAATTCAATTAGCGAAACTACTCAAATCAAGCCAGTCTCGTGTTGCAAAAATGGAAATCGGCGATCCGACTGTTTCATTGGACATTCTGGTCAAATCCTTGATCGCTATCGGGGCAACCAGGGAAAGTATCGCCAAAGCCTTTCATTAAAACCAAAACCAGCCACGGACAGCATGAAATTTCAGATGACCTGATTGCAAAGATGGCCCATCAGGTCAAATGGACGGTCATTCATGTGGA
>LKPX01000140.1 GCA_001443525.1 Desulfobacteraceae bacterium RAAP-1 | reverse complement strand
ATTCGGACTGAGACCGCGAAAGCAAGCGAGCAGCGATGAGACTGTACATTCAGTACGTCGAATCGCGGCACAGCGAAGCTGACAAAGGTATCAGTTTGAATGCGAACTGGAATAACACATTGCTGTTTATTTAGGGATGGGCATTTCAGAGCAGATGCTTCCGAATGTTGACGACTTCGTAAAAAGTCCGGATGTTGCGCCAGCGCTGTATCCTTCGTCATTGCGGCGTACCCAAAAGTACGCCTCACTCCTTGCGGATTTGCGCGCCTTGCCTGCGAACTTTTTACAAAGCCGTCCCAAAATCGACTTTTTACGAGGGCATCAAAAAGGCAGGAGAATGACGGTGAGAGGTGACCGCTCCTGCCTTTGAATGTGTATCCGCATGACTGGAGATTTATACGATGAAAGACATATACAGTCTGTGTTTTATGTGTTCCATTCGCTGTCCCATCAAGATTCAGGTTGAAGCGGGGCAGGTGAAATGGATCGAGGGAAATCCCCATGTTCCCGGTATGGAAGGCAGTCTGTGTCCCCGTGGAGCTGCAGGAATTTCGCTGCTTTACGATACAGAGAGAGTTCAGTCTCCTATGATACGCACCGGCGAACGCGGGGAAGGAAAATGGCGGAAAGCCACCTGGGACGAAGCGCTGAACCATGTGGCCGATAAACTGAAGCAGGTCATACAAACCCATGGTGCACAGAGTGTGGTGCTGGGAGAACGTACCAATCTGGCGACGCATGTCAGCAAAACATTCATGAAAGCCATCGGTTCCCCGAATCATTTTACCCACGATGCGCTCTGCAAGGGATCGGTCAACACCGCGTGTCGCAGCCTGTTCGGATATACCGACGCTCAGATGAATGCGGACATGAAAAACAGCAGGCACATCGTGCTGTATGGCCGCAATATGTTTGAGGCGATTTCGGTCAAGGAAGTCAACAATCTGATGGATGCGCTGTCTGCCGGCGCCAAGTTGACCTATATTGATCCCAGAGTATCTGTGACGGCGACCAAAGCACACAGATACTGGATGATCCGGCCCGGAACAGATCTGGCGCTTAACTACGCGCTGATTCATGTTATTTTATCAGAGCGCCTGTATGACGCCGCATATGTGGATCGCTGGGTCACAGGACTTGCCGAACTTCAGGAATTTGTTCAACCCTATACCCCGCAATGGGCGGCTGAGGAAACGGGTATTGCCGCTTCCGAAATCATCGAGTTTGCTCGTGAAGTCAGCAGCCAGAAGCCATCGGTCATTTTTCATTTTGGATATCGTGGCGCGCATCACGTTAATGAAATTTATATGCGCCGTTCCATTCTGATTTTAAATGCTTTGATGGGAAGTATCGAAACCAAAGGCGGGATATTCTTCAAAAAAGGCCCTGGCGCTTTGGGCAGGAAACCGGCCCGGAAACTGACGGATCAGTCTTTTGAAAAAATAACGCTTCCACGGTTCGATAAAGTCGGGACACCTGATTTTCCGCTTCCGGATCCGGCGCATGGCGTTCCGCAAATGCTGGCGCCGGCGATTTTAAACGATGATCCCTATCCGATTCGGGCGCTGATCGCCAACCGTTTCGATCCGCTCAAGTCTATTCCCGATACAAATCAGATGAAAGCGGCCTTGAACAAACTGGATTTGATCGTTGCCATCGAAGTTAATTACAGCGATACCGCCTGGTATGCCGATGTCATTTTGCCTGAATCCATGTATCTGGAGCGCCTCGATTGTGTTCAGCAGGCCAATGGCCTTAAACCCCAGATGTTTCTGCGCCAGCAGGCGGTAGCGCCTCGATATGATACAAGGGAGGCTGCCATGATCTTCAAGCAGCTCGGAGAGCGTCTTGGTGTCGGCCAGTACTTCCCCTATAACAGTATGGAGGAGCTGGTGCGCTGGCAGCTAGAGCCTACCGGATTCACGCTGGAGGATTTCAAGGCCAAAGGCTTTGTCGCATACGGGAAAGAACAGATTTTCTGGGACAGAAAAGACGGTCTTCAGTTTAAAACCCCTTCCGGTAAGATTGAACTGGTATCGTCGTTGCTTGAAAACGCCGGATTTCCGTCTTTTCCGCCGTATGAATCCATGCCGAAGCTATCGGGTAACACCTTCCGGCTGGTAGTTGGTAGAAACGCCGTTCACACGCATATATCCACTCAGAACAACCGGTACCTGAGCGAACTGTTTTCCGAAAATGTGATGTGGATTAATGCCCGGAAAGCCGCTGAACTGGGGCTGCGAACCAATGACATGTTGAAGGTTTGCTCTTCATGTGGTTCCGGTAACGTCAAGGCGTTTGTCACGGAGCTGATTCATCCGGAAGCGGCTTTCACGCTTCATGGATTCGGCCATGAGGCCAAGCTGGCCACCCGCTGCTGCGGTAAGGGGCTTTCTGACAGTGTACTTCAGGAAAATATCATGGACAGGGTGGGCGGAAGTCCGGCACTTCATGACACATTCGTTACGGTGAAACTGGCATAGGAGAAGGATGATGAGCAAGTATTACCTGTTTCAGGACAAAAAAAAGTGTATCGGCTGCCATAGCTGCGAAGTTCAGTGCAAGACCAATAAGTCTTTACCCATAGGGCCGAAGCTCTGTCAGGTGATTACTATCGGCCCCAAATTTGTCGGCGGCCTCCCCAGAGCCTCCTATGTGTTTATGCCCTGTTTCCATTGTGAAAATCCCTGGTGTGTGGCGGCCTGCCCTACCGGAGCCATGCAGAAACGGTCCAAGGACGGCATTGTTTTTGTGGATCATTCCCTGTGTGTGGGCTGTAAAACCTGTATTACCGCCTGCCCCTGGGGAACACCGCAGTGGAATCCGGAAATCGGCAAGGTCGTCAAGTGCGATTATTGTATAGATCGGGTGGATCAGGGTTTGAAACCAGCCTGTGTTGTGGCATGTACCACCCATTGTCTTGAATTCGGTCTTGCAGAAGATATGGGGCAGATCCGGCGGGAACGTCACGCAGCCATTATGGCAGCACTGGAATAAAAGAGAGGTAACATGGCTGACAAGCGTTGTCCGGTAAATACCGCCATTGCCGATCTGGAAACGGCGATTGCTTCCAATACCCTGAAACATCCCAGGAACCGGCGACAGGCGGAGGAGATTCTGGTGCTGATGCGAGACGTTGCCTGGGGCAGGGCAGGGAAGGAGCATTTACCGTCGCTGAGAACCTTGGCCGACGAACTGATCGCCGATGGTCAGGATGCGGTATGCAGAACACTGGGGACATCTGTCGTGCTGACACTGACAGAATATCACGAGGTTTTTGTCAGTCATGTGGAGACACATAACTGTGCTACCGGAGACTGTGTTCGGCTTGCGCCGGCGCCCTGCCAGATGACGTGTCCCGCAGGCATCGATATTCCAACCTATGTCACCCTGATCGGAATGGGCCGGGATGCCGAGGCAATCGATATTATTCGTGAGGACAACCCGTTTCCCTGGGTGTGCGGTCTGGTCTGCACCCGGCCATGCGAATTCATGTGTGTACGCGGACGCATGGACGAACCGGTGTCCATCAAGTTCATGAAAGCTTTTGCCGCCGAAAGAGCCATGTCGGAGAGACAGTATAAAAACCCGCCTCAATCGCCAGACAAGGGGCGGAAAGTCTGCATCGTCGGTGCGGGACCTGGCGGGATGAGCGCTGCGTATTATCTGGCGCTCAAGGGATATGGGGTTCGGGTGATCGAGGCATTGCCGGTTGCAGGCGGTATGATGATGATCGGCATCCCCCGTTACCGGCTTCCACGCGAAGTCATTGACCGGGAAGTCGCCATGCTGGAAACGCTGGGTGTGGCGTTTTGCTACAACACTTTCTTTGGAAAAGATGTAACTATAGACAGCCTGAAAGCAGAAGGATTCGAAGCCTTTTTCTTGGCTATCGGCGCTCATACTTCCTTTAAACTGAATATTCCTGGTGAAAAAGAGTATCCGCAGGTGATTCAGGCCATCGATTTGCTGCGCCGCGTCGCATTGGGAGAGCGAAAAATTCCCGGCAGAAAAGTGGTCGTCATCGGTGGCGGCAACGTGGCTGTTGATGCGGCCAGAACCTGTCTGCGCCTGGGATGCGATGAAGTTATGATGGCGTATCGCCGCACCCGCGCCGAGATGCCTGCGGATGTCGAAGAAGTCGAGCAGGCGGAAGAAGAAGGCATTCATCTTTCATTTTTGACGATACCGGCTGAAATTGTAGGGCGTAACGGAAAGGTGGCCGCTGTGCGCTGTATCCGGGCCAAACTCGTGTCTCAGGAAGGTTCCAGTCGCAAGTATCCGGTCCCGATTGAAGGCAGCGACTATTTTGTCGAAGCCGATGTCGTGGTGTCGGCGATCGGTCAGCAGGTGGACGCAACTTGTCTGTCATCGCTGACAGGACTGACCTGGACACGAAGAAATACCATCGAAGCCAGCAAAGTCAGTATGGAGACTGCGATTCCCGGAATTTTCGCCGCCGGGGATGCGGTTTCCGGGCCTGCCACCGTGATCGAAGCCATTGGCGGCGGCAAACGTGCGGCGGACGCTATTGACCGCTATCTGTCCGGCATTCCTCAGCCTCAAATGCCGCCGGTGCCGGTGCGTCGCGGCCGGATAGATTGGATAGAAGTTCCGGCAGCCACCAAGATGATTCTGAAGCGGCCTCATATGCCGCTCTTGACCATCGACCGCAGGCGCACCACATTTCAGCAGGTCGAGCTGGGTTACACCGAAAATATGGTGAGGGAAGAGGCCAGACGATGTCTGCGTTGTGACGTCTGTCTCAGATGCGGGCGCTGTGTGGAGGTTTGTCGGGATAAAATGGGCATTGATGCGCTGCGGATGGGGTATATTCATTTCGATCATCCCGGCCCGACGGATTTCAGGATTACCGAGGAACGGTGTATTCTGTGCGGGGCCTGCGCCGCCAACTGTCCTACCAGGGCCATCCGGATTGAAGATCGTAATGGGGAGCGGATTCTGTCGCTGTGCGGCACGGTGTTGAACCGGCAGAAACTACTGTATTGTGAAAGCTGCGGTGCGGTCATGGGGCCTGCCCGATATCTGGAATTTATCCGCCACAAAACCCGCGCTGTCATTGAGTTCAGCGACATCCGTCCGGTGTGTGACGCCTGCGCCCGGCATCAGTCTGCAAGTTTCAGCGACGAGATTACGCCGGTGGCATAATCACTTGAAAGACTGTGGATAATGGGATATAGCTTGTGGTGACACGAAGCATATCGGCCATTACCTATGTTTACAAGGGGGGACACTGCTTATGGTATTTCGTAAAGGTCAGCGGGTGGAAATTTACCGGCGATCCGACGATGATTGCTGGGAAAACTTTATGAACGCATATATCGGCATCCATGGTATTATCACGGATCCGGATACCGCCATTAACGATCCGGACGCTCTGGTGGAAGTCAGCCTTGAAGGAAAGGGGACGTTCCGGTTTCCTCAGGATTGCCTGCGCAGTGTGGACTGATTCCGATTTCAGACGGCTTTGTAAAAAGTTCGCAGGCAAGGCGCACAAATCCGCAAGGAGTGAAGCGTACTTGTTGTACGCTGCAATGACGAAGGATGCGTCGCAACGCAGCATCCGGATTTTTTACGAAGCCGTCAAGTTTAATGCACCAGCCCAATGGATCCTATGATGGAGCCAATGGTCAGCACCCATACAGGATGCCATTTCAGCCGTGTGAGTAGAAACAGAGAGAAGATCATCAGGCCCCAGGCGCCCCACCCACGAAGCGCGCCGGGCGCCAGCAGGACGGCGGCGCTGACCACCAGACCCACCACCGCCGGCGTAACACCCGCCAGAAAATCCTGAAATCGTCGTCCCTCTTTGAACCGGGCGTATTCATGCGACAGCAGGGTCATGAGAACGAATGCCGGTGCAAAAAGGCTTAGTGTCGCCACAACAGCGCCCAAAACGCCATGAAGATGAAATCCGGTAAATGTCGCCAGTACGGCGATAGGTCCGGGCGTCAGGTTGCTGATGGCAACGCCATCGAGAAATTCCTGAGGCGTCAACCAGTGCAACGCCGTAACCAGATTCTGGTGAAGAATAGGTATCAGTACAAATCCGCCGCCGAAAAAAACGCATCCGATTTTGATAAAAGACATGGCGATTCCGGAAAGCGATACCCCTGTTGTTGCGGCTCCTATGGGCGGTAATATTGCAAGACCCGAAGCGGAAAAAGGTTTGGAAGACTTTGTTGGGGGTTGGGATGGGGTATCCGGTGGATTTATCGGATGCTGGTCGCCTTTTCCTCCTGATAACCGTTGTTTGCCTGCCAGCAAGCCGATAATTCCCGCCGCTGCCAGCACATAAACCGCATTGATCTTAAACAGAGAAATCCCCAGTGATGCCAGTCCCACCAAAGCAGTCGGCCAGGAACGCACGGCTTTACGTCCCATAGACCAGGCGGCGCTCAGAATCAATGCGATGACCACAGGCCCCAGACCGCCAATAGCGCTTTGAAGCGCTGGAATAGCGTGAAATTCAAAATAAAGCCATGACAGCAGAATCACCAGTGACACGGATGGGATCAGAAAAGCGATGGCGCAGGCCAGCCCTCCCAGGATGCCGTACAGACGGTTTCCTACAAAAAGTGCGGTATTGGGGGCAAAAGGCCCCAGAACCTGAGCCATACCTACCCCATGTAGAAATTCTTCGGAACTGATAGCGCGTTTTCTGCTGACAATGTCCTGCTCCATAAGAGCGATCACGGCCATGCCGCCGCCGAATCCAATGACGCCGATTTTCAAAAAAAGCAGCAGAAGCGCCGGCAATGAAATGCGGGGCGTGGTGATATCTTCGGTTTTCAGGGAGACTATTTCCATGTCATTATTCATTGTCATAATTGATGGCCTCATAAAAAGTCGAATTTCGGACGGCTTTGTAAAATGTTTGCAGGCAAGGCGCGCACATCCTTCGTCATTGCAGCGTACTTATGGTATGCTGCAATGACGAAGGATGCGGCGCAACGCAGCATGCGGGTTTTTTACGAAGCTGTCATCGTTGTCTCTCACTGTATGGATATTGGGCTATCAGGACGGGAGAAACCACATGGAAGCCAGTTGCCATGGAATTACTGTCCGGTTCAGTTGTTAATTCCATTTTGCTTTCAAAATGATATTCCAGCAAGCATTCGGACTGAGACCGCGAAAGCAAGCGAGCAGCGATGAGACTGTACATTCAGTACGTCGAATCGCGGCACAGCGAAG
>LKPX01000139.1 GCA_001443525.1 Desulfobacteraceae bacterium RAAP-1 | reverse complement strand
GGAGGATGAACCTATATTATTTCACACCGGATCGGTAGAACCTATTCAGGTCCTCCACCAGAGGTGGATGTTTTAGATTATAATAAATCCGCTCCCCTAAATCCGTTATAATCAGCATATATTCAATTGATAGGGGAGCCTGGCATCGGTGTAATCAAGCATGGAGGGAGACGGAATCAAGCGGTTGTTGACCAGCAAGGAATCAACAGTCATTGGACTTACTTGAAAATGATCTACAGCATCTTCGATAGCAGATTCGGAGTAGTCATCCTGCAAAAATTCTCTCAGCGCTGCTATAGGGCAAAGAAATTCTGCTGCGAATGCTTTTTGATATTTCTGCCTTGAGGTGCTGAGGTCGGTGCTGGTTAGCCATTCCCCATTTATGTGCTCTGTTAGAAGGTAGTCGCCTATAAATCGTGCCAATTCAAATCGCTTGGCTATCGGATGTTTTTTGCGCGGAATAAACTTGAATCGATTTCCGGACTCGGGTACGGCGATGGCTGCATCGTTACGCTTGACAGGCGACCATTGCTCAACTTCGGATGGGTTGATACCCAACAATTCACACAGATTGGCGTTATCTATCATGTCTTTCGGATTACCGATCGTCCGGCGCAATGCTCCCGCAGCAGCGACGGCACGCTGCCACGGCGCACCTTGGGGGGGTGACGCAACACAGGATGTGGCTGTCGGCATTCCGATCAGTCCACGGCTCTCGGCAATTTCCTCAATGGCGGCGAGCGGTGTTTGTGTGGCTGATTTACCATAGACCGGGGCGAGTTCGGAGAGTGCTGCAGCACCCATTTTTTTCTCAAGCGCCAGTGCCTTGTTCATCAGTTCTTCCGGACATTCGTCGGGGTCATATCCCATTTCTGCTTCAAGACGTCGGTATTTCGCACTTTCCTTATCATTGCGATCTTCACGTATGAGTTGCCAAAGATTCGACAATATTGTGTTTTGGCAGTCTATTGCATTGAGGCGGTTAAGAACGGCAGTAATGAAATTTTCCGCACCACGCTGAAAGTCAGGCAACGTGATGGAAGCAGGTGTCTCCAAACCATTCAGGTATCTGACGGATTGATTGTTATCGGCGCCCGATGGCACAGCCCATATCTGCATCATTTCGCAATCCGATGCAAATATGATCTGTGGCCATACAAAACCATGATTGGCTGCGCCCAATTCGTGCGCCATTCGCCAATCCACAGAGGGGCGAACCCCATGAACGGGAAGGGGTTCCCAATTGAGCCGCCACCACGAAGATGCCAGCCACATGGCCAGAGGATAAGCCGACACCAAGACGGGCTCCGTAATTGTCCTGGACCAGATGTCCTCATTCTTCATCAGATTCACATTGGCAACATGCAATTCAAGCCTGGCCATGGTGTCGCGATACTCCTGCACATCATTTCCGGCAGTCAGCCAGTCGTGAACGAACTTGAATTCAGTCATTTCTCAAATATTCCATTGCCGGACTATCTCAGCAGCCAGCGGGTCCGACGAAGGCATCGGATAGCCATGGTAAGTGCCCGTTATCGGGTTCTCAAGCTGGGCTTCCAGTGGGTAGCCATCTTCGGTAACGGACCAGATGTTCTGAGGCCAATCAGCGTTAAAGCGGTCGCTTATCAACCCCTTACGCAAGCCTGATTGAAGAAGCAGCAGTGCCACTTGTCTTGAAAATATGCCGACTGCATCACACAATGACTTTCCCGGCCTTGGACCGTTTGGAGGCGCGAGTTCGAAATCCCCCGGGTTCTTTTTGTGTTCCGGATTGCCGCCATACCGTACCTGTTCAGCAAGCTCAGAGCAATGCAGCAAATCGTCTTCTGTCAGCTTTTTAATTCTGCGCTTTGGGTTGAACCGATTATACTTTCTTAACATTTTTTTCCTGAACAATCGCTTGCAGCAAATTATGCTCCATCAACATTAAAAAACATTTTCATTCTGTATGAATTTGGCACTGTTAAGTCAACAATAAAATTTTCTTACGGAGGACATGCATTTGGGGATCATCAGGGCCAGGGAGCGCTTTGTACCCAATGATCGGGAACGAAGCCGTTCAGGTTAGCCTCCAGCGATCCCGAAAATTCCGGGGACACCGCACTTAATTCCTACCTGACCTCGATTTTTTTCAGAGATTAAGAGCTTATCCGTAAATAATACCCGCTTTTCGGTAGGCGATGATAGCAGCAGCCATATGCAGCAAAGCCATGTAGGTATCGCTGAGCTTCTCATAGCGAACCAGGATTTTGCGAAAGCGATTGAACCATGAATGACTCACTTCAACCACCCACCTTCTGGCCTTCCAGGTGGGATTGCGCTTTTTTTCCTGTATCTCCTCCCCGCGTCTTTTCACATGGGGGATGTACCCTTTGGAAACAATGGTCTCAAGCGCCGGTTGACCATCATAGGCTTTGTCCGCACACAGGTTCTGCTGGACATCGGTGGGACGGTCAATGCTGGATTTCCTCCAGCACCAGTTCCAATTGGGTCACATCATGCCGATTTGCTCCGGTTACGACGAGCGACAACGGGACACCACGGCCGTCCACCAACAGATGTCGTTTGGTTCCTTTTTTTTCCCCTGTCGGTCGGATTCCGACCAACTGCCTCCAGAGCCAGAGGAGCCTTGACCATGGCCCCGTCGATGCTTTGCCAGTTCCAGGCGATTCCTTCCATTTCATCGTATTCGGCAAGTCCGGCTCTCCACAGGGCAACAAAAAAGCCGGCGCGCATCCAGCGCATGAAATGGGTGTGGATAGCGCTCGGACTTCCGAAACGTTCCTTGGGAAGCGCTTTCCACTGGCAGCCGGTTCTGAGCACGTACATGATGGCTTCAAAAATCCGGCGAGGTGGAATGGGTTTCCTGCCGCCACCGGTTTTGCGCTTGTAGGATTTCTGCGGATCCCGTTCGGGTACCGGCACAAGGGGCTCAACCCTTTCCCAAAAGGTGTTGGATACTTCCCACGACTGGATTTTTGCCATAGCTCCTCCTATGCAAGGTTTCAGGATGGAGACCAATATAGCAAAAGTCGCGAGAAAAGTACATATTATTTACGGATAAGCTCTAAGTATGACGACCTCGTAAAAAGCCCGCATGCTGCGTTGCGCCGCATCCTTCGTCATTGCAGCGTACCAAAAGTACGCTTCTTTCCTCAGGATTTGCGCGCCTTGCCTGCGAACTTTTTACGAAGTCGTCCGAAATTCGACTTTTTACGAAGCCGTCAAGTACGGTGTCCTCAGATTTCCACCCAAAACACCAGAGACACCGAAAAAGGTCATATATGATCATTGGCCATATATAACCTTTTTTTTACAGGGCTGTTAATAATGGCCGTGCAAACACACTTTTAACTAATTGTTATTATAAATCAGGATGATGGGTAATATGACGATACATGTTGAAAATCTGGCACAAAAATTGAATTGGTAAAATACAAGCCGCATATTCAGAATATCCCTGAGATTTCCGATGCCGACAAGATCCCTCAGATTGAGATCAATAATAATGGAAAACAGAATGGAAGCATATATCAAAGATAGAGGCGCCCAGATTAAAGGTGACGGCCTCGTAAAAGGTCCGCACGCTGCGTGGCGGCGTCTGGAAAACCGCCAACTGCAGAGCCGGTTGTGACGCGCTCACCGGTCTGTTCCCATAACGAATGGGATCCTCTCGAGGAAATCGTGGTCGGACACCTCGAGGGCGCAACGATTCCGTCCAACCACATCGCGGTGACCTTCAACATGCCGCAGCGGGTGAAGAAGGTCGTCAGGCTGCTGGCCGGCCGTCGCTATCCCAGATTCCTCGTGAACGCAGCGCAACGCGAACTGGACGAATTTATCCACATCCTCGAAGCGGAGGGCGTTACCGTGCGCCGGCCGACGGTGATAGACTTCTCCGTTACGTACAAGACGCCGAACTGGCGGTCGAAGGGATTCTGCGTGGCCTGTCCGAGAGACGGGCTGCTCGTGGTTGGCGACGAGATCATCGAGACGCCGATGGCCTGGCGGTCCCGTTATTTCGAGATGCAGGCCTACCGCCCTCTGCTGAAGGAATACTCGGCAAGAGGAGCGAAGTGGACCGCAGCACCGCGGCCAGAACTGGTTGATGCGCTTTACAACCACGCCTATCGTCCACCCGAAGAGGGTGATCCGATCCCCTTTGTCGTAAACGATTATGAGCCGGTCTTCGATGCCGCGGACTTCGTTCGTTGCGGCCGAGACCTGATCGGCATTCGCAGCAATGTAACGAACGAATCGGGCATTCACTGGCTTCGGACCCATCTTGGCGATGGATTCCGTATCACTCTGATCAAAACCCGCTGCCGTCAGCCGATGCACATTGACTCCAGCCTCATGCCGCTCGCACCAGGGAAACTTCTCATCAATCCGGACTACATCGATCCGGACAGTCTCCCGCCGATGTTTGCCTCATGGGACCTTCTTGTCGCCCCCGAACCGAACCCCGTGCCGTGGCGCATCCCCTCGATGTGCAGCCGCTGGCTCAGCATCAATGTATTGATGCTTGACCAGAAGCGAGTCATCGTGGAGCGGTTGCAGGTGTCTCTCATCAAGAAGCTCAAGGACTGGGGTTTTGAGCCGATACCGTGTTCGTTTGCCAACTTCGCCCCCTTCGGAGGCTCTTTCCACTGCGCAACCCTTGATGTGCGGAGAAGGGGCGAGCTTCAATCGTACTTCCGCCCATCCCCTTTCCAGGAAGCTTCAGAAACATGAAGGTTTTACTCACAGGCGCCAGCGGCTTCGTCGGCAGCCATATCCTTGATTCGCTCCTGGCAAGAGGCATCACGACAACTGTTCTGTTGCGACCGACGAGCAACGGGCGGTTTATCGGGCGACATCTGTCGCAGATCAAGGTTTGTTTTGGCTCCATCAACGATCTGCAGAGCCTTTGCGATGCGATGCACGATGTAACGCACGTCATTCATTGCGCCGGATGCACCAAAGCAGTGCGCATAGCGGAATTTTATGACATAAACCACGCGGGCGCCCGCAACGTGGTCGAAGCCGTCAATCACCAGCACGATCGCATCCAGCGTCTTGTTCACATCTCCAGCCTCGCCGCAGCCGGACCTGCTCCGCCGGAAAAACCGGCCCGCGAAAACGACCCGCCACAGCCGGTCTCCGAATACGGAAAAAGCAAACTGGCCGGCGAATGCGAAGTCCGCGAGAAGTGCCGAACCGGTTTTGTGGTGCTGCGGCCCCCGGTGGTTTATGGCCCGCGGGACGAGGAACTTCTGCGTCTTTTCAAAGCGGCGAAATTTCAACTCCTGCCGACATTTGGCGGCGGCAGGCAGGCACTGAGCCAGGTCTTTGTGAAAGATCTGGCGGAGGCGGCCGTAATTTCACTCACGCATCCAGCGGCCAGTGGCCGGACGTTCTTTGTGGCATCGCCGGAAATTGTCACCGCAGGTGAACTTGTCAAACAAATCGCAGCACAGATGAACGTCCGGACGCTGCTGTTTCCTCTGCCCGCCGCGATGCTGTGGGCGATCTGCGCCGTCCAGGAGGTGCTGTCGCGGCTTACGGGAAAAGCCGACATGCTCAGCCGGCATAAATTTGTCGAGCTGCGCTCCCCTGCATGGGTCTGTGATCCTTCGGAGCTGCGTCAGGAACTGGGCTTTGCGTGTTCAACAGATATCAGGAATGGAATCGCCGAAACGCTGGCATGGTATCGGCAGCAGGGATGGCTTTGAACCCATGACAAAGGATATTCAAGAATCGGAACCCGACGCCTCGAAGCACACCGGAAGGCTGGCGCAATTTTCATATTCGGCTTTTCATGCGTTATTTCAGCGCTACACCTTCGTTGACTACGCAACGCAAGGCTACATGGCCCTGGTGGGGCTGATTATCCTTTTGCTGCACACCCCGCGCGCGCCACACTGGCCATTCCTGCTGTTGGCGCATGCCGTCGGACTTATTCTGATTCATCTGCTCATCCAGCTCCACGCCTGGCGGCCCGCTGTCCGCGGAATTGACTTTCTCCGGCATACCTATCCGATCCTTCTTTATTTCGGGTTCTACCAGGAAACCGGCCTGCTTAACCAAATGCTTTACAGCGGCTATCTCGACCCGCATTTTCTGCGCCTCGAACGCTGGATGTTCGGCTGGCAGCCCGGCATAGAACTCATGGAGCGTTTCCCATCGCGTGCGGTGAGTGAGGTCCTCTATGCCGCGTACTTCTCCTATTATCTGATGATCTCCGGAGTGGCGCTGGCGCTGCTGATTCGTGACCGCCGGCAATTCGCTCACTTTATTTCGGTTGTCTCACTCGTGTTCTACGTCTGCTACCTGACCTTTATCTTCATGCCGGTGGTGGGACCGTATATCCTGTACCCCGGCGTCGTGACCCGGCCGCTTCCAGCCGATGTCATGCCCGCCACCCCGCTCACCACGCCGGCAACAGTGCAGGCGGGCGTTTTCTTTCAGATCATGGCCTGGATTTTCGAGCATTTTGAAACACCGGGCGCGGCTTTTCCCAGCAGTCATGTCGCCGTTGCATTGTGTACGGTTTATTTTTCATTTCTCTACCTGCGGCCCATCCGCTGGGCACACCTGGTGATGGTGATTCTGCTCTGCATCTCCACCGTCTATGGCCGCTACCATTACGTGACAGACGTTATCGCCGGGGTGCTGACGGCGGTTATAATGATTCCTCTTGGCAACCGGCTGTATTTCAAATTCCGCCTCGCTGAAAACCGGGGCGAAACATGCGGTTGACCCCAACCGGACGACATAATATTGCAGGAAGCTGCAAAAAGGAATTTCTTGTCATCCCGCCTTGTGGTAATGTTGGCGCTACAGTGATAACTTCTCGAAGGAAGCAATTATGGCAGGCATAGAGATTATTGCGGTGGAAGGCGGATCGGGATTAAAGGCTTTCATCAACCTGCCGTGGAGTACCTATGCCGAGTATCCCAATTGGGTTCCCCCCCTTAAAAAAGAAGTTCTCCGGATGCTGGACCCCCGCCGCCACCCTTTCTGGGAGTTTTCGGAACGCATCCTCTTTCTGGCCAGACGCGGTACGGAGACGGTGGGAAGAATCGCTGGCATCATAGATCATCATTATAACCAGTTCCACAACGAAAAGATGGGCATTTGGGGATTCTTTGAATGTGCTGACGATCCGGATGCCGCGTCCGCCCTCTTCTCTTCCGTGGAGATGTGGGTTCGCCAAAAAGGAATGAGCTTCATGAGAGGGCCGCTGAGCCCGTCCACCAATTACGAGCTGGGCATGCTCATCGAGGGATTCAATTATCCGCCTGCCTTGATGATGGCTTACAACCCGCCTTATTACCCAGGACTGGTGGAATCGTGCGGCTACACCAAAGAAAAGGACCTGCTGGCTTTCCTGATAAATGACGATTACCACCTTCCCGAATGGATGGATCGCCTATCTGAAAGAATATCCCAAAAAAAAGGCATCCGTATCAGGCCATCTCATCCAAAGGATGCAAACGCCGAGTTTGCTCTGATCAGGGAGATATACAATGATTCCTGGTCAGATAACTGGGGGTTTGTTCCCCTGAGCGATAATGAGATGCGGGATATTCAAAAGAACGTCATGGAATTCGTGGATCCGGATATGGTTTTCTTTATCTATTATGAGGACGAACCCGCGGCGTTCTGCGTGATCTTTCCCGACATCAACCCATTGCTCAAGCGTCTCAACGGGCAAATCGGCCTGACGGGTTTGCTGAAGTACCTCATATACCGGCGGGAGATCAACGGATTGCGCTTGTTGATGTTCGGAATCAAGGAGAAGTTCCGGCAACTGGGGCTGCCCATGCTGGCCTTTCACCATATATACGAGGTGGTGAGAAAAAAAAAGAAATATCTATGATCACAAATTTCAGTTGGATTTGACTACCTTTGTCGTGTTGCTGAGCGATCGAACAATCTGGCCGGGAAGGGTTGGCAGATTCATGAGAGGGCGAAATCCTGGGAGTATGCGAT
>LKPX01000138.1 GCA_001443525.1 Desulfobacteraceae bacterium RAAP-1 | reverse complement strand
GCTGTGCCGCGATTCGACGTACTGAATGTACAGTCTCATCGCTGCTCGCTTGCTTTCGCGGTCTCAGTCCGAATGCTTGCTGGAATATCATTTTGAAAGCAAAATGGAATAACCAGCTCCGTCACTTCCGGATATTCTTCGCTTCCTTTTAAAATCACTTCACATGGTTAACCGCAGGGTTGCCCATCCTGATACTGACTTCGTAAAAAGTCCGCATGCAGCGCTTGCGTTGCATCCTTTGTCGTTGCGGCGTACCCAAAAGTACGCTTTACTCCTTGCGGATTTGCGCGCCTTGTCTCTGCGAACATTTTACGAAGTCGTCCGAAATTCGACTTTTGCGAAGGCGTCAATATTCACTTGAAAATATGCGTATGTTCGCATACAACCCCAGAAGGTTCAATGCACCTAACCCACATGAGGAACGAAAAAAGATATGGAAGAAAAAATATTGATCGCGCTTGATGATTCTCAGAACGCCATACGTACGGTTGAATTCATAACCCGGATATTTTCACCGGGCGGCAAAGATTTTGTCCTTTTCAGCATTGTTCCGGACATGGCGGCGCTATGTGATATGAACAGTCCGGAGCTCACACCGTATTTTCTTTCACAAGACCACAGCTTTATGGAAATCAGGGAGCAAAAGCGGAATGCGCTTCTTTCCGTACTGGAAAATGCGAAAAACATTTTGACGGATGCGGGTTTTGATCCAAATCGGATTCACATAAAGATTCAGGATAAAAAAAAGGGCATCGCCAGAGACATCATTGATGAGGCATATTCCGGATATACGCTTATCGCTATGGGCAGAAGGGGGCTTTCCGGCGTCGAGGAGTTTTTATTCGGCAGCGTTTCTCAGAAAGTGATTCATACGGTCAAGGGCGTTTCCGTACTTATTGTCAACTGATACGGTCGTGGTTTTGCGATACGTCCTGTAAACCCACGATTTTGAACGCTGCGGTTAAAGGCATTTTTTTTGCGTTTGAAAAGGGGGTGTGATATACATTACTCCTTTACGAGGGTGAGGTATCATGATGAATATTTCCCGGACGGTAGCGTTTTCGAAAGATGCCGCCAATATTTTTTTCCATATTCTGACATCCTGCAATCTGCGGTGCCGTCATTGTTACATCAATCCGGCGCAGCACGGGACGCAAACCCTGGATATCGAAACGATTGCTTCGTGGTTGAATGTATTTGCCGCCAAAGAGCGCAAGGCAAATGTCATTTTTCTGGGAGGAGAGCCGACGCTGCATCCCGGACTTCCGGATGTTGTAAAGACCGCCAGGAATCTGGGTTTTCAGTCCATCACCATCGATACCAACGGGTACCTGTTCAACGATGTCCTGCGGAAACTGAGTCCCGATGATGTGGATGTCATCAGTTTCAGTCTGGACGGGGCCACCTGTGGTGTCAACGACAGCCTTCGAGGGAACGGGTCTTACGAAGCCTGCCTGAAGGGTATTCGCAAGGCGGTTTCGGGGGGATTTCACACCAGTCTGATATACACCGTCAGCAGCGCCAATTTCCATGAACTTGAAAAGATGCCGGATATTCTGACGATGCTGGGGGTTGAGCGGTTTTTTATTCAGGTCATCGGAATCCGGGGGCAGTCTGTCCACAGCGCCGGAGCGGAACTGGTGCAGGTATCGCCTGAACAGTGGCTGAAAAGCGTTCCTGCAGTAGCTGAAGCGGTGGCTTCGCGAGGAATACCCGTCATCTATCCCAAGGTGTTTTTAAAACCGGATGAGCCGTTCGAATGCGCCGGAAAAGTGGCCCGCAATTATTTCATTTTTCCTAACGGCAGAGTATATCGGTGCCCGCTCTGCGAAGATTACCCCTTGCACGGAGGCATTTTGAACCCAGACGGTTTGACGCCGACGCAGCCTGTCAATGAGACGGATCTGTTCAAACTGAACATCCCTGAAGGCTGCGTTATGAACCGGCTGATCCAGCCCGACAATATCCGTTATCTGCCGGATGGTTCACCGGAATACCGTATTGCCTGCTGCCTGCTGAAGGAAGAAGTTGCTGCATATGCCGACAGTCCTGAATTCCAGGCGATGTCGGCAAGGGATATTACAAGATAATGACAAGAGGATATCAAGTTGAATTCACATCTGATATGGGCTGAGGTGGATACCGGCGCCATTGCCCACAATGTGCAGGAACTTCGCCGGATTACCAGTCCTTCCGCACGATTGATGGCGGTTGTCAAAGCCAATGGTTACGGACATGGCGCTGTTGAAGTCGCCGGCACGGCTGTCAAAAACGGGGCGGACATGCTTGGCGTCGCTCGAATGGAGGAGGGGCTTCAACTGCGAAATGCCGGTATCGTCGCCCCCATACTGATTCTGGGATACACGCCGTTGGAACACAGTGCGATACTGGTTTCCCATGATCTGACACAGACGGTTTACACGTTTGAAGCTGCGGAGGCGATTTCTGCAGCGGCTTCATCGCTTCACAAAACCGCTGTGGTTCATATTAAAGTGGATACCGGTATGGGCAGGCTCGGGCTTCTTCCAGACATGCCGAGGATTTCACTGATGGGTAAACATCTGCCCGGCAACGCTCCGCGCATCATCGAATCTATGGCTCGACTTCCTCATGTAGCGATAGAGGGAATATTCACCCATTTTCCTGCCGCCGACAGTTCGGATAAAACCGTGACGCTTCAGCAGCTCGATCGGTTTCTAACGTTTATAGACAAGCTCAAGGCGCATGGCGTCGAATTTTCTCTTCGCCATGCCGCCAACAGCGCTGCGCTCATCGATATTCCGGAAACACATCTGGATATGGTGCGCCCCGGCATTTCACTCTATGGATTCTATCCGTCTGCGGCGGTATCCAGAAATCGGGTTTCTCTCAAGCCTGCCATGACGCTCAAGACACGAATCATTCAGGTCAAAAAAGTTCCTGCCGGGTTTTATGTCAGTTATGGGATGACTCATTGCACCGAAACACCGACGACGATCGCAACCATAGCCGCAGGATATGCGGACGGGGTCAACCGCTTGCTGTCATCGAAGGGGCAAATGCTGGTGCGGGGAAAACGCGCCCACATCGTCGGCCGGATATGTATGGATCTGAGCATGCTGGATGTCGGACATATTCCCGATGTGCAAATCGGCGATGAAGCTATTATTTTTGGAGGGCAAGGGCCGGAGAGTATTTCTGTGGACGAAATCGCGGAGTCCCTGAATACCATTCATTATGAAATCGTGACATCCCTGACATCCAGGGTGCCGCGGGTGTACTGCTGATGGGGGATGCCTCGTCGTATTTCCGGGTCATCCCTTATCTGAAAGGAAAAAAGACATGACTGATGATATATTGACGATGGTTATAGCCACGCACAATACCGGCAAGCTTGCCGAAATCAGGAATCTGCTGAAAGATTATCCGGTATATCTGAAAAGCCTTTTGGATTTTGGTCCCATACCGCCTGTCGAGGAAGACGGCGCTACATTCGATGACAACGCTTATAAAAAGGCCGCCTTTACCGCCAGGGTGCTGGGAGTGCCCGCGCTGGCGGATGACTCCGGTCTGGTCGTAGAGGCTTTGGGGGGCGAGCCCGGTATCCATTCTGCGCGGTATGGCGGCGATGGGCTGACCGATATCGAACGTTATACGTTGCTGCTGCGCAACATGAAAGGTCAGAAGAACCGGAAGGCCGCATTTTGCTGCGTGATATCCATTGCCGTTCCCACAGGTCCCGCATTGACCTACGAAGCCCGCTGTGAAGGACGCATTGCCGAATCCGCTTCCGGGGAAAATGGATTTGGGTATGATCCTGTCTTTTTCTATCCGCCGGCGAACCAGACCTTTGCCGAAATGAGCATTTCGGAAAAAAGTCTGGTCAGTCATCGTGGTAAGGCTCTGAAGGAAATGCAGAAAGAATTTGACAATGTCATCCGCTGGATACGGCAGCAAATGCCGGTTCAGGAAAAGTTCAAATGTGAGGGAGCCATATCGTGTTAGAAGAACTGATTCGAAAAAACAGAACGTGCCGCCGGTTTATCCAGAGTCAAGCCATAGATATGAATACGCTGAACGAGCTGGTCAATATAGCCCGATTGTCGGCATCGGCAGCCAATTTACAGCCGTTGAAGTATATTGTCTCCTGCGCTCCGGAGAAAAATGCCGAAATTTTCGACTGCCTGACATGGGCTGCCTATCTGAAAGACTGGCCCGGCCCCCAGGAAGGAGAGCGGCCCGCCGGTTACATTGTCATTCTGGGGGATACGACCATTTCTCAGGATTTCGGATGTGATCATGGCATTGCCAGCCAGAGCATGCTGCTGAGAGCCAGGGAAAAAGGCATAGCCGGTTGTATGCTGGGAGCCGTGAATCGGGATGTGCTGCGAAAAGTTCTCGATATTGATTCACGATATCGAATACTTCTGGTGCTGGCGCTGGGCTATCCCCGCGAGGAAGTCGTCATCGAGGCTGTCGGGCCTGACGGCAGCATCCGCTACTGGAGAGACAGCCGCGGCGTTCATCACGTTCCCAAGAGAAGCCTTTCGGACATCGTCATCGGCGCTTACCGGTGATGACAGCATTCCATTTACGAAGCCGTCATTTATAACCCTTTTCCCAGTGCCGGAGTAAACATCGATATGGTTTTGAAACACCAGGGAGTTGATATTGTCCTGGAAATCGGCGGTGTCGCAACCGTTGAAGCCGCCCTGCAGCTTTTTGAGACAAAAATGGGCGCTGTCAGTCTTTCCAGAATTCGAACGATTCGAAATGTCGCCGCTTTGCTGAAAATCGCCAATGCCGTTGCCATGTGCGGCCCGGATTCCGTTTTCGTTCATACGGGTTCCGAGGCGGACAGGCGTTATATCCGGGAGCTGGCCATTCAAAAAGGCGAAGAATCGCTGCTGGCGATGGAAAATCACACTATCCATTTTGATCTTAGGGAAGAACAGGGCCGAATTCTGGACAGAACATTTTACATCGCCAATGAAACGGATATTGTCAACACACTGGCCAATAAAATGCTGCGACAGGAAGCGCTAAAAGAAGTTCGGGACAGAATGACCGGCATCATGCAGGGGAAGATCATGCTGGTGGGGTTTTACAGCCGGGGGCCGGTGGGTGCTCCGGTATCCAATCCCGCGATCGAGATCACGAGCTCCGCCTATGTCACCCACAGTGCGGAACTGCTGTATCGCAATAATTTTGCTTCTTTTGATGCGGAAGTCAGTCGCGCCGGATATTTTTACACCAATATCCACAGTGAAGGACGGAACCGCCCTGAAGACCTTCCGAATGCGCGGGTATTTATGGATCGGGGTTATCAAACCACCTACAGCTTCAATTGCACATATGCGGGCAACACGCTGCTGCTCAAAAAAGGCAATCATCGCTTTTCGGTGGATAGGGCCGTCTATGAAAATCGCGGAAATGAGCTTTCCGAGCATATGTTCATTACCGGCATCGCAGGGCCGAAAGGCAGAGTTACCTGGTGCGCGGGTGCGGCTCCCAGCGGATGCGGTAAAACCACCACGGCCATGGCGGGGTCGTATTTTGTCGGAGACGATCTGGCCCAGATGTGGATCGATAATCAGGGCGCCGTTCGTTCCATCAGCCCGGAATGCGGCATTTTCGGTATCCTGGAAGACGTGAACCGGGAAGGGGAACCTCATCTGATGGACATTCTGCGAAAACCCGGAACGGAGGTCATCTGGTCCAATGTTCTGGTGGATCCGCAAGGGGTGCCGCACTGGGCTGGAAATGGCGAGAAGACACCGCTGAAGGGCAGAAATTTTCAAGGTGACTGGGAACTGGGGAAAACCGGCGCCAACGGAAAACCGGTTCCCATTTCTCATTCCAATTCACGCTGCACGCTTTCCTCGAAAGCTCTGGCCAATTATTCAAGTCAGACGGAAAATCCGCAGGGTGTTGAAACCCGGATTATTACCTACAGCGGCAGAGACAGTAATACCATGCCGCCGGTATGGGAGGCCAGAAAAGCGGATGAAGGGGTCGTGATTGGCGCTTGCATCGTGTCGAAGGCCACTGCCACGGAAATCGGTGCCAGCGGCGTCAAGCGGGCGCCGTGGGCCAATGCGCCGTTTATTCCCGGCGCCATCGGAGATTACATGGATGCGCAGTTTCAATTTTTTGGAAACCCCCGCATCGCTGAAAACAAGAGACCTGTGATCGCCGGGTTGAATTATTTTCTGACCGACGAAGCCCGGGGCGGTTCCGGGAAAGAGCTTCTGGGTGAAAAGCGGGATGTCAGCGTCTGGCTGGCCTGGCTGGAACAGCGCGTCCACCGGGAAGTTGCGGCGATTGATACGCCGATAGGGTTCATCCCCCGATATCCTGACCTGAAGCGATTGTTCATGGACATCATCGGAAAAGACTATCCGGAGGAGCTGTATGTCCGGCAGTTTTCCCTGTATGTGTCCAACATTGTTTCCAGAATTGATTTGCAGATAGACGCGTACGCCAAAGAAGTGAATGTTCCCCGGAAGCTGTTCGATATTTTGCAGTGGCAGCGACAGGAATTGACAGCACTTGAAAAAACTTTCGGTCCGGTGATACTGCCAGAGCAACTGGAGGCAATCCCTGCAAAACGCTAAGCTCCCCATTTCTTCGCAACCCGTTCCGGATTCCACACTGAAGGTTATTTTCAGCGGGCGCATGCTGACGACATTCCTGATGGGGTTTTCCTGCGGGCTTCCGCTGCTCTTGACCATTTCCGTGCTTCAGGCCTGGATGAAAGCCGAAAATATTGATCTGTCGGTGATCGGCATGATGTCGCTGGTCGGTATCCCCTATACGATCAAATTTTTGTGGGCGCCGTTTTTGGATCGCATGACGTTGCCCTTTCTGGGAAGACGACGGGGATGGCTGCTTGCCGCTCAGATATGCCTCATGCTCAGCATATCGTCGCTGGGGCTGACGGATCCCAGAAATCATCCGGGACTGTTGGCTTTTGTAGCCTTTCTGGTAACGTTTTTCAGCGCCAGCCAGGATATCGTGGTGGATGCTTACCGCCGTGAAGCGTTGAGTGATGCGGAACTGGGTCTGGGATCGTCCTTGTATGTGAACGGATACCGGATCGGCATGCTGCTGGCGTCCGGCGGCGGTTTGATTTTATCGGACCATATTCCGTTTTCGTCGGTTTATCTGATTATGGCGGCCTGTATGATTCCGGGCGTGCTGACTACCCTTCTGTCGGTGGAGCCGGAAAATCCGTTCGGCATCCCTCAAACGCTCACAGAAGCCGTGCTGGAACCTCTGCGGGAATATTTTTCCCGTCAGGATGCCTGGTGGATCCTGGCGTTTATCCTCTGCTATAAAATCGGGGACAACATGGCCAACGCCATGAGCATGCCGTTTTATCTGGATGTCGGGTTTTCGAGAACCGAAATCGGCGCCGTCGTCAAGTTGTTCGGTTTCTGGGCCACTGTCGCCGGGGGGCTGATGGGCGGTATCTGGATGATCCGTATCGGTATCGGCAAAAGCCTCTGGCTGTTCGGCGTATTACAGGCGATTTCCACGGCGGGATTTATATTGTTGTCCGTTCTTGGTGCGAACGTTGTGGCATTATCGGCGGTGATCGCTTTTGAAAATTTTACCAGCGGCATGAGCACATCGGCGTTTGCCGCTTTTATGGCCAGTATTACCCACAAACGTTTTACCGCTACTCAATATGCGCTTCTGACCAGTCTGATGGGGATTCCGCGGGTGGTTGCCTCGGCGCCTACCGGATTTCTGGCAAAAACGATGGGCTGGAACTGGTTCTTTGCCTCCTGCGCTCTGGCCGCCATACCCGGTTTGCTGTTGCTGATGCGCTTCAGCGGGTGGGATGTTTTCAGCGTCCAACCGGAACGGCATTGACCTTTTCCGACGGCTTTGTAATTCCATTTTGCTTTCAAAATGATATTCCAGCAAGCATTCGGACTGAGACCGCGAAAGCAAGCGAGCAGCGATGAGACTGTACATTCAGTACGTCGAATCGCG
>LKPX01000137.1 GCA_001443525.1 Desulfobacteraceae bacterium RAAP-1 | reverse complement strand
TGCCTGCGAGGTTAGCTGTCGGGCTTGGGTCTGAAAGTACTCTATCCTGTATTAAGAGGAATTCGCCCCGGAATCCTGGTTCCCCCGCATTCGTTTCAGGAACGAATTTCGGCTGCATTGTGGTGTTATAGCCGCATCATCAGTAAGGCTGCATATCTCTGCGCATCATTTGCAGACAGTACCATCGGCGCTTAGCGCATTGCGATCACAACGCAGGAATTTTTATTCTTTTTGTAAATTCTGTCAAGAACAATCCGCCATGTTTGGTCTATATCCGCATCCGTATCGGCAGAATGACGGTTGTAACGCCATCCCATTGCAGACGGCGCTGAATGGCGAAAGCCGTTTCATTGTGCAGCATCCGGTGATAAAATTTTTCGAGGCGGAATGTGATCTGGCCTGTAAAAACCGTGGAGCGCGGATATTCCGCTACGATGTTCTTGCACAGACGCATGGAACTGTCCACCACATCTGTGCCTACCTCCATACGGTAATCCGCGGCAAGACCCAGTTTTCTGGCCAGTTCGACATATTTTTCAAGGCTGCTTTTGACAGATGCCTCCAGTTTCTGAACTTCTTCGGCGCCCTTGAAGGATCCCGAATCCACAACCGCTACGGATACAAAAATGATGTTCTTGTAAATGCCGGGAAATGTGGTCAGGATGGACAGTAGCGTGTGAATGCCAAAACCGCTGTAGCTGGAAACAAGCTGGATGGCAGTCAGGTCGGTCTTTTTCAGCGGGGCGGTGTTCACAGGCCCGGGTGAAGGAATATCCAGGAGCGTTTTGTCCAAATCCGCCATGCCATCCCGAACGGCCTGATAATGCTTCCGGATCAGGTAACAGACACTGATGACTCCAGAGGTGATCAGCAATGTGATCCATCCGCCTTCGACGAATTTTTCCATTGTAGTGATGATCAGAATCGTCACACACAGGGTAAGACCGGTCAGGTGAACGCTCAGGTGCTTAAACCATGTGGAATCTTCCCGTCGGCGTTTAATGTAGAATCGTGACATGCCAAGCTCTGACAGCGAAAAAGTGATGAACACATTGATGGAATACATGACCACCAGGGCCGAAACCGACCCATGCGTATAAATCAGCAGCAGAATAGCGGCGCCTCCCATCATTACGATGCCGTTACGCATGGTGAGTCGTTCCGACAAAGCGGCGAACCGGTGTGGAAACCAGGAGTCCACCGCCATGTTGGCCATGACCCGTGGGCCGTCCACAAAGCCGGTCTGCGCGGCCACCAGCAGCAGGGCGCCTTCCGAGAAGATGGTGATAAACGCAATGAGTTTTCCCATGCCCCAGTGGGCAAAGAGATTGTCGGCGATCACGGCGTTCAGGGTTTTACCTTCCACCGGTTTGACGTTCAGCAGCGCATAACACAAAAACAGGGTTCCTGCCGTAAACGCCAGGGAAGCAGCCATGTAGATCATGGTGCGCTTTCCGGTCTGGACGCGGGGCTCACGCATGATCTGCAAGCCGTTGGAAACCGCCTCGATACCGGTATAAGTACCACCGCCCAGTGAATAAGCCCGCAGGAACAGCAGCAGAATGCCCATAATTCCTATGGAAGTCATATCCTGATGAATACCGGCGTGAAGATTGTGTATCAGAGGTGCAAATTGGCTGGTATGAGTGAAAACACCGTCCAGCAGCATCAGAAGATGGGTGATGACAAACACCAGAAAAATCGGCGCCATGACCATGATGGACTCCTTGACGCCCCGGATATTCAATATGATCAGCATGAAGCACAGAAGGCAGGCAACAGGCACCTTGATGTAATGAAACGACAGTGGCAGATAGCTGAACAGCGCATCCACACATGCAGCGATGGACAGGGTTATGGTCAGCACATAATCCACCAGCAGCGCGCTTCCGGAAACAACGCCTGCTTTTTCGCCAAGCATGTGGGTGGACACAATATAGCCGCCGCCGCCATAGGGAAAATGCTCAATAATTCGAGAATATGCGTAGGAAATGATAAAAACCGTTACGGCGGTGGCCAGCCCCAGCAGAATAGCCAGGTAGGTGTGCTGACCTAGCGCCAGATAAGCTTCTTCCGGACCATACGAAGAAGAAGACAGCCCGTCTGCGCCCAGACCGATCCAGGCCAGTACAGGGATTAGCGCCATTTTATGAAAAATATGGGGATCATCGATCTGCTTGGGTGCGCCCAGCACCGCACGTGCTATTTTGCCCGCCACGTTTTTTTCGGCGGGTGTTTCATCAGAAACCATAAAACCTCCAAAAAGCGAGAAATTTCACAGGATTTAAACGCAAAAAAGCCGTCGGTGCAAAACCGGCGGCTTTTGGATAAAACGCTGTCAGTTGCCCTTTCAGTTGCCTGCGAGGTTAGCTGTCGGGCTTGGGCTTGAAAGTACCCTATCCTTTGTCGTAAAAGGAATTCGCCCCGAAATCCTGGGTCCCCCGCATTCGTTGTTTAAAACGAATCTCGGCTGCATATTATGGTGTCACAGTCGCATCATCGGTAAGGCAATATCTGCGCTTTATCTGCAGACAGCACCGTCACCGCATTACGATCATAACTGAACAATTTTCATTCTTTTTGCGGATTCTGTCAAGAACATTCCGTATCGCTTTTCCGGATTGTAATCTCCTTTCGAGGATAAGGGATGTCAATCTTTCCTTCGCGAAACGCCTGATGAATTTCCCGGATAATCATATCCTGGGTTACTCCCCGGTCACGAGGATCTTTGATCCAGGCCAGAACCTCCAGCTCCACTGCCCAGTCACCCAAATTCCGGTACCGTACCCTCGGCATCGGTTCCTGAAGAATATAGGGGTTGTCTTTCAGCGCATCGAGAAGGACTTGCTCAACTTCGTTCAGGTCACTGTCGTAGGCGACGCCTACACGACAACGGACTCTGTATTGTGGAAGCTGGCTGGTTTCGTTCATGATTTTGGCGCCGATCATCACTGAATTGGGAACAGATATATGGACATCGTCACGGGTACGCAGCCGGGTACTGCGAATGCCAATGTTGACCACCTCCCCGCGTTCTCCGCTGGTCAGCACAACAAAATCACCAATATGGTAGGGTCGATCCAGAAAGATGGTGATTCCGCCAAAGAAATCGGACAGGGCATCTCTTGCAGCCAGGGCGCCGATGGCAGTCACAAGACCTGCGGATGTCAGCAGCGGGCTGATATCCAGGGACCATACCCGCAGCAGAACGTAGCCGCCTCCGATGAGAAACAGGATCGTAATCAGGTTACTGACAAGAGTCATGTTGTGGACGACGTTTACATCATCCGTGTGCCGATGGGTCAGTCGGGAAAAATAGAATCGGCAGATGGCAATTACTTGCCATGTCCAGGCGATCACGGGCAGCGACTGAAACATTGCAATGAATTCATCCCACCAGAAATACGTTTTCAGTCCGCCCCGTTCAACGGCATCATCGGCGAAAATGGCCAGTGTTGTCAGGATGATCGGCAGCCAGATATATTGAACGGCAGGATATCTGGCTGCAGAGGGAGATGCCGGTGATTTCCATTGGACGATTTTAATCACAATCAGATACAGGGCGTAGCCCGTCAGGATTCCGAACAGCAGAATGAATCCGGCGTAAATAAAATGATGTTGATGCAGCCATTGCGTCAATATTGCCTCCCTGGGGTATTCCGTATGATTTCGAGTTCATCGATGGTGAAACTTGATGGCTTCGTAAAAAGTCGATTTTTAGATGACTTCGTATTATCGTTTCTGCTTCTTTATAACATGTGCGAGTTAACAGTACAGTAGAAAAAACATGCGTCAACGCATTTCATCACACTATCTTCTTTTCTTGTGGTTGAGGCTTATTAACGAATATGTAATGAATGCACATGCCAACGGGAGGGAACAAAATCACCCTGGTGTCGTTATGGTTTAATCTTGACATTTGGGTATCCATAAGGCTATTTTATGCAGATTTAGAAAAAACCGGAACACGTACATGAATGCCGGTTCTTGTTTCGTGATGGCGAAGTAAAAACCACAATGTCTGGAAACGCCCCACACGGCGCTATACTCTGAACTGTGACAAACTGCGTTTTCCATAAGCTTCATCCCCCGGCGGGCAATGGCTGAGGTTGGGGGAAAAACGCAAGTTGTACCCGCTTAAAGTATATTATCCTTGACGACTTCGTAAAAAGTCGATTTTCGGACGGCTTCGTAAAATGTTCGCAGGCAGGGCGCGTAAATCCGCAAGGAATGAAGCGTACTTGTCGTACGCTGCAATGACAAAGGATGCGGCGCTGGCGCAGCATGCGGACTTTTTACGAGGTCGTCATCCTTGCTCTGATATGTATCAGGGCTTAACATCCATGAGGAGGCTGTATGAAACGGTATGAAACCATTGTAATTGTTGATCCTGATGTATCCGAGGATGAACGAAACGCGTTTTGCGACAAGATACTGGATATCTTTTCGCAATTAAACGGCGTTCTGATCGAGCGCGAAGACTGGGGCGTCAAAAAACTTGCCTATGAAATCCGTAAAAAACTCAGGGGATATTATATCCGCCTTGATTATTGCGGTTCCGGAGCTGTTGTGGATGAAATCGAACGGTTTTCCCGGATCAGTGACTGCTGTCTGAAGTATATGACCATCCTGCTGGCGGATAAAGCGGATCCGGAAAAGATCAAGGAAGAAATTGCCGCTGCCAAGATTCAGCCCGCCACGCCTGCGGAGGAAACCAGTACTGAAGAATCGGAAATGTCAGATGATGAAGACGCCGATGCAACGGCAGAAAATGAGGAGGAGGAATAACCCATGGCGTTCAACAACTCAGCTAAACGTAAAACCACAACCCGAAAAAAACGGGTATTTCATCGCCGGAAAGTCTGCCGTTTCTGTGCGGACGCCAGCATTGTCATTGACTATAAAGACTCCAAATCGCTTCGCTACTTTACAACAGAACGCGGGAAAATCATTCCCAGAAGAATTTCGGGAACCTGTGCCAAACACCAGCGTCTTTTAACAGAAGCCATCAAACGGGCCAGAACCATTGCACTGCTGCCCTTTGTCGGCTCTGTAGAATCGTAACGAAACGTTCAAGAACAAGGCGCGTAACTTAGAGAACGAAACATATTTTGAGCTGCGCTGCAATAACAATGAGATATTTGGCTTTATCACATAACTTCAGGAACACCATTCAGTGTTTTTATCGATGAACGGGGATGTATGGAAAGATATCATCCGAGGGGTTATCATGACCTCTCTGGTGTTTGTGCTAGCCCTGTATATCCCTATTCTGGGATTCATCGGCCTGCTGTTTTTACCTCTGCCGGTCTGCTATTGCCGCTACAAGCAAGATAGAAACGCAGCCGGTCTTATGGCGGCTGTATCCCTTATGATCATGATGGCCATGATGGAGGGGTTTTCTTTCGATCTGGCGTTTTTTGCGGGGTTGTTGCTTCTGGGATTTATACTTGGCGACTCCATGGCAAAAGGTCTATCCGTCGAAAGAACAATTTTGTATCCCAGCGCAGCAGTAACCGGCGCAGGCGTCGTGCTGCTGCTCATTTTCAGTATTTACAGCCACACGAATTCCGGCGATCTCATTCAACAGTACGTTAAACAAAATCTGCAGATGACAACCGATTTGTACCGACAGATGGGAATGCCTGAAAAAACCCTTCAGACACTGTCGGAATCCATGCAGACAATCCAGGATACTGTGACACGAATCATTCCGGGGATTGTTGTGATGTCTGTTCTGTTTATCACATGGATTAATCTGCTGCTGGCCAGATCGCTGGCCAGGCTTAAGGGACTGACTTGTCCGGATATCGGTGATCTGACCCTGTGGAAATCGCCGGAAGTTCTGGTGTGGGGCGCTATCGCCGGAGGATGCCTGCTGCTGATGCCTGTATCGTTTCTGAAGATCACGGGACTGAATATTATCCTGATCCTGATCATGATATATTTTTTTCATGGAATTTCAGTTGTTTCCTTCTATTTTGAAAAGAGAAAGCTGCCGAGACCTGTCAGAATCATTTTGTATGGACTTATCGGAATACAGCAGGTATTTTCGATACTGGTGGTAGGTCTGGGTTTTTTTGATATGTGGCTCGATTTCAGAAAGATCAAACAAGCAAAAAACTGAGAATACATCAGTTTTTACATAGAATTATCGGAGGACATTATGAAAGTTATTTTAGCCGAAACCATCGAATCGCTGGGAATCATTGGCAGTGAGGTCAAGGTTGCTGACGGGTATGCACGCAACTATCTTCTGCCTCAAAAAAAAGCCGTAATCGCCAATTTGCAAAACCGCAAGCTTTTTGAACAACAGAAAACCAGGGTTGATCTTCAGATCGCCAAAGAGAAAGGTATTGCGGAAGAAATGGCAAAAAGGCTTGAAAGCGTTGTCTGCACCATAGCGGCCAAGGTCAGTGAGGAGAACCGTCTTTATGGCTCCATTACACCTCGTGATATCATTGAAGCTCTGGCAGCCAAGGACATCATTATCGAAAAGAAAATGCTCCTGATACAGGATCCTATCAAAACGCTTGGAAGCTATCGGATTCCCATTCGCGTATATAAGGGTGTCGAACCTGAAATCACCGTCGAGATTGTATCTGAATAGGCATCATCGCATGCCGCAAGGTGTGACTATCGGCGGCGTTTAAAAACGCCGCCACAAAAGGAGAGGAATAGGTGCTGTCATGAAGGATGCAGCGCAAACGCTGCTGAAGTTGGATTTTCTGCAATATCGCTGTTTTTTTATTGCAATTTATCGGAAAGCATTCTGGCGTAAAACATTTCTTCCAGGATTTCTGAACGGATGTGGTGCTGGCTTTCGATAGCGCAGCGCAAACTGAGCGCACAGTGCTTCATGCACATCCGATCTTGCACATTGAATTCCTCCATACATCCAAAAAAGTCGCCTGACACTATATCCAAAAGCTCCTGAGAGGCCTGAACCATTTTTCCCACTGTCTTTTTCTCCGCTTTTACGGAATCTGACTCTTTCTTTTTCTTCATTGAAATTCCTCTAAAATGATACATCGCTCTTTTTTTTGTGCCGGTTCAGCAGTTCGAGCATTTCCGCATGAATACACCCATTGGTTGCCAAGAGCTCCGGGTTATGGATGGAAAAATCCATATTGGAAAAATCCGTAATACATGCCCCGGCCTCCTGAGCCACACGAAACCCGGCCGCCGTATCCCAAGGCTTCAGATTCTGTTCCCAGAAACCATCAAAACGGCCGCAAGCGACAAAACACAGGTCCAGCGATGCAGCTCCAAACCGACGCACTCCCTGTGACGCCTGCTGACAGATCGAAAAACGCGGCATGACATCCGCCATAACCTCTTTTAACTGATATGGGAATCCTGTTACAAGCAAACTGTCCAGCACTTTAAGCGTCCTGGATACATGAATTGCCTTGCCATTGAGATAAGCTCCCTCACCCCGAACCGCCGTAAACAATTCTCCACTGACGGGATTCAAGACAATTCCCACCTCAACGATGCCTTCCCGCTCAAACGCAATTGACACCGCAAACTGCCCCAGCTGATGCGTAAAATTGGTGGTGCCATCCAGCGGATCGATAACCCATCTACAGTCCGAATTCTTGCCGTTATCTCCGCTCTCTTCAGCCAGAATGGCATGATCAGGAAACACTTTATGAATGGTTTCAATGATAATACGTTCTGACGCGATATCCGCTTCCGTCACCAGATCAATCGCTCCTTTATGCCCCGGAGCGCCAATATTACCCAGAAAGGAGCGCAGCACTTCACCGCCTTTGTAGGCAGCGCCCGTCCCAACTGTTTTGATACGTTCAAGATTCATGGTCTATTCGCTTATTCCTCTTTCAGAAAGAAGTCAACTCTTTTTGTATATATAGCCTTCCAGATAAAGATTTTCGGAGATGGCTTACAAAAGCCCGTTCTCTCTCCGCTGCCTGTCAAGAGCATTATCTTAAAAGTTATGTCTTATTCCAGTTCGCATTCAAACTGATACCTTTGTCAGCTTCGCTGTGCCGCGATTCGACGTACTGAATGTACAGTCTCATCGCTGCTCGCTTGCTTTCGCGGTCTCAGTCCG
>LKPX01000015.1 GCA_001443525.1 Desulfobacteraceae bacterium RAAP-1 | reverse complement strand
CCGTAAACTTTGCTATTCTGGCCATTGTCTGTCTGTTCCCCCTTCAAAATATTCAGATATGGATACAGACGGTTGTATACATTAAAATCATCTTGAACGCAAATTGGAATAAGCGCGTCATGGTAACAGGCGCAGGAGGTTCCATCGGGTCGGAGCTGTGCCGTCAAATCGCCTGTTATACGCCGGAACAATTAATTCTACTGGATCAAAATGAGTCTGCGCTTTATGAGTTGAACCTGGATCTTCTGGCTCAACACCCGGAAATGAAAACAGTGGAGATTCTTGCTGCAGTCCAGAACAAAAATCGCATGGAACACGTGTTTGGTGATTATCATCCCCATACGGTATTTCATGCAGCGGCCTATAAACATGTACCGATGATGGAAATGCATCCATGGGAAGCGGTTTTCAACAATATCGTGGGCAGTGATGTGCTGCTGGAAATGTGCCAGATTCATCATGTGGAACGGTGTGTGGTTATTTCAACGGACAAGGCCGTGCGGCCTACCAATGTCATGGGTGCGTCCAAACGTCTGATGGAAATGCTGATCCAGAGCTATGCGGGAAGAGACGGGGTGGCCTATATGGCCGTGCGGTTTGGAAATGTACTGGGCAGCGTTTTGCCGCTTTTCAAAAAACAGATTGCCCATGGGGGTCCGGTTACCGTAACCCATCCGGAAGTTACCCGTTATTTTATGACTATTCCCGAAGCCGTGAGTCTGGTGCTGCAAGCCGGCGGACTGGGAAAGGGCGGCGAAATATTCGTGCTTAAAATGGGAACTCCGGTGCGGATTGTCGACATGGCTCGAGACTTGATAACGCTTTCCGGTTTTATTCCTGATGAGGAAATAAAAATTGAATTCAAGGGGATGAGGCCCGGTGAGAAAATGTATGAAGAATTGATTACGGAAGGGGAAGATATTGCCTCCACTCGGTTCAAAGATATTATGGTGCTGAAAAATGGAGATCGTGTTCCTCTGGAAGAACTAAGCCGGCATATTCGAGATCTGGTCGAACTGGCCCAGGCTTGTGACGCCGCAGGAATCAAGAAGAAACTCAGGGAAGTGGTTCCTGAGTACAGTCCCATACCGGATAATGAAATTACCTCAACCGCATCCATACAGCCGCCGTCCCCGCCAGCAGCATGACACAAAAGCACAGAGCATCCGCGGCGCCGAAATGGTACTTTCCGCTCAAGTCGATCTTGTTCTGCGGTGAAAAGCCTTTGGATTCCAGCGCCAGGGTGAGGGTTTCGGCTTTTTTGACGCCGGTCAGTATCAGCGGAACGATCAGCGGCGCATACGCCCGGATCCTCTTGAGGAGATTGCCCCGGAGGATGTCGTTTCCCCTCACCTTCTGCGCCTCGACGATGGAAAACGCGTTCGACATGAATATCATCACCAGCCGGAAAGAAAGCGACATCGCAAACGCAAACGGATAGGGCGTTCCCAGCACCACCAGCCCTCCATAAAAATCCTCGATGGATGTGATGGACAAAAACAGCAGTCCGGAAAGCAGCATGTTCAGAAACCGAAGCGACATGACGCCGGCATGAGGCAACGCGCCGACAGACACCGGCAGCACGCCCCAAAGCATCCATTTCGCCCCGCCGCGATAAAACAGCACCCACAGGATAAACGTCATGCTCCCGATCAGAATGAAAACACCCGCCATTTTTTTCAGGCTGCCCCAGGTGCGGCTGCATCCGAAAAGCAAAAGAAGCCCTGTGCATATCAGCCCCTGTCCTCTCAGGGATGTCTCCACCATTGCCAGCGCGCAGAAAAAAAGGAGCCCTGCGATCTTGACGCGGGGATCCCGCCTGTGAAGAAATGAATCGTTCGGAATGAAAAAAAACACGCTCATCGCAATTTCCAGCACCGTGAAAATTCGGCGTCATTTAAAAGCAGTTTGCCATTCAGCCGCATGGAAATATCCATGATCTCCGTCCGCCGCGCACCGGCGGTTTCCATCAGACGGTTGTCCTCAAAAAATGTCCGTTTATCTCCGAAATATACGATTTCTCCCTGACGCATCGCCAGTATTTTGTTGCCGAAGTTTGCTGCGGTTTCCATGGAATGGGTGATGACCATAACGGTCTTTCCGTTTCTGTTGAGCGCTTCCACACTTTCCATCAATCCTTTGAGAGAAGGATAATCCAGCCCGGTCGTAGGTTCGTCCAGGATGATGAACTCCGGCTCTCCGGCCAGAATGGACGCGCAGGCCACCTTCTGCCGGTCGCCCTTGGGCAGACTGAACGGATCGGCGTCCCGGCGGTTCCACAGGCCCATGATCTGTAGAATTGCATTCACCCGCTCGCGGATTTCAGGCTCCGCCATCTTTCGCATCCTCAGAATAAACGCAATTTCATCGTAAACGGTTTCTGCAAAAATCTGATGATCCGGATTCTGATACACATAGCCCACGTTCCCTGTCACCGGGTACTTTCTCAGGCTTTTACCCCGATACCGGATATCGCCTTCTTCTATTTTCAGAATGCCGGCGATAAGCTTCATCAACGTGGTCTTTCCGGAGCCGTTGCTTCCGACGACCGTGATAAAATCACCTTTTTGTATCTCCAGTTGAATGCTCCGGAGCGCAATGCCGCGGCTTTCCCGGTACCGGTACCCCAGCGATGTCACTTCCACAATATTGTCTCCGGGCGCATCCGAACTCTCTGAAGCCATGCAGGAAGCACAGGCCGCTTCATCGAACACCCGGGTTTTCCGGATGTGGCCGCAGATATCCTCACGACAGGCGATATCACCGGAATCCAGAACCTTGAAAATCCCGGCGGGCTCCAGTCCGGCGCGCGACAGCAGTTCTTTGTCCGCAATCACATCGCGATTTCCGTCATAAAGAATCTTGCCATCGCCAAGGATAATGATCCGGTCAAAAAACGCATGATATTCCAGGGACTGATCCAGCAGGATAATGCCGCCACCGTATCCGCCGCGCCAGAGAAACTCAAGAATCAGCCCCTGTGACGCCGGATCGATGTCCGTAAACGGTTCATCTAAAATGAGCGTCCCGGGTGATGCGGACAACAGGGATAGCAGGGCGGTTTTCTGTTTTTCACCTCCCGACAGGCTGCTGATCTCCCGGTCAAAAATCGGTTCAGCGCCAAAAGCCGCGCAGACCGTCCGGGCGTTTTCAAGGGCGACGTCGTAAGACCGGCCCGTATTCAGAGGATAAAAGACCAGCTCTTCCCGCACGGTCGTTGATACGATCTGCGCCTCGAAATCTTGGAAAAGAATGGCGATCTCCCGGACAAATTCTTTGGGAGAATACTCCGTGACGCGCCTGCCTCGATAAAAATAATCACCTTCCAGAACGCCGGACTCGACGCGCGGAATCAGACCTGCGATAATTTTGGAAAACGTGGTTTTACCCGCTCCGTTTTTACCGGCGATCAGAACGCGTTCGCCATCGCCAATGGCAAGATGGATGCCGTTCAGTATCTTGGGAGTACTGGTTTGATACCGGAACGACAGATTCTCAATAGCAATCATGATGGATGAGCTCATAAAAAATGGATGCCTTCATATCTGAACGACTATACAACAGAAATGAAAAGTACGTCACCAAATAAAAATTCTTTATAAAATCTTGCTTTTTATGTACAGTAACGCCGTCTGAATAGCAAAGCATCCGTTTATGACAGCTTTGCCGGAAGGGTATCACACATCCAGGAGAAAAGAATTCACTTGAGGCCAACACATTGTACTTCCAAACGGGCCGGCATTGCGCTGATTCTTGTGCTGTCGGCCGCTATTTTAAGTTTCGCATCGGACGCCCCCCGCGTTTTAGTGCTGCCATTTGAAATTCAATCCGGAAGCGATATGTCGTTTCTGCAAAAAGCCGCATCTCAAATGCTGACATCACGCCTGGCTTCAGATGGCTCTGTGGACGTCATCAGCCGGAGCGCTGCGGCTCAGGCCGCCGCCGGTCTTTCCAAGCCTGTCGGAGATGCCGCCGCCATTGCTGCCGCCGTTAAACTGAACGCCGGTTATGTATCCATCGGCACGATTACCATCACCGATCAGTCCGTTCAAACCAGCGCCAGACTGCTTCGCGTATCTGATGGCGCCTCTCCGGTGATGTTCAGCCAGACCGGCAAGCAGCAGGGCGATGTGCTCCAGCAGATCAGCGCTTATGCCGTCTCCATTCAAAAGGCGCTGGGGGTAACCAGCGGAACAGAAGAAACCCTGCCGCGAGCCCAGCAGCAGGCTGCCCAGAAATCGTCCGTCGAAGATGAAAGCCGCCGTGATCCCAATACCCTGTGGACAGGCCCAGTCACCGCTGGACCCGAGCCCATCAAAACAATGGCCTCTGATGGCAGAACCACCGCTACCATCTGGAAAAGTCTCCGGTTTGACTCTGAAGTCAAGAGCCTTGCCATCGGCGATGTCCTTGGCGACAAAAAAAATGAACTGGTTATCGTTAATGATAATTCCGTATCCTTGTACCGCCTCCAATCCGGAAAACTGCAACTGATTAATGAAGCCGAGGGCGGCAGGGATGAAACCCCCATTCGCGTGGATGTTGCGGATATCAACCATAACGGCCGCGCCGAAATTTTCGTTACCAGCCTTTACCGGAATAAAACCCAGTTGAAATCCTATGTTCTGGAATGGGATGGCGCCCAACTGGTCAGAATTGCCCAGAATCTGCCCTGGTATTTCAGGGGGGTCACCTTCCCCAAAACCGGCCTGGTGCTCTTAGGACAGCAGCGAAGTTATGCCTCTCTTTTTGGTGGCAATGTATATGAAATGGTCTGGCAGAACGGCGCTTACCAGCCGGGTTCTCCGGTATCACCGCCGCCAGGAGCGTCCCTGTTCGGCTTTACCCCTGGAAATACCATGAATGACGGCGCCGATACGACGGTAGCCCTGACATCCGCGCTGCACCTGCGGCTTTATGCGTCATCCGGAGATGTGGAATGGACCAGTAAGGAAAAATTTACCGGCGGCGGGGTGTACATGCCATATCCCCAGGATGCGGATGAAGCGACCGGACGAAATGCAGATACGCGTATCAAGAGGTATTACCTGCCGCAGCGCATATTCATCACCGATATTGATCACGACGGCAAAAACGAGGTGCTGCTGGTCAATGACAAGGATGTGCTGAGAAACTATCTGCCCAGCCTGCGGCTCTTCAAAAGCGGACATATCGAGTGTCTGCAGTGGGATCCCGTCGGAGGGTTTGCGCTGAAATGGAAAACCACGGAAATGTCCGGCCAGATCAGCGACATGGCCATCGGTGATCTGTACAATGACGGACAGCAGCAGATCGTGTTTTCGGTGATTGAAATCCCCGGCACGGCTCTCAGCACTGCCCGCAGCCACATCATCTCATGGGAAACGGGAAAATGATGCGGGATGGTTTTACACGGGCCCGCCATGTTTCGTGAATACCATCTTCCCGGAGACTGGCTCGTCATGGCAGGTCGAACGGATGCCGACAACGACGTGTTGAGCCTGAAAATCGCCAAAGCCAGCGACTGGTGGTTTCACGTGCACGGTATGCCGGGAAGCCATGTCATTCTCGTTGCCAAACCGGATGAAATGCCTGGCGCTGAAACACTGCGCCAGGCCGCAGCCATTGCCGCCTGGCACAGCAAAGCCAGAAACGGCGGCGTGGTTCCGGTTTCCGTCACCCGCGCGCAGTTTGTTTCCAAACCCCGCGGCGCCAAACCCGGAACCGTCTGCATTCGAAAAGAAAAAATCCTGAAGGTTCATCCGGCCATTCCTCCGGAAATTTCCCAAGAGCCCGCATGAGCGATGTACTGCTGGTGCAGCCTCCTGTCCGGGATTTTTATCTGACCGCCAAACGCACCATTCCCTACGGCCTGGCGTGTATTGCCGCATCTCTTGAAGCCGCCGGATTGTCCGTGACGATTCTGGATGCACTGGCATCACCCCGTTCCAGACACGCGGATATCCCCGATGAAATGGCCGGCCTTTCAAAATACTACACGAACGCGGATATATCGCCTTTCGGACTCTTCCATGAGTTCAAGCACTTTGGATACAGCTTCGAGCATATCGGAAATCAGGCCGGCGCATCCGGAGCGCAACTCGTCGGCATATCTTCTCTTTTTACAGCCTACAGCGCCGAAGCGCTTCACACGGCCGAAATCATCAAAGCCCGGCTTCCATCCTGCCGGATCGTCATGGGAGGCCACCACCCCACGGCCATGCCGGAGCAGGTCATGCAGTGCAGCGCCGTCGATTACATCCTCCGGGGAGAAGGCGAAGTATCACTGCCGCAACTGGCCGCAACGCTAAAAACCGCCCACACGCCGCCCGAATCGGCGCTGGCCGAAATTCCCGGAATCGTTTTCCGGAAACAGGACGGAACCCTTCATATCAGTCCTCCCGCCTGGATGGCGGATCTCAACGCCTTTCCGCTTCCGGCGACGCATCGCATCGCCGCTCAGTATTACCGGCGGAATAAACGCGCTTCCACCGTGATTGTGGCTGCCAGGGGATGCCCCATGAGCTGTTCGTACTGCTCTCTGGGGAAAAATGCGCCGGTTCCATACCGCAGACGCAGCATCGCATCGGTTCTTGCGGAGTTAGATCGGGCTGTTTTTCAGGATCACAGCGGATTCATCGATTTTGAAGATGAAAACCTGTCGCTGGACCGAAAGTGGTTTATGACGCTGCTGTCTGAAATACGGACACGGTTTTCAGAATCGGGGCTGGAGCTGCGGGCCATGAACGGCCTTTTTCCGGCGTCGCTGGACAGGGATATGATAGCGGCCATGAAATCCGCCGGTTTTAAGACGCTCAACCTGTCTTTGGGCAGCAGCATACCGGAGCAGCAACAGCGGTTTCACAGACCGGATTTGCGATCCGCCTTTGAACAGGCGGTAGCACTTGCCGGAATATATGGCATGAACGCGGTCGGTTATGTCATTGCCGGCGCTCCCTTTCAAAGGCCCGAAGATTCTGTGGACGATTTGCTGTATCTGGCGTCACAGCGGGTTCTGGCCGGAGTATCCATTTATTACCCATCGCCCGGAAGCGACGATTACCGGCTGTGCCGGAAGCTGGGGATGCTTCCGGAGCATCTGTCACAAATGCGCGCTACCGCCCTGCCCTTGTCTCATACCACCTCCCGGCTGGAGGCTGTCACCATCCTGAGGCTCGGACGCCTCCTCAATTTCATGAAATCCATGAAAGATCAAGGCATGGAGCACGCAGACCGTCCAGCACCTTCCCCCGGAAATGCCGCACCGGCAGACAGGCGGGAAGCCGGCATTCAGCTCGCCCGGATGTTTTTTAAAGACGGCCGGTTAAGAGGCGTCACCCCGGATGGTATCCTCTATGAACATCCTGCCGCCACGCCTCTGGCGCTCCGATTCCGTGACGGAATACAGTCGCTGTCTCTGAAAGGCGTCGCAACGAAGTGAGCTACGCAACGCAGCCTGCGAACTCTTTTAGACGGCTTCGTAAAATGTTCGCAGGCAAGGCGCGCAAATCCTGAGGAGTGAAGCGTACTTTTGGGTACGCTGCAACGACGAAGGATGCGGCGCTGGCGTAGCCTCCGGACTTTTTACGAAGCCGTCAATTTTTCCCGAGTTGATATTGACGTACGGCCTTAACATGTTCTGCCAGTGTTCGGGAAAACTGATGGGTCTTATCCCTGCGGGCGACAAAATAGAGATAATCCGTCCGGGCCGGATGGATGGCCGCCAGAATGGATTTAAGACCCGGGCTGGCAATTGGTCCGGGCGGAAGTCCATGACAGGTATAGGTGTTATAAGGTGTCGGCGTTGTCAACTGCTGACGGGTAAGGCTTCCTGAGAAATGATCAATGCCATAAATGACCGTCGGATCGCTCTCCAGTTTCATCCCGATCGCCAGCCGATTATGAAACACCGAAGATACCAGCGGCCGCTCTCGATCGTCGCCGGTCTCCTTTTCGATGATGGAAGCCAGCGTAACAACCTGACGAACCGTCATGCCTTCCGCTTCGGCCTGATGCGCCATATCGGAGGTAAACACTTTATGAAAGCGCTGAACCATGGTTTCGATGATTTTTTCCGCGCCGACATCTATGGGAAAATAGTAAGTATCCGGAAACAGATAGCCCTCCGCGGTATCAGCGTCTATTTTCATCCGATGCAACAGTTCCGGATTTCGCGTCGCTTTCAGAAACGCTGATTCAGAAACCAGACCGGCCCTGGCCACCACGTCGGCGATCTCCTGCAGGGTATAGCCTTCCGGCACCGTCACCCTGTGGAGATATATTTTCCCGGCCGCCATCATTTCCAGTATCTGCTGAGGGGTCATCGCTGCGGATATCTTGTATTCGCCGGCCTTGATCTGCTGCCCATACCCGGATACCCGCGCATACAGATAAAAATACAGGGGTCTCCGGATGGCTTCTACTTCAAAAAGCGCCTCAGCCGTTGATTTTAAAGGCTGGCGGGGAGGCACTGTGATCAATATACTTTTTGAAAGCATATCACCCGGTTTGCGAATATACTGCGCCACATCCACGGCAACCCATGCACCCAGAAACACAGCTATCAGCACACACACGGCCGTGGCCATTCCCAAAAACTTCTTCAGGGTTTTCCGCTGTTGTTCATTAAATATCGGCAAGTTTCAGAGACCTCTTCATCACGCCATCAACAGCGATTTTTCTTTGGCTTTCATCCGCCGGATGGCAGGCGCCATGATTTCTCCGATCAGCGTCCGGTAATCCATGCCGGCAGCCTCGCCAATAATGCACAGATCCGACCATCCAGGCGTCAGACCGGGCAGAGGATTGCATTCAATAAAATTGACGCGGCCCTTTGCATCCAGCCGCAAATCCACCCGCGCCACATCCCGGCAACCCAAAGCCATGAAAACACTTCTGGCCGTATGTTCAAGACTTTTCTGAAGCGACCTGTCAATCTTTGCCGGTACCTGATAAGAGACCGCATCATTAACATCCAGTTTATGCTCAAACGCATATATCGGCCAGGGATTGCCCTTGTCATTGAAGCATATCTCCATCGGCGGCAGTACCTTCGGCCGGTTTTCGCCTAGAAGCCCTACCGTAAACTCTCTGCCGGAAAGATATTCTTCGACCAGCACCGGCTGATGGTATCTGGCAAGCAGTTCTCTGGCGACAGCCTTCAGCGCTGTTTCATCCTGCACCACATTCATTCCCGCCACACCTTTAGAACTTCCCTCGGCAATGGGCTTGATAATCACCGGAAAATGAAGTTCCCGGGGCAGACGTTCATTGCCTGTACGCAGCACCATAAAATCAGCGGTAAAAATCCCGGCCTGACGCACCATTTTTTTAGCCAGCACCTTGTCCAGGCAAATAGAGAGCGTCGCGGGATCGGACCCCACATAGGGAATATCCAGAAGCTCCAGAATCGCCGGCACCTGAGATTCCCGGTTTCGTCCATGGATTCCCTCCGCAATATTGAAGACCACATCCAGAGGGGTGGAGCCGATAATAAGGGGAAGCTCGGGTGTCGCCTCCAGTTCGACCACATCATGACCCAGAGAGACAATGGCGCCTGCAATGGCGTCAACGGTCGTCCGACTGTCAAACTCGGCTTCACGGTCATCGTCATTGGGATGATGCGGCTTGACCCGCTTCAGATTGAATGTCAGCCCGACTTTCAGCGTCTTTTTCCGGATGCGGGAGCGCGCCGACAGTTGAATACCACAGCGTTCCACTGCGGACTTGATAACGGCGTCCAGTACCGATGGCATATCGGAAAGCCCCGCCAGAGCAGCAGATGCATGCACCGTCGCCCCAGGTTCCAGACTGGGCAATGCGTTAGCCTCGATAAAGTAAATTCGGCCCGTGGAAGACAGCCGGAAATCCAGGCGGGCCAGATCGCGGATATCCAGCGTTTTTTGGATGGTCTGCGACATCGCCGTCAGCTCTTTCAGGGTATCGGACGGCAAATCGGCGGGAACCCGTACGGTCACCGCATCCGGAAGTTTCTGGAGATCGTAGTCATATATGGCATACGGCCGCGCTGAAACGGCTGAAGTATCCCACTGATATTCGCCTGGCGTCAGGATGCCGCCGGTATGGGAAGACGCCTTTTCAAGAAAAGGAACGATAATATCCCTGCCCGCAATAAACTCCTCGACAACCACCCCCGCCGGATAGCGAATCAGCAGCCCTGTCACCTGCTTCAGAAGCTGCTCCGGAGTTTCCACAACAGAGTTCTGGTCGATGCCTTTGGAACTGCCTTCATAATTGGGTTTGACAATCACCGGATACGTCAGTTCCGGAAATGTCCAGTTATGAACGCTGTCCACAAACGCCCATCGCGGCGTCGAGATGCCATGGGAGGCCAGCAGCATCTTGGTCAGATGCTTGTCTGTTGTTACTGTACACACATAGGCATCTGAACCTGTGTAGGGAATCGCCAACTGCTCAAAAAGCGCGGGATAAAAAGCTTCACGGCATTTGCCGCCGCGTCCGACCGCCGTATTGAATACCAAATCCGGATTCAGGGCTTCCAGCCTTGCCACAAATCGGGATGCAGGCCCCGACACCTCGACGCATTCCACCCGATGCCCCAGAGATGACAACGCTGCTGCAATGATCGAAACCGTTTCCGGTCTGTCAAATGCGGCGTCTTCTTCATTGTCTGACAACTGCAGGTTATAGGTGTAGGCAATTTTCATTGTATCCTCTATCCTCCAAAAATCTACAAAACAAATCCATTCGGATGTAAAAAACCCATCAGCAACAAAAATGGGGGTTTATCGAGGTATTTATCACCACATGGCGGCGGCAATTTAGACTATTTTAAGCAAAATGTAAAACAGACGGCTTTTTACGAAAGCATCATAAATAAGAGGTAACCCCATGAGGTTATACGATTACGTTATTCCTGTAGTTGACCGATGCTTAGGCCCAATGCACCAGCCAGTTTTTCGATTGTTTTTTTTCGTAGTTTTTTTTCGCCTGATTCTATCTGAGACAGCGCCGATTGTGTGATATTCATCCTGCTGGCGACTTCGCTTTGTGTCATTCCAAGATACTCACGCCATGCACGAATAAGGCTGTAACCATTTTTGATAGTCATGCCCACAACTTCATGGGGTACACTCTCGCCATCGTCAGGAATAAAAGGCCGTCTGATCTTGACGTATTCATCATATGGGATAACGACAAAAGCAGGATGTCCGTTTTGTTTAATGATTTGGATATCAGTATGTGCGATCATCTCGTTTCTTTACCTCCTGTATTTCAATAACCCTGACACCGTTTTGCACATCGAAAAGTATCCGGTATCGCCCGATACGCAAGCGGTATTCGTATTCGTGGTTCGCTAATGGCTTAACATTACGACACGCGGGCCAGTTGTTAAGTTCGCTCACACTATTATAAATCGTTTCCCTGTCTTGTTGATTCCCGATTTTTTTAAGCTGTTTACGAGCTTTCAATTTCCAAACGATTTCATGCATGGCTTATATATAAGTTTTAATATAAGTTATGTCAAACAATTTGAACGGCTTCGTAAAATGTTCGCAGACAAGGCGTGCAAATCCGCAAGGAATGAAGCGTAGTTGTCGTACGCTGCACAATTCTGTTCTAATTTGTGATGTGAAATTGACGATAAAAGGCATGAATGTATTTTTTTGAACTCTGCCCTTATATTGAAAAAAAGTTACGCTATAGCCGAAAATGCAGGATAGATGCTGGATAAAACTATCAACAAAAAAAAGGATTTACAGCATTTCGCCATAAATCCTTGATTTCATTGGTGGGCCGTATTGGAATCGAACCAATAACCTACTGATTAAGAATCAGTTAAATGGCTTTTTCATTACTTTTCATTTTCTTTCACAAACTACATCAAACCATTTGACATCACAGGATAAAACGTCTATTATACCGCTCATAATTTTGGATAGGGTATCACTTATAATCACTATGCGTTTATCGGTTTTTTGTGACAGATTTGTGATACTTTTTTCGGAGATAACACCTTATGGGCTGGCAAAAAACGGGCTATCCGGGAGTCTATGAACGCAAAATGACTGTCTCTGAGCATGGCATCTTGAAAGATTCAGCTTTTTCAATTCGCTATCGCTTCAATGGGAGAAATTATCAAGAGATAGTGGGGCGAGCGTCCGAAGGGAACACGCCAAAGAAATCCTTTTTGATTTTGTCCGAATTGAAAAACAATCAACGGCAAGGCGAGGTACCCGGCACCCTTCAGGAGAAACGAGAACTTGAACAGGCAAGGAAGGGGGCAGACCGGCGCAGAGCCGAACAGCTTGACAAAGAAAATATGACCTTTTCCAGCCTGTTTTCAGCCTATCTATTACAGCAGAAGGCCGACGGGAAAAAGTCATGGAAAGAAGAAGACCGGCTTTTTAAGAACTGGGTTCAACCCGTGATCGGGGATTTGCGGTTGCTGGATATTGCGCCGATACATTTCGAGCGGATTAAATCAAACATGAAGGCTGGAAGTAAACGGAAAAACTGGGGCGGTCTTTCTGCCCGATCTATCTTTTATTGTCTGGCAGTATGCAGGCAGGTTTTCAACTATGGCCGGAAGCAGGATTATTTTCACGGTGACAATCCAGTGTGTAAGGTAAAAAAACCAGTTTCGGACAACCGGCGGATGAGATTTCTTTCACACGAAGAGGCGCAGTCATTGCTTACTGAAATCCATGCCCATTCCGTTTTGACATACAGGATAACATTACTAAGCTTTCATTGCGGGTTGCGCTTTGGCGAAATTGCAGGGCTGACTTGGCAGGATTTGAATTTCAAGGATGATACCATTTTAATCCGAAATCCCAAGAACGGACAAACGCGGGTTGCATTCATGACGGAAGCCGTTAGATCAATGCTCATGGAAATGGAGCCTGGGAAGGTCGGTGATTATATTTTCCACAACAGCGGGAAGAATGAACGGATGTCACAAATTCCGGATTCTTTCATGAAAGCGGTCAATAAGCTGGCGCTGAATGCTTCCATAGATGATTCGAGGTTGAAAGTGGTTTTTCATACATGCAGGCACTCATTTGCTTCATGGTTAGTCGCGGATGGGGTGGATTTGTTCCGAGTCCGGGAACTCATGGGACATAAAACACTTGCAATGACCACAAGATACTCACACTTATCACCGGACACACTGAAAAAGGCCGTCAAATCAATGGAAGCGTCAATGAAGCGGGGTGAAGTCATTCAAATCCGCAGGGCCGGGGTGATGCCATGACCCAAAAAGAAAAGTTACACGAAAAAATAAAGAACTGCCATGATAATGTCAGATTCGACGACGTTGTGACATGGTTATTGTCTTGGGGCTTCAGTAAAAGAGCGGGGAAAGGCAGTCATACAGTTTTTACACATCCGGGTTACAACGGTAAATTGACATTTCAGAGCGTAAACGGCACGGCAAAATCATACCAGATCAAACAGGCGTTAGCAGCAATAAAGGAAATCTATCATGAATAAATCATTTTATCCGGCAATTGTTTTTTACAGTGATGAAGATCGTGGATATATCGCTAAAGCCGTGGATTTAAAAGGCTGTTCAGCTTTCGGGGAAACACCCGAACAAGCATTAAAGGAGCTTGAAATTGCTGTTGAATTGTGGCTTTCGGTTGCGGAGAACGATCATGCAGAAATCCCATTGCCTTCACCCATTACCGCTTTTGGCTGAAATATTGGCCGGAGCGCTTTTGACAGCTTGAAGGGATAGCCCATGCGTCATGAACATGGGCGACAAGGCCGGAAACCTCTACCGGCTTTCCCTTCATTTTTTCGCAGAGGATTCAAACAAGAGGATTTGAAAAATGGATATCGACAATAGTGTTATTTTAAACGGAGAAGTCTTTTTGCCCCATGTAGAATTAGCCGAAATGATAGACTCAGGCAAGATAGAGCGATTAAAGCGCGTAGCCAATGCCGGAGAAATAGACCTATTTACCGTCAAAACCCGTTATTGGGAGGCGACATCTATCCTGACACAGGGGGCATCGCTGCTCGCTTGCTTTCGCGGTCTCAGTCCGAATGCTTGCTGGAATGTCATTTTGAAAGCAAAGTGGGCGTTTATGGTAAAAACGCCCACCAGATATACAGCCACAGCGCAATAAATGCCAGAAGGCTGAGAACATAAGAAAGCCAGTCTGCCGGTGGTTTCGCCATGCCGGTTTTAGGGTTTATTTTGCCCACACGCTTTTTGCACACATAGCAAATCTGGTCATCCAGCCCCAGATGATTATAGCAATAAGGACATTTTTTGGTCTGAAACACAGTCACCCCTGAAGCCATCTGAAAATCAGCTTTTCACCATGGAAATGTTTGGCGTTTTCGCAGCATTGCCTGGGCTTTCCGTGAAGCTGCTGTCATTTATACCCGCTTTCAATAACGATATTGCTGTTATTCCGAAGGGTCGTTATCAGGTCATCAAATAAACGCTTCTGTTTCTGCGATGTCAGCGAAGATAGAATCTGATCTTTTTCAGCGGAAAGGCCTGAAGCATCTGCCGGTTTTCTTGCCTTGAATTCAATGACATAATACCCCTTCTGACCCTTGACAGGTGCGTCTGGATATTTCTTGCTGCTGGACAGACCAAAAGCTGCCGCCGACAGTTCGCGCTCATAGCCGATATTGGGAATGCGATCACTGCGTTTGAAAAAACCGGTTGTCCCCGTTTGAACGGTTTTTCCTGCACTGCCGTCCAGGATGGGCTTGCCGCTTTTGTTGTGATCGGCCAGAAACTGTTTGGCGTTTTTCAGCGCCTGCTCATCCTGTTTCTGACGGGTAACGTCCGTGCGGACACGGTCTGCCACCGCGGTAAATTCGGGTATGGTTTCAGGAATGGCTTCTGTCACTTGAAGGATATAGTATGTATCTCCTGAATCAATGATATCACTGATGCCATTGGTGGAAAGTTCGAAAGCGGCGGTGGTGAATTTGGCAGGGGTTTTCATGCCGACAGGGCCGCTGTGACCAAATGGCTCTGTGGTCTTGATCGACAGCTTAAGAGATTCTGCGACTTTGGACAGGGAATCGGAATTCTGGACAGCGTTATATGCGGCTGTGGCAGCTTCGTATGCCAGGTTTTTTGCCCGTTCATCGGTCAGTTTTTGGATGATTTTAGGTTTGGCCTGATCCAGCGTTAATGTCACAGCGTTATTGACTTTTTCCACCTTGATGATGTGCCATCCAAACTGGGTTTTTACCGGTTCGCTGATATCGCCGGGAGACATGGAAAACGCTTTTTCGGCAAAAGGCTCCACCATTTCGTTGCGTTTGAAGGTTCCCAGATGACCGCCATTGCTTTGAGCGGATGGATCGTCCGAATATTTTTTAGCAAGTTCCGCAAAGTCTTTGCCTTCTTTGGCGAGTTTCATGACCATCAGTGCTTTTTCTTTGGCTTTTTCGACGACTTCAGGGCTTGCATTCTGATCTGTCTTGATCAGAACGTGACTGGCTTCGACGGTTTTGGGGGTATCGAATACGCCGGGATTGGCCTCGAAATAGTTTTTAACATCTGCATCGGAAACGGTGACTTTGGAAGCAAAATCGGCGGCGGCAAACTGCAGGTAATCGACTTTGCGCTTGGCCTCGGTTTTATAAGCCTCTTTGTGGCTGTCGTAATAGGCTTTTACCTCTGCATCGGCGGGATGGATATCGGTCAGCAGCGATGGATTGAAAAGTACATAGTCAATATTCACTTCGGCGTTTTTCCATTGATACCAGTCTTCAACTTCAGCGTCTGACACTTTGACGCTGTCTGCGATAAAATTCCGAAGGCGTTCCATCAGTAGATTTTCCCTCTGAAGCGACTCAAATACTTCAGGCGTCAACCGGTTTTGCGCCAGAACAGCCCGATACTGCCGATTATCGAATATGCCATTATGCTGAAAAGCGGAAATGGATTTGATGCTGTCTATCAGCTCTGTGTTGCTCACTGAAAAATCGAGACGTCTGGCTTCCGCCAGCAGCAGTCGTTTATCGATCAACTGGTTCATGGCCTGCTTTTTGATTTGCAGCATTTTGAGCATTTCATCGTTTATCTGGCCGCCATACCGCTGTTTGATCTGTTCAATAATGCGGTTATATGTCTGGTTGTATTCATCCGCCATGATAGGGTCGCCATTAACCACTGCAACGCGGCCCTCATTGCGGTTTCGAAAGCTGCCGACGCCCCAGAAGACAAATACCAGAACAATGGCGCCCAGTAAGATTTTAATTAACCACGTGCTTGCATTTTTACGCATTAAATTGAGCATTTATGATATCCTCGTAATTGCGGCGGTATGCCGGTGAAAAAATTGCCGAAATGCTAAAATCTTTTTATTCTATTTTTCAAGTCTGTCAATGTCAATGAAATCCGATGGATTTTAATGTCGTTGCAGCGTGAATATCTGCTTGATAAAATTTTCTCTCAGCGTGGGGTCGTGAAGCCGGCTTTCTTCTTCGACGGGGATTTGCGGAAAGTGGTTCATGAACAAACGGGCAAAAATACCGACACCGATTTCCCGGGGAATGCCAGCTTCGGAATAGACTTTTACCCGTTCCATGCCGCTGCTGGGTGAATTGCTTTTGAAAATGAAACCGCAGAGATTCTCTGTTTCCAGCCTGGATAGTTTCTGCCTGGCCCATTGCGTCATTTGTTCTGTAAAGTCGCGGCGGGTTCGGGTTGTGACTAACCGTGGGGCTTCTGGATCTCCGACAAGGTGCAGGGATTCTCTGGGAATTCCCATTCCGCACTCTACCTCCGGGCATACCGGAACATAAGTGACATATTGACCGAGCGTTTGGGTCAGAAATCTGTCCAGCTTGTGCCCTCCATCATAGCGGACTTTTTCTCCGAGAAGACAGGTGCTGATACCGATCTTGATTTTTGAACTTATTTGAATGTCCTTCGTCATCTTTCCCCTTTACCAGAAACGGTTAGGACGTAATGATGATAAATCAGCCTTGATCTTGAAATTTATTCTATACTATGATGTACACAGAAAAGTCAAAAAAATGGGTCTAATAACGTCGTCAACGTGCGGATTGTGGTTGCGGCTTAATGTCCACGCACGTATTTTCAGGGAAACTGCGCATTATCTATCTGTGATGTTTTCGATTGAATCGATGGCGATGGAAGTCGAGGGACAATGTCAATTATTGAACAGGCAGTCGAAGTACTTAAAACAGAGGCTGAAGGAATACTGAATCTTGTACACCGCCTCGATCAACATTTCGACGAGATGGTGGATGCTATTTGTAATACAACGGGCAGACTCATCGTCAGCGGGATTGGAAAATCCGGTATCGTGGGTAGAAAAATTGTCGCAACGCTCAACAGCACGGGAACGAGGTCATTATTTCTTCATCCGGTCGAGGCCATGCATGGAGATCTAGGAATGGTCAGTCCGGATGACATATTTCTGGCGCTTTCAAACAGCGGAGAAACCGACGAACTTAATATGCTGGTGCCCAGTATTCGCAGGATAGGCTGCCGGGTGATCGCTTTTACCGGCAACCTCCATTCAACCCTGGCCAGGCACAGCGATATTGTCATCGATGTCGGCGTCGAAAGGGAGGCCTGTCCTCTTGGGCTTGCGCCGACAGCAAGCACTACGGCGCTGCTGGCGATGGGGGATGCACTGGCGGTTGTGCTGATCAACAAAAAGCAGTTTAATTCGTCGGACTTTAAACGATTTCATCCGGGTGGCAATCTAGGGCAACGTCTTTCCCGGCAAGTTCAGGACCTGATGCTGAGAGAGACGCAGATTCCGATCGTATATGTCGGCGACTCTATTAACGCTGCGATCCAGGAAATCAACCGGCTGGAAATTGGCGCAACGCTGGTACTCAATAAGGATCGGACATTGGCAGGCATTGTCACTGACGGCGATATCCGCAGATGGATTGCCTCGCAGAAACCATTATCCGATGGGGTGGTGGATGATATCATGACGCCCCATCCTCGAGAAGTGTTGATGAATTCTCCGGTATGCGATGCACTGAATTTGATGGAAAAATATCAGATTACTGCACTGGCGGTTGTGGATGTTCATCACAAGGTCCAAGGCTTTTTACATCTTCATGATATTTTGGGAAAAGGTGATGTTAAATACAATGGTCATACATGAAGGCGCTGTCCGTTTGAGACGCCATAAGTCACGGGAGGATATATGATTTCTGATGTGATTGACACTGAAGTGCCCGCTCTGGGGGAAAGAAAAATTTCATCTCCTCTTCAGAAACGGGAACAGACGACCGGTTTTATCAGCGATTCCGACCGGGTGACGATAGATGTTGACAGCGAGCGGATGAAAAAGCGTATCCTGGAAGGGTATCCGGTGTCGGCGTTTGAAATGGCGGGGCCGCGGGAGAAAATATATTTCGATCCCAGCAAGGTCCGATGCGCTTTGGTGACATGCGGTGGTTTGTGTCCCGGATTGAACGATATTATCCGCTCGATTGTACTGGGCCTTTATTATGGTTATGGCGTCACCGATGTCTATGGAATCCGCTACGGGCTTCAGGGTTTTATCCCCAGATTTGGGCACGATATTATCACGCTGACCCCTGCCGCTGTATCCGATATTCTGGAGCGGGGCGGCTCTATTCTGGGGTCATCCCGCGGGCCTCAGCCCATTGAGGATATCGTGGATTGTCTGGAACGCATGAATATCGGCATTTTATTCATGATCGGCGGTGACGGTACGCTGAAAGCTGCGACCACGGTGGCGGATACTATCCTGCAGCGGGGGCTCAAAATCAGCGTGGTGGGAATTCCGAAAACCATTGATAATGATATCTATCTGGTTTCCCGCTCGTTCGGATTTGATACGGCCGTGGATATTGCCACGCTGGCCATTAAGGCGGCGCATAGCGAGGCTGAGGGGTATCCGAACGGCATCGGTCTGATCAAGCTGATGGGCCGCTATTCAGGATTCATCGCCTCAACAGTGGTACTGGCGCAGCAGGATGTCAATTTTGTGCTGATTCCGGAAGTGGATTTTGATATTGACGGTCCCGGCGGTCTTCTGACAGCGCTTGAAAAACGACTCGAGCTCAGGAAACATGCTGTCATTGTTGTTGCAGAAGGCGCTGGCCAGAAATTTTTTACCGACGCCAGTCAGGATACAGACAAGTCCGGCAACGTCAAGTTGAACGATATCGGCTTGCTGCTCAAAGACCGTATTCAGGAACATTTTGCCGGAATCAATACGGAAATATCCCTGAAATATATCGATCCCAGTTACATCATCCGCAGTCTTCCCGCCAACGCCAATGATCATGCGTTCTGCAGCGTTCTGGGCCGTGATGCGGTACACGCCGGTATGTCCGGGAAAACCAGGCTCTTGATCGGCCACTGGAACAATCATTTTGTGCATATTCCGATGAGCGCTTCGGCAGGCAAACGAAAACAGGTGGACCCCAACGGTAAATTATGGACAAGTGTTCTGGAATCCACAGGGCAGGGATTGCTTAAAAATTGACGACTTCGTAAAAAGTCCGCATGCTGCGTTACGCCGCATCCTTCGTCATTGCAGCGTACGACAAATACGCTTCATTCCTCAGGATTTACGCGCCTTGCCTGCGAACATTTTACGAAGTCGTCCGAATTAATGACAGGAAATGAAGGCCGGATCGGTTGTTAATTAATGCTTCGGATGGGCTTTTCCCATGGATAGGACGCTGCAAATGATATCTGCATGTTTTCGAGCAGCGCCCTGGTTCATTTCGACGGCTTTTCTGGCCCGGTTTCCAATGAGGCGGGTGTGATCCGGCCGGGTCAGGAAGAGCTGCACTTTTTCGGCCAGAGCAGCGCCGTTTTCTACTTCAATGCCTCCGCCGGAAGCTTCCAGGAGGTTTTTTGCGTCCATAAAATCTGTCATTGAAGGCCCGTAAAGCACGGGTTTACCCCAGGCTGCGGGTTCGAGAATGTTCTGTCCTCCCAGCGGCGCAAGGCTTCCTCCGCAAAATACGACCGTAGCGATGCTGTAGGCGGCCTGAAGCTCTCCCATCGTATTCAGAATCACAATTGGCGCCGTTCTTGGAGTTCTTTCCAGCTCTGTGCGTAACTGGTATTTCAAACCTCTTGTTGCGATGCGCCGCTGGATAGCGCTGCACCGCTCTGTATGGCGGGGGGCGATGATCAACAGCATTCCGGGAACATACGGTGATATTTTCTGATAGACATCGAGAATAATATCCTCTTCGGATTGCCGGGTGCTGCCCGCCAGAAACACGGGGGAGTGATCGTTCAGTGCAAAAAGACGCTGCATTGCCGGGGCGATGCGACTGTCGTCAGTATGGCGTATCAGGAGATCGTATTTGGCATTGCCGTTCACGGATATCCTGTCTGCGTCTGCGCCGATTGCCAGAATGCGCTGTGCGTCGGTGTTCTGGATCATGCTGAAGGCGTCTATGACATTAAGAACCGGTTTCATCAGCGGACGGATTCTGGAATAACGTCTGAAAGCCCTCTCTGAAATCCTGCCGTTGATGACCGCCGTACAGATGCCCATGTGGTGTGCAGTCATCAACCAGTTCGGCCATAGTTCCGTTTCCACAAAAACCATGATATCCGGCTGTATATTTCGGAACGCATTTCGTATAGACAGAATAAAATCGACAGGCGCATAAATGCAGACAATATCAGAAGGCAGGCGAGATCGCGCCAGATCATATCCATGTTCCGTAGAAACCGAAAGGACGATCCCCGCATTGGGTATGGTCGATTGCAGCGCTTCGATGACAGGTATTGCCGCGGTTATTTCACCCATTGAGACCGCGTGAAGCCAGATTCTGGGAGTGCGGCCAGTCAGCGCTGCAACAGGCTGGGGGGAAATTCCCATGCGCTGGTAAATGCTGCGCCGGTAGCGGCCGGAGAGCCTTGAATAAAGCAGGGCATAGGGCAACCCTGCCGTATAAAGTCCTGAAGTTATTCCCAGGTAGGTCAGATAGACTGGATTTATCATATTTTCCGATCGACAGGAATGTTCGATGACAACCCGTAGATTTGAGGCGGACTCACGGAGAAACCGTTTCGACAAACTGCTCCCCTTTAATCTGAAGCAGATAAAGCTTTTTCTCAACTTCCCGGTTTGCGTTGAAATGAAAATCTCCGGTAACCCCATGATATCCAGCAGAATTCAACAGAGCACTGACGATGGAACTGCGAAACTGCAACTCCGGATCACTCACGATCTGAAACATCATCATGGCGGTGTCGTAGGAAACGGCCTCGATGTAATCGGGAGATTCTCCAAAGGCTTCGCGGAAAGACCGGACAAATTGCTGTACATTGTTTGAAATGCTATCAGCGAAGAAACCGTCCGGAACAATGGCGCCCTGAAGGGAAGGGCCTGCCATGTGCATCAGTTTGGCTGAATGCCATAAATTAGTTCCCAGCAGGACCACGGACTGGAGCTTTGCCAGAGGCAGTTGCGGCGCAATGACAGCCAGTTTTGATGGCGCTTCCGGTATAAAAAGCGCTTCGATATTTGCATTCGAAGAAGTTGAAGCGGCGACGTTTGTGGATGACGGAATGTTCTGATCGGCCGATGGTGTGGCGGTTGTGGAACCGGCAAAGCTTTTAAGAATATCCCTGAAATCGGTCTGGGCGGAATCATAGCTGCTTGTCATGACGATCTGGCCTCCAGCGGCGGTGACCTTATCTTGAAACAGGGTCTTGAAGTTGATTCCATAAGGTTCATTGGGATACAGCACCCCAAAACGGCGAAGCCCCAGTTTTTGGACGGCAAATGATACGACGGCATCTGTCTGGGCTTCATATGTCATGAAATTTCTGAAAACCCTGTCGCCGATCCGGGTGATATCCGGCTTTTGTGTCAGGGTGATGATCGGGATATCATGTTTTTGGGCTTCCTGTGCGGCAATATCGGCAGTGGCGACCGGGCCGATGATGGCGGCGACGCCGGCGTCAGCCAATTCCTTGACAGCCGTGACCGTTTTGGCTGGATCCGATCCGGTGTCTTTGATCAAGACCGTGAGCTGAGCGTCCGGGTGAGAGGTGGTGAACTGGCTCTGAGCCAGCTCAATACCTCTCATCGCCTGTTTTCCGTAAAGTTCATAAGTGCCGCTCAGCGGCAGGAGGCATCCTAACGTATGCCGCTTGAAATCGGAACGTTTTTTAAGAGTGGCGATTATTTGTCCGGCCTGAATCGCTGCGTCGGTTTCGGGATATTGCTCCGTCAGTCTGGTCAGAATTTCAAGTGCTTTTTCAGGCTGTTCGGTTCCCAGGCTGTCTTTTGCCAGTTGCAGCAGGATCCATGGCTTTACCTGAGGGGATGACGTTCGGTTCAGCAGCGAGGTCAGGTCGGCGCGGGAAACCTTATCCAGTATTCCCCGCATGTTTTCAAGTGCGGTATCAGCATCCTTGCCGGTGGATTTTTCCACCAGCATTGCATAGATAGACGCAGCCTCGCTGTAACGATTCAGATGGCGGCAGCCATCGGCTGTTATGGCGGATATTTTTTGAAAATAATCTTTAGGCAAAGGGCTCTTGAGAAATGACTGTCCTTCAGAAACCACCTTCGGGTAATCACCTATTTGCGAGAACGTTGTCAGAATACCCAGTTTAGCCTGAGGCGCCAGAACGCTGTCAGGATGTTGAACAATGAGACGCTGATAATATGGAATAGCCAGGGCGGGCTTTTTCAGAATACGATATATATCTGCTACCGCCATCAATGCATCTGCCGTGCGGGGAGCGTTCGGATATGTATAGAGGTAATTCTGATAGGCGCCCAGAGCAGTGGGATAGGCTTTTTCCATGCGCCATTTTTCAGCAGCTGCGAAAAGATTGGCTCCCTGCTCTGCGGATGGTCGGGAGGAAGTCGTTTGGGGAATATGTTCCGGGGCGGCCAGTTTCCTTAAAGAACATGACGCCATCGGGAAAACAAGCAGCAGCATCAAAAAACAGCGAAACATTTTCATTATACAGTATTGCCTCCTTCTTCAGATGCCAGCGGAAATCATCAGAAAACTGTCATGACCGTTCCGCGATCATACCATACCGTCCTTGTTATCTTCGCATGGAAGATTATCATAGCGGAAACATCTCTTATGGTCAATCAGCAGATTCTATTCCGTTCTCCATACCGCTTGGCGGAAGACAGATTTCTTGACACTGGCTTCAAGTTGAAATAATATACCACGTTTACAAAACAGCGTGTTGACAAAGAAAAAAGAATGCTGACAGATACACTGCTGGTGTTGTGAACTCTGAAATGATGAACCTGTAGAAAAATATTCAGCCATCAAGGATGCATCTGAATGCAAAAGATTAAATATTCAATTATATGCTTGGTAATATGCGCAAATTTTGCCATATGGCTGACGCTGAACCGTCCCGCGCCGAACGCCCCTCCATGGATTGGTAAAATTCAGGGGGTTTCTTTCAGCCCTTATCACAACGGGCAAAACCCCATGAAGAAAATTTATCCGTTTCCTGATCAGATTGACAAAGATCTGAATATGCTGCGTGGGGTGACGCGCAGTGTGCGAACGTATTCCTCGATTGATGGATTTGAGGATATTCCTGGCATGGCGGCTCGCTATGGTTTGAGTGTCACTGCCGGGGCCTGGCTCGATCAAAACAGGGAGCGCAACGAACTGGAGATTCGCAATCTTATCCGTAACGCCAAAACCTATACTTCTACGATCAAGCGGGTTATTGTGGGTAATGAATCCGTACTGCGGGGTGATCTGACGATCAAGGAACTGATCGGTTATATCCGCAGGGTGCGGGAACAGGTACCATGTCCTGTCAGTACGGCTGAGCCTTGGGATGTCTGGATCAATAATCCCGAGCTGGCGAAAAATGTTGATTTTATCGCAATCCATATTTTGCCTTACTGGGAAAAGATTCCTCTCGATCATGCCTTGAACTGGGTTCTGGATCGCTATCATCAGGTGCAGCAGGCGTATCCGGACAAACATGTACTGATTGCTGAAGTCGGCTGGCCCAGTCACGGAGAACGTCGAGGTCCCGCCAGACCCAGCACCGTCAATGAAGCCCTCTTTCTTCGGGGCTTTTTCAATATGGCCAGGGCCGAAAACATCGATTATTTTATCATGGAAGCCTTCGATCAACCCTGGAAGGTCGGGTTGGAAGGGGTGATGGGGGCGCACTGGGGACTGTTCGACAAGGACCGCCATTTGAAAATTGCTTTGGAAGGTCCTGTAGATCGGGCATCAACCGTTTTTATTCCTGTGATGATATCCACGATTCTGGGTATATTTTTTCTTTCTGCATATCTGGGCTGTAAACCGGATCAGCCCTATAGCGCTCAGCTCTTCTTTGCGATGGTGGTCCAGCTCAGCATGTCCGCCCTGACATGGATGGCGGCGTCTCCTTGGATCCATGATCTGCTTCCGGCTGAAACCCTGATTTGGGGCTTGCTGCTTCCGCTTCAAGGCGGGCTTTTGGTGGTAGTTCTGGTTAATGGATTCGAAATGGCGGAAATGCTGTGGCCAAAAGGATTAAAACGGGTTTTCCGCCCATTGACGCCTGCTCCGGACAGGTCGTTTCCCAAGGTCTCACTGCATCTGGCAATCTGTAACGAACCCCCCGATATGGTGGCTAAAACCCTCGACAGTCTGAGCCGCCTGGATTATCCGGACTATGAGGTATTGGTCATCGACAACAATACGGTGGATCCCGCAGTCTGGGAGCCGGTCCGGAGCTATTGTGAAAAGCTGGGGTCTAAATTCCGCTTTTTCCATCTGGGAAAATGGAAAGGTTTTAAAGCCGGAGCGCTGAATTTCGGATTGAGCGTTACAGCGCCGGATGTAGAGGTTGTCGGCATTGTGGACAGCGATTATGTGGTGCGGCCAGACTGGCTGAAATCTCTGACGCCGTACTTTGACAATCCCAAAATCGGGTTCGTTCAGGCGCCTCAGGATCACCGGGAGTGGGATGGCAATCAGTTCAAGGAAATGTGCAATTTTGAATATCATGGGTTCTTTCAGATCGGGATGGTGCATCGAAACGAACGGGATGCCATTATTCAGCACGGCACCATGACACTGATCCGCAAACATGCGCTGGATGCCGTGGGGCATTGGGGCGAGTGGTGTATCTGTGAGGATTCTGAGCTGGGATTGCGGCTGATGAACTCGGGGTATGAATCCGTATATGTCAGCGAAAGTTTCGGTCATGGTCTTACGCCGGATTCATTTGCCGGTTACAAGCGTCAGCGGTTTCGGTGGGCGTATGGCGCCATGCAGATCATCAAACGGCACTGGAAGGAGTTTTTGCCCTGGAATGATGCATCTGGATTGACACTGGGACAAAAATATCATTTTGTCGCCGGCTGGTTTCCCTGGTTCGGTGATGGGCTGAATGTTCTTATCTCGTGGACAACACTGCTTTGGGCTGCAGGGGTAATTCTGCTCCCCCGATATTTGGGGCAGCCGCTGTATATCCTGCTGTTTCCTTCGGCTGCGGTGTTCGCTTTCAGGCTGCTCCATTTTTTCTGGTTATATAAGGTGCGTGTTCATTGCACTCTGAAGCAGCGGATAGGTGCAGCGGTGGCAGGGATGGCGTTGAGCCATACGATAGGAAAAGCAATGCTTTCCGGTTTGATATCGTCCAGCAAACCTTTCTTGCGAACTCCGAAGTGTGAAAACCAGCGAGCCGTGATTAAGGGCGTTTTGATGGCTTGGGAAGAAATGTTGATGTTCGCGGCATTCTGTGTGGTTTCAGCCTTCATTATCGCCAGACATGGAACGGACAATCCTGAAATTCTGCTGTGGGTTGGGGTGATGATGCTGCAGTCGCTGCCTTATGGCGCTGCCGTGCTGATGTCCATGATCAATGTGATTCCGGCTCTTGTCCCGAAAACCAGCTTCCGGCCTGTGTGGGTTCCGCGGAAGGTGGGGCTTCGGTTTTTTACCAGCCGGGCAGAAAACGGATAAGAATTGTATTGACAAAATCTATATATTAGCCTAAACTTATAAAGTTTAGATTAATTCTCAGGAGAATATACGCCGTGAAAAAATATACGTGCAGCGCCAGTGATTCAGACAATCCGGGAAGATGGTATGTAGTGGATGCTAAAGAAGCTGTTTTAGGAAGGCTTGCTTCATCCATTGCCTCCCGGTTGAGAGGAAAGTGTAATCCCATGTTTACGCCTCATGCCGATATGGGCGACTGGGTGATTGTGATCAATGCCGATAAAATAGCGCTTACAGGAAAGAAATGGGCGCAAAAGACATATTATCATCACAGCGGATATACAGGTGGTATCAAGTCTATTACGGCGGCCAAACTTCTTGTAAAACGTCCTGAAGACCTTATCCGCTTTGCGGTTAAGGGGATGCTGCCCAAAAACAGTCTCGGAGACAGGATGCTTGGAAAGCTGAAGGTTTATGCCGGTGATAAACATCCGCATGAAGCCCAGCAACCGACAGATCTTTCGTTATAATTCTTTTTCATCAAACCGGGGTAATATATGGATAGAGAAAACGTTTACTATGCAACAGGAAGACGTAAAAGCGCCATAGCCAGAACGTGGTTAAAGCCTGGAAAAGGAATCATCATGGTGAACGAAAAGCCGGTGGATGATTATTTTTCAGTGGCGGCCGCCAGAGCTGCAGTGTCGCAGCCGCTGGTGCTGACCAATAATATTGAGTCCTTTGATGTGACGGTGCGTGTTTTGGGGGGCGGTATCAATGGTCAGGCCGGAGCTATTCGCCATGGTATCACCCGTGCGCTGCTTCAAGTGGATCCCAGTCTGCGTCAGGTTTTAAAACGCGCGGGCTTTATCACCCGAGATTCCAGAGTCAAAGAGCGTAAAAAATACGGGCAGCGCGCTGCTCGCGCACGATATCAGTTTTCGAAGCGCTAATTTACCAGACAGCTTCATTCTCTTTGGATGATTCGGACAACTGTGAATCGCCGATTCATGAGCTTTGCTTGTGAACCGGCGATTTGTTTATAGCGCCGCTGTTTTCGATATCCATCGATTTCAAATCACGCTTTCACCAGCATTTCAATAATATCCTCTCGATAATGTGTCAGCGGTTTAAGTCCATCGGCGGTTACCAGGTGGGTGTTTTCAGTACCTACCACCCCGCAGCACGGAAATACCAGTTTGGGTTCCAGGGCGATGACCATATCTTTCTCAAGCAGCATGTTTTGCCCGTCAGCCAGAAATGGATATTCGTCCAGTTCAAGCCCGATTCCATGTCCGATAAAACGGATGCGCTGATGGCCTGAACCCATGAAATATTCCGCATATCCAGCCGTCTTCACCCATTGAAGGGCAAGTGCATACACCTGACCGGCGCTTATTCCGGGTTTGGCTTTTTCCTGTACGATCGATTGAAGTTCCAGCATGGCCGCATGGGCGGCAATCAGATGGTCTGGGATTTTACCGATAGAAAAAATGCGCGTCTGGTCGGATAGGTACCCTTTATAGGCGAAAGTGTAGTCCACCAGTATCGGTTCATGCCTTTTGATTCTGGCGAATCCGGCGCCTTGTGCGACGGCTGGGCTGACTCCGACGCCGCCGGTCGGCGACGCCAGATAACTTGGTACAGCCGCAGATGCGCCGCACATCAGATGGCCATAAAACAGCTCGTTTCCCCAGAGACGCATTCTCACAACTCCCTGATGGCCTGATTTGCGGGCGTAGGCTTCAATCTGTCCGGCAACTTCCACTTCGGTCATCCCTTCTTTGAGAACCTGAGAAACAAATTCAAAGACACTGTCGGAGCGTTGGCATGCTTCACGGATAATGCCGATTTCATACGGAGATTTAATGGCGCGAACTTCCCGGATCAAATTTGAAACATCGGTGATGTTCGTTTGAGGGAAGATTTGCGTCAAACGCAGATAGGTTTGAGCCGGTATGACATCCAGCTCCAACCCCAGGGTTTTAGGCATAGTGAAACCATTGTCTGAGAGAAGTGCTATAATCCGGCCGATGCCGGAAAGAGGAACGATGTGCTGGATGCCGGATTCCTGCAGTGCACGTTCAAAGCTCTTGCGTACCATCAATAGCGGGGAACCTTCTGCAGGTATGTAAAGATGGGACTGTTGAATGGTGCCTGCAAAATAAAACAGATCGGAGTTCTGAAGAATGAGAGCCCCATCTATCTGGTGTTTTTGCAGCAGCATCTGCATACGCAGGACCCGCTGCTTAATTTCCTCAGGAGGTGTCATATCGCTGCAAGGCAGTGTGAATGTCATCATTACGCTCCATAAAAGTCGTCAGTGGTTGACAATTTATCAAAAAATAGTACTCTGTTCCCTTCATGAGATCTGAAGATCACAAGAACGGGATGGGCTTTTGACAAAAGCCTTTATATCATTTCCACAAATATCAAGGAACATTCTCTATGCAAAAAGCTGAAAATGCGCAAGCGTATATTGCTACTCAGCGAAAGATTATCGATCAGAATCCGGAGTGCGGCACATCTCACTACAATCTGGCGGTGGCGCTGCTGGGGCTGAGACAGTTTGACGAGGCGGAGGTGGAGTTGAAGTCGGCCATCGAATGCAGCCCCGGTCTGGCGGAAGCTTATGTGCAACTTGGAGGTATCTGCTTTCATAAAGGAGATATGGAGCGGTGTCTGGCTTATAACCGGGAAGCGGTAAAGGTTCGCCCCGGATTTTCCGAAGGCTACGGCAACATCGGCTTTGTGGAACTTCAGCGCGGCAATATTGATGAAGCCATTACAGCCCTGGAAAGAGCTACGTATTTCAATTTCAGATATGTACAGGCGTTTGCGACTCTGGCTAATGCTTATCTGATGAAGGGACTGCTCGAAAAGAGCATTGAAACCAGTCTGAAAGCCCTGAAAATCGAACCGGATTTTCCAGTGGTTCATAACAACCTGGCGATTGCATATCTGGAACAGGGGGAGTACGCGCTGGCAATTCAGCATTGTGACCGCGCTGTTGAACTCGGTTATGAGGTTGCTTCAGAGATTCGAGATGAAATCGAACGGTTACGTCAGAAAGATTCCTGAGACGTGCCGGAAAAGATATTCCACGACTATCTGGCGTCCACAGCAGAGCCGGTTAATGAATCCGAAAAGCTGTGGGGATATCCGCTGCCGGAATCTCCAGCGCAGAATCCCGGCGCCTGTGCTTCAGATGATGGAGTACCGACATATGGTGATTACTTCACCGCGGTGCATCGTTTTCTCGAAGCGGGTCATTATGGCGCCATTGTCCGGGTGCTGTCTCTGAATTCCGGCATTCCATGCGGTCCGGATGCCATTCACAGCATTCACATCTTTCTGGCAAAGCATGGGGCGTTTTATCATCCTGGCAGGGTGGAAATCTGGGGGCAGGTTTTGCTGGGGGCCTTTGCGGTGAATGTGGCGGTGTCGGGTTCCGGAAAAAGCGTTATCCAACGCGAGTTTGATCTGCTTCAGCGTCTGAATGTTTCTGAATCCGCCGGCTTTCTGCCGATGGTGTATGAATACGCGGATATCACCCTTGAAAATCATGCGGCGTTCAAAATGTTTCTGGCGCAGTGGTGTGATGGATTTCATGAATTCCATATGGTGCTGGATCCGGAAGACCACCGGTTCAAGCTCAAGGTCTGGGACCCGGAGCGATGTATCGAGTTCCTGTCGCGAGAACATATGTTTGAACTCTATCGGCAGGTTGCTGTCATCTTGACCACATATTATAATCCGGAATCTTTCGAGCAGATATTTCCCTGGCATCACGCGGCAGGCGATTTTGTAGTTCGCTGTTCGGAATCCGGGGTGGAAGTTCGCTTGATCACCGTCAGACAATATGCCGCCATGTATGTCAGCGATGTATCGAACGATGATGCGTGTCTGGAAGCCATGCTGCTGTTTCTGATCAATCTGTCCATCCGGACGCGTATAGACAGACTGGATGGAGTTGGAGATTTCGTCTGGGCGGAGGATGGTGTCGTTGATGCGACGGTTCAGGGTTTTCTGGAATGTATGGCGAAACGTTATCCTGAACATCACCGTATGTTCAGACAGTATGTGCAGGTGTTCCAGATTCGTGAATTTTGCGAGGCGGTTGCCGGTTCATACAATCTCTGTGCTCCGGAATTACCCCTGATTCTTAAGCACATTGCAGATCATGCCATGCAGTTGCAGGAGGTTCTTTCCACCCGTCTCTAAATCCAACATTCGCAATCGCTTGCTTTTTCATTGACAAACCGCAGGATTGATTTTATATCTTCCGCTTGATAAAAATTCAGGTAACATCACCCCTATGTTGAATATGCGTCAATCATCATTTTTCATCATCCATGTTGAAAGGAGGTGGCCCGCATCACCCTCTCCGGGGAATATTTAAGTGTTTCATAGCGGTTACGGATTGTTAATATTAATTTTATTGGAGGTAAAACGATGGCAAAGCATGCAACCCCATTGTTGGATCAGCTTGAATCCGGCCCATGGCCGAGTTGGGTATCCGACATAAAGCAGGAAGCCGAAACAAGAGCCAAAAATGTAAAAGGAATTGATTATCAGATTCCGGTGGATGTTTGTGACGACCTTTTGGGTTTGATGGAACTGACCTATGTGGAGAAAAGAACTCACTGGAAACACGGCGGTATCGTCGGCGTTTTCGGATATGGCGGCGGGGTTATCGGCCGTTATTGTGATCAGCCGCAGCAATTCCCCGGTATTGCCCATTTTCACACGGTTCGTGTCAGCCAGCCGAGTGGGAAATACTATACGTCCGCATATCTGAAACAACTCTGTGACCTTTGGGAACTTCGCGGCAGCGGGTTGACCAATATGCACGGTTCAACCGGTGATATCGTTTTCATTGGAACCACCACCCCGCAACTTGAAGAAATATTTTTTGAACTTACCCACAATCTGAATCAGGATCTGGGTGGTTCAGGTTCCAATCTGCGAACCCCGTCAGATTGTATCGGCACTTCGCGCTGTGAATATGCCTGCTACGATACCCAATCCCTTTGCCATGCGCTGACCCTGGATTATCAGGATGAGCTGCACCGCCCCGCATTTCCTTATAAATTTAAATTTAAATTTGATGGCTGCCCCAACTGCTGTGTGGCTTCTATTGCGCGTTCCGACATGTCCTTTATCGGTACCTGGAGAGACGATATCCGTATCGATCAGAAAGCCGTTCAAGCCTATATCGGTGGTGAGTTAAAACCCAATGCGGGCGCCCATGCCGGTCGTGACTGGGGTAAATTTGACATTGTCAAGGAAGTATTGAGTCTTTGTCCGACCCAATGCATGAAGATGGACGGTGGAAAACTGGTCATTGACGACCGGGAATGCACACGCTGCATGCACTGTATCAACGTGATGCCAAGAGCTCTGCGTATCGGTCAGGATACAGGGGTATCGATTCTGGTTGGCGCCAAGGCCCCGATTCTGGACGGTGCTCAGATGGGTTCTCTCCTGGTGCCGTTTGTAAAAGTGGAAGAGCCTTACGATGAAATCAAGGAAGTTATTGAAAATGTTTGGGATTGGTGGATGGAAGAAGGAAAGAACCGTGAACGTCTGGGTGAGCTGATCAAACGTCAGGGATTCCAGAAGCTGCTGGAAGTCACCAACATTGAAGCCATGCCTCAGCATGTTCAGGAACCGCGTTCCAATCCGTATATTTTCTGGAGAGAAGATGAAGTTCCGGGCGGTTTCGAGCGCGATATTACCGAATTCAGAAAACACCATCAGAGATAGGGGGTACCAACAATGGCATTTATTTCATCAGGTTACAATCCTGACAAACCGATGGAAAACAGAATAACCGATATCGGTCCGAGACATTTCGAAGAGTTTTATCCACCGGTTATCAAGGCCAATAAAGGCAAATGGCTGTATCATGAAATTCTGGAACCCGGTGTTCTGGTGCATGTGTCTGAAAGCGGTGCTGAGGTCTATACAGTTCGTGTAGGCGGCGCCCGTCTTTTGAGTTGCACTCACATTCGTGAAATCTGTGAAATTGCAGATAAACACTGTGACGGATATGTCCGTTTCACCACCCGTAACAACATTGAGTTCATGGTGGATAATAAGAACAAGGTAGCAGCCTTAAAAGCGGATCTGGAAAGCCGTAAATTCGCTGGTGGCTCCTTCAAGTTCCCTGTGGGTGGAACCGGTGCTGGTATTACCAATATCGTTCATACCCAGGGATGGATTCATTGTCACACGCCGGCGACCGATGCGTCCGGGCCTGTCAAGGCGACAATGGATGTTTTGTTCGATGAGTTCAAAAATATGAGAATGCCGGCTCATCTGCGGGTTTCTCTGGCTTGCTGTCTGAACATGTGCGGTGCGGTTCACTGTTCGGATATCGCTATCCTGGGCTTCCATCGTAAACCGCCCATGCTGGATCACGAATATCTGGATAAAATGTGCGAAATTCCACTGGCTATTGCTGCCTGTCCGACGGCTGCTATCCGGCCATCCAAGGTCGATACCGCCAATGGTCAAGTCAACAGCGTTGCCGTTAAAAGCGAGCGATGCATGTTCTGCGGTAACTGCTACACCATGTGCCCGGCGATGCCGCTGGCCGATGATGAGGGAGATGGTATCGTGCTGATGGTGGGCGGGAAGGTTTCCAACCGTATCAGCCGTCCGAAATTTTCCAAAGTTGTTGTCGCTTTTATTCCCAACGAACCTCCAAGATGGCCGACCACCACGTCCACCATCAAGAAGATCGTTGATGTGTATGCTTCCAACGCCAATAAATATGAACGTCTCGGTGAATGGGCGGAGCGGATTGGCTGGGAAAGATTCTTTGAAAAATGTGAGCTGCCGTTTACGCATCACCTCATTGATGATTTCCGGGATCCGGCCTATTATACATGGCGTCACACGTCACAGTTCAAATTCTGATCTGTCCGTGATGAATTCGTAGAATGTAATATAATGAGATAACAAGGTAAAAAAGTCCAATATCGGGGCTTTACATGCCGATGTTGGACTTTTTGCGGCGTTATCGGAACATGAGGCGAAAAAAATGGATAAAGAAGCTGGGAAAAAGGCTGTCGTGGAATTTTTGACCAAAAAGTCAAAATCCAAATCCAAGTTTTATCTGAAAGATTTCTATGAAGTGATTCCTGAAGAAAAACCTCGGGATGTGAAGAATCTGGTCAATGAAATGGTAAAAGAGGGCACACTGGAATACTGGTCCAGCGGCAGTACTACCATGATCGGGCTTAAAGGTACGGGAAAACAGGCTTCGGCTGAAGACGAAGCCTGATTTTTGTGTACATTTCCCGGAACCATTGTCAGTGAATTCTCCCAGAATTATCGTATCCGCCCTGAGAGGCGGATCAGGCAAGACAATCCTGTCTATCGGTATTATTGGCGCCTGGAAACAGCAGGGCAACACCGTAATACCTTTCAAAAAAGGTCCGGATTATATCGATGCGGGCTGGCTTACCCTTGCGGCTGGCCAGCCCTGTTATAATCTGGATTCATTTCTGTTGACATCCCGTCAGATCGTTGATTCCGTAATACAGCATTCCAAAGATTCCTCAGTTATGCTGATCGAAGGCAATCGCGGACTGTACGACGGTATCGATCTTGAGGGAGCTACCAGTACAGCCGAGTTGGCAAAGCTGCTTCATGCTCCGGTAATTCTCTGTATAGACTGCACTAAATCGACACGAACCGTGGCGGCAGCGGTTATGGGATGCCAGAATTTTGATCCCGCTGTGCGTATCGAAGGTGTCGTGCTGAATCGTATCGCCGGAAGTCGGCATGAAAAAATTGTTCGCACCAGCATTGAACATCACTGTGGTATCCCGGTGCTCGGGGCCATGCCGGTTTTGGACAATCAGATATTTCCCGAACGGCATATGGGATTGGTGCCGACAGCGGAACATGCATGGGCGATGAAGTCTGTCGAGGCTGCGTCAAAACTGGCCATGACTTATGTGGATTTGGACAGACTCCAGCATATTGCTGCACAAGTCGGGTTGCTTCCTGATTTTAAGACGGATACGGAGATATTGCCGGCGATGGCGCCTTCTGAGCGGTTTCAATGCAAGGAGCTGCCTCGCATTGGTGTTATCAGGGACACGGCATTTCAATTTTACTATCCTGAGAATCTCGAAGCGCTGGTATCGGAAGGCGCGGAACTGGTTTATTTGAGCCCTCTTTTACAGACAGAAATTCCAGCTCTGGATGCACTGTACATTGGCGGGGGATTTCCTGAAACTCATGCCCAGGCGTTGTCCGAAAATCTTTCCTTTAAAACGGGCGTCAAACGCCTTGCTGACGCAGGACTTCCGATTTATGCGGAGTGCGGAGGGTTGATGTATCTGGGGGAGAGTATCGTTCTGGACGGGATATCTTATCCGATGTGTGGTGTTTTACCCATTCACTTTGGTCTGCAGAAAAAACCCCAGGGACATGGCTATACGATTGTTACGGTCGATCAGGAAAATCCGTTTTACCCTGTAGGAATGGAAATTCGAGGGCACGAATTCCACTACTCATCTGTCATGTCCTTTGATGCCTCTGAATCCTGCAATCTGGTATTCTCCATGAAGCGTGGTGCGGGATTTTTGAATCACAGAGATGGTGTCTGTTATAAGAACACGCTGGCTACATACACGCATATTCACGCGCTGGGAACACCCATCTGGGCGGTATCTCTGGTTCGAAAAGCATGCGGTTTCGCAACTCGGAACAACATCGGCGGCGGTCAACTTCTTTCCGTTTGAACTTTGTGTTCCACGTTCAGAGAATTACCAGCTTCTGGATGGCTTTGACAATCATTTCAGGATCATCCATCACCTGGAGAATATCGATGTCATCCGGTGAGATGCGTTTCTCTTCTATGAGATGGGCTTTTATCCAGTCGATCAGTCCTGACCAGTAATCGGATTCAACCAGAATTACAGGGAATGGCTTGATGCGGTGGGTTTGAATCAGCGTGACTGCTTCAAACAGTTCATCAAGGGTTCCAAAGCCGCCGGGGAAAATGACGTACGCCATGGCATATTTGACAAACATGAGTTTGCGGATAAAAAAATATTTGAATTGTTGTGTAATGGTGGCGTAAGTATTTGGTTTTTGCTCGTGCGGAAGCAGAATGTTGAGACCGACGGATATGCCTTTGGCTTTTGCAGCGCCTTTGTTAGCGGCTTCCATGATGCCGCCGCCGCCGCCGGTAATGATGGCAAACTGATTTTTAGCAAACAGCCCTGCCAGGTGCTCCGCTTTTTTATAGATAGCTTCATCGGGAGTAACACGTGCAGAGCCAAAAAAGCTGACCGCGGGGCCAATATCATGAAGGGCTTCGACGCCATCCACAAATTCCCCCATGATGCGAAACAGACGCCAGGCTTCACCGAGATTGATATCATCAATTAAAAACTGTTTTTCCATTTTAAAGGATATTCCAAATAGATTGGCCGGCATACAGTCGGCTGGTTATACAACTCTTCAGGTTTTACCGTGATGGCCGATGGTGATTTTCCCTTGCTCCACAATGACCGGAACCCGGCGGTCGCCAAAGGAATAGCGCAGCATTTCCTCCAGTTTTGCAGGATCGGAAAGAACATCGTGATAGATCACCCCTTTTCCGGCGGCGGCGTAAGCTTCACGCGCCGCAGTGGTAAACGGACACGTATTCTTGCCAAAAATAACTACAGAATCCATAATGCCTCCAGGTCGTCACATCATTATTGCTTTCGGATTTTCATCCATTCATCTTTCAAAGTAACCGTACGGTTAAATATCGGAGATCCGGTTGCAGAATCCACCGGATCTGTGAAAAAATATCCCAGACGTTCAAACTGATAATGGCTGGATGGTGTGGCTTGGGATAGACTGGGCTCTATTCGGCAGTCTGTCAGCATTTCAAAGGATGCAGGATTGATAAACGACTTGAAATCAGCGCCATTTTTATCACCATCTGGATCCGGTCGTGTAAACAGATGGTCATACAGGCGTATTGTGGCAGTGATGGCGTGGGCCTCAGACACCCAGTGCAGGGTGGCTTTGACTTTGCGGCCATCCGGCGCGCCGCCGCCTCGGGTTTCCGGATCATAGGTGCAGTGCAATTCCAGGATGTTGCCGGTAGTGGGGTCTTTGACAACCGATTCGCAGCGGATAAAATAGGCGTAGCGAAGCCGGACTTCACGTCCCGGCGCCAGCCGGTAGAATTTCTTGGGAGGCTCTTCCATGAAATCATCGGATTCAATATACAGAACTCTGGAAAATGGCAGTTTACGGGAGCCCATATCCGGATTGTCGGGATGATACGGCGCTTCCAGCATCTCTTCATGATTTTCCGGAAAGTTATCAATGATCACCCGAATGGGATGCAATACTCCCATGACGCGGGGTGCATGTTCATTGAGATATTCCCGGACACAGTGTTCAAGCAGCGCCATATCCACCGTGCTGTCTTTTTTGGCGACACCGATGCGTTCGCAGAAGTTACGAACGGCTTCCGGGGGATATCCCCGGCGCCGAATTCCGGATATGGTAGGCATTCGGGGGTCATCCCATCCGCTGACATACTTTTTATCCACCAGCTCGATCAGCTTGCGCTTGCTCAGAACGGTATAGGTGAGATTCAGACGTGCAAATTCGATCTGTCGGGGATGACAGGGTACGGCCAGTGTGTCCAGCACCCAGTCGTACAGCGGCCGGTTATTTTCAAATTCCAGCGTGCATATCGAATGGGTGATGCCTTCGATGGAATCGGACAGACAATGGGTAAAGTCGTACATCGGATAAATACACCAGGTGTTGCCCGTTCGGTGATGAGATGCGTGACGTATCCGGTAAATGGTCGGATCCCGCATGACCATGTTGGGAGATGTCATGTCGATTTTGGCGCGCAATACATGAGCGCCGTCCGGGAATTCGCCTGCCCGCATCCGGGTGAAAAGATCAAGATTCTCTTCGATGGACCGGTTTCGGTACGGACTGTCTTTGCCAGGCTGGGTGAGAGTGCCGCGATACTCCCGGATCTGTTCGGCGTTCAGACTGCACACATAGGCCTTGCCCATCCGGATCAGACAAACTGCAAACGCGTAGAGACGTTCAAAATAATCTGATGCATAATAGAGCCGGTCTTTCCAGTCAAATCCCAGCCAGCGGACATCTTCCTGGATGGATGTGACATATTCGATATCTTCCTTGCCGGGATTGGTGTCGTCAAAACGCAAATTACACACGCCGCCGAATTCCGCCGCAAGGCCGAAATTAAGGCAGATGGATTTGGCATGACCCATGTGCAGATAGCCGTTAGGTTCCGGAGGAAAGCGGGTCATGAGCGGCCTGTCATACTTGCAGGTCTGAATATCGTCGATAATGATGTTCCGGATGAAATGTGATGAAGCAGGTTGTTCTGGCGACGTCATGCTATTTCCTTATTGGGATTGCGCCCTTTCTTTGGCGAGTTGTTTGGGATCGAGCGTCCAGAAGGGTGTGCCGTCTTTGGTCAGGCGGACTTTGTATTCGAAGAAATCGCCACGTGAGACTTTGGACGCTATGACAACATCTTCATGATTGATGGTTACCCAGACGCCTTTGACCTTGACCTTGTCGCCCTTGCGGATGCCGGTGGCGTCCGGGTCCACAAACCAGCGGGGACCAAGGTGAACGGTAACAACATCGCCGTCCGGATCTTTGACCAGGAGCGCCACACCGGGCGACATGCCGGGGAAGGGCGTCACCTCCTTAAATCCTTCCACGATACCTTTGAAGCTGTCGCGGTTACTGGGTACATAGAGTTTGTCATATTTGCCCCCTTTTTCCCAGCCGCCCATATCCGCAGGTTTATCCGCAGCAAATCCCGGAATGGTGAGGCATATAATGGCCAGGAAAATTCCAGCGGCAACGGTACGATAGTTTATCTTCCGCATACATTTCCTCCTGTTGACGGTGGTTACAGCAAGGCGACGGCCCGCACGGGTGATCCATCGCTGTCAAGTATCCTAAGTGGAAAAACCGTTATTATAAAACCATGTGACGGCAGATGGTTGAGATCGGTCAAGTTTTCGATAATCAGAATGGATGCCGTCAGCAAAAGCCGATGCACTGGAAAATCAGACGAATCCGGGTGATCCACGGATATTGCGTCAATACCCAATCCCTTGAGATGAAACCCGGCTATCCATTCCGCCGCATCCACAGAGAGCACGGGATATTGGGTGTAATAAGCGTCTGTTCCCCAGTATCGGCTCCATCCTGTATGTATCAGAACAAATTCGCTGCGATCGACAAGATGCCTGCAGGCTGTGATATCCTCCTGAGTGATTTCTGGGCCTGGATGTGAGGAAAAATCAAGCAAGCAGCCTTTGCCTGCGAAACGATCTACCGGAAAAGTGTCTAAGGACGCTCCTTCAGGAAGAATATGGGAAGGTGCATCCATATGGGTTCCGGTATGAGAAAACAGGGTTAGCCGTTTTTCCGCGTATCCATTGTCGGAAACAGTGGCGACACTGCCGAAGTCCGGATGATCGGAACCCGGATACACCGGCATGTCCTGTGTGAGTAGATGACTCAAGTCGATGAAATTCATAGCAAAAAAGGGAACAAGCGACATGCTCATTCCCTTGTCAACACACAAAAATCGAAAAATTACCGCTGGGCGGAACGAGGTGCTTTACCTGCAAGCGGACTGTATATCTTCATGATTGCTACTTTCATGACATCGGTAGTCTTCATGTTGCAGATAATATCCAGCAGAGTGTCTTCGGCTTTTTCAGGCAGTACGCAGGCATTGGATGCATCGAAGGTCATGTCCGGGAACCCCTTGACGAGCTTTTTCTGCTCTTTGGCGGTGACATCCACCTGAATGGCTTTTTTGCCGCCAATTTCCTTGACGTTCGCGGTTAAACCAGCATCTTCGATTTTCTTTTGTTTTGCGTCATTCATAAAAATGTTGATATAAAAATCCGCCATCTGTTTCCTCCCGTTGCTGAAACTCAAAAAAAGTTATTTATAAAGTACCGGGAGGTGCTTCCTCCCGTAATACCATTGCCTCAGTTGAAGATTTTTTTATAGTATGTGACGTTGTTTCTGTCAAGAAATCTTGACGACTTCGTAAAAAGTCTGATTTTGGTTTTTGGGTAAGCTTATCAAGCTTCAAAGACAATCGATGGCTGTGGTGTTCTGAGCATTCCGGACACAGACCGACAAATTCCAGTCGATGTCCGGTAATCGCATAACCTGTTGCTTTGTTCAGCGACGGGTCGAAATCGAAATGAATATGTTCTGGAACATCGTCAATGCGGTTGCAGTTCAAACATCGGAGATGATAATGCGGACGTATGTTACCATCGAACCGTTTCAGTTTTCCGGTAATTTCGATTTTCTGGATTTCTCCCAGTTCCGAGAGAATTTCCAGGTTCCGGTAAACCGTCCCCAGGCTGATGTGAGGCAGACGTATCCGCACCATTTCATAAACCTCATCCGCGCTGGGATGGGTCTTGACAGAGCGAAGCTCTTGCAGGATGATCTGCCGCTGACGCGTCATGCGTAAGGGTGGGGTTATTTCTTCCAATACACTGTGTCCTTTATCAAAAAAGCGGGAAAATTTATCCGCGCTGGGCGACAGGAACAAAGGCGCAGGTTTCCGGTCCGCAGTAATCACCGGTGTATTCGGATTCCGGGCGATAAAGCACGGGTTTGGTGGCTGCGCCGCCATATTGCTCCTCGATGATATGAGCCGTCCACCCCGCCACACGGGAGACCGCAAAAACCGGTGTGAACAGATCGATCGGAATACCCATGGCATAGTACAGCGATGCGCTGTAAAAATCGACATTTACTACGATATCCGTGCCTTTTCTCTGGTTGAATGCCGCTTTGGCGCTGGTTTCCAGAAGCTTTGAGATATCATACCAGCGGCTGTCACCGATTTTTTTGCCCAAGGTCTGCGACATCGGCGCCAGAATAAATGCTCTCGGGTCATCTACATTATACACGGCATGACCCAGCCCCATGATCTTTCGTCCTGCATTCAGCTCAGTCTGTACATAAGAATCCACGGCATCCGGTGTCCCGATCTTAAGCAGCATATCCATGACCCGCGCATTGGCGCCGCCGTGGAGTTCTCCGGATAAGGATCCTACGGCCGCAGATACCGCGGCATACATGTGAGCTTTGGTGGATGCGACTTCCCTGGCGGCAAAGGTTGAGGCGTTGAACGAATGCTCGGCGTGAAGCACGAGGCAGACATCCATAAAACGCGCGGTTTCGGGATCCGGGCGGACGCCGGTCAGCATGTATAGAAAATTGGCGGCGTGATCCAGTGCAGGATCGGGTGGCAGCGGTTCCTGATGATGGCGGATACTGTGCCATGCGGCGATAATTCCAGGTATTTTGGCGATCAGGCGCTCGGCCTTTCGCAGAGCGCTTTCTCTTGACGTATCGGTAAGCTCCGGATCGTGGTTTGCCAGCATCGAGACGGCGGATTGCAGAATATCCATGGGCAGTGCATGAAACGGCCGGGTTTTAAGCGCTGCCGTCATCTCGGGCGGGATATCCCGTTCCTGCGTCAGTCGCATTTTGAATTTCTGAAGCTCATTTTGCGACGGTAACGTTTCATAGAGCAGCAGATAGGCCACTTCTTCAAATGTGGCATTGGCCGCCAGATCCTGAATCAGGTAGCCACGATAAATCAGGCGGCCTGCGTCGCCATCGACATCACTGATGCGGGTGTCGGCGATTTTAACCCCTCGCAACCCTGTGTTGAGCATTACCTTGCAGTCATCCATAAGCAACCCTCCGATAACATGATGATTTTTTAAAAATTTCAATTTCGGACGGCTTTGCAAAAAATTCGCAGGCAAGGCGTGCAAATCCGCAAGGAATGAAGCGTATTTGTCATACGCTGCAACGACGAAAAATGCAGCGCTGGCGCAGCATGCGAACTTTTTACGAAGCCATCAATAATCAATCCACATGTCAGCTTCATTGCCGCACTGTGAACAGGTGGCGGTTCCCTTGATCTTACGTGGTGATGCGGGGTTGGAGGATGTATGGCCGGTTTGCTGGGCAGCGGGTTCGTCCGGAAGCGTGCAGGTGATTTGCATTTCAGCTTCATTGCCACATTTTTCACATTTACAGACTTGTTTTTTAACGATGTTTGTCATGGGTATCTCCTTTGAATATTGGATGGTGAACAGCATAAAAAAACCGGATACGCTTTCAAATGGAATAATTCTTATTCCTGATTTACGGGATGTGTCAATAAAAATTGTGGAATATTGACGCCTTCGTAAAAAGTCCGGTCACAATCTGCTTTCTGATGAGCGATGATAATGCGTTCCTCTGAAAAAGGGTTCTGTCCAGATTGCCATGAATCTTTTTTCTTGACAATATAAGCTTCGTGGTATAGAAATTAAAAATTAAAATCAATGCATTTGAACCCCCATCTGGATGCGATTTCCAAATGAGGGTTTTTTTTTCGTGTCTTCTTTTTATTTTGATGAACTCGTAAACGCCAGCGCATAAAATGAAATGCTGAGGACGGGTTGTTTATGGGCCATCCAGTTTCGCTTATGCAAGGAAATGTGTTCTATGGAAAAAAATATTCAAAAAGTCAGAAACATCGGCATCAGCGCACATATCGATTCCGGAAAAACGACGCTGACCGAGCGGATCCTTTATTACACCAAGCGTATTCATACCATTCATGACGTCAAGGGAAAAGACGGTGTCGGTGCCACCATGGATTCCATGGAACTGGAAAGAGAGCGCGGTATTACTATCGCTTCTGCCGCAACATTCTGTGAATGGCAAAACCATCAGATCAATATCATCGATACGCCGGGACACGTTGATTTCACCATAGAAGTTGAACGGTCACTGCGGGTTTTAGATGGCGCCATTCTGGTGCTGTGCGCGGTGGGCGGGGTGCAATCCCAGTCCATTACCGTCGATCAGCAGATGAAACGCTATAATGTTCCCTGCCTTGCCTTTATCAACAAGTGCGATCGCAGCGGCGCCAACCCGTCACGGGTCATTCAGCAACTGAAAGAGAAATTGGGACACAATCCAGTCCCCCTTCAGATCCCGATCGGGCTTGAAGCCAATCTGGAGGGTTTGGTGGATATCGTGGATATGAAAGCCATGTATTTTGATGGGGACAATGGTGAAAATATCCGCATCGAAGAAATCCCCGCCTCACTTCAGGATGAAGCCCGGAATGCCCGTGAGCTGCTTTTAGATGCGGCTTCTGTCGTATCCGATGAACTGACGGAAGCGATTCTGGAAGAACGCGATATCCCGTCCGAGCTGCTTCTGTCCGCTATCCGGAAGGCGACGCTGGAACGTAAATTAACGCCTGTGTTCATGGGTTCAGCGTACCGTAACAAAGGTGTTCAGCCGCTGCTGGATGGTGTTACCCGTCTGCTTCCCTGTCCGTCGGATGTCGAAAACCAGGCGCTCGATATGGACAACAACGAATCCATCGTCACACTGGCAACCGATCCTGAAAAGCCCGTCGTGGCGTTCGCTTTTAAACTCGAGGACGGCCAGTACGGCCAATTGACCTACATCCGGGTGTATCAGGGAACGATTGCCAAAGGCTCCACCATTGTCAATGTCCGCAATGGCCGCAAGGTGAAAGTGGGCCGGGTAGCGCGGATGCACGCAGATCAGATGGAAGATATCGAGGCCATTCCCGCGGGCCATATTGGGGCCCTGTTCGGCATTGACTGCGCATCCGGAGATACATTTGTAGCGCCGGGGCTGAGTCTGACCATGACATCCATGTTTGTTCCTGCGCCGGTGATTTCGCTGTCTATCGTACCCAAAGACAACAAATCCCAGATCAACATGTCTAAGGCATTGAACCGCTTTACGAAGGAAGACCCCACCTTTAAATCTCATTACAACGATGAAACCAATGAAACCATCATCGAGGGAATGGGTGAGCTGCATCTGGAAGTCTATGTGGAGCGCATGAAACGGGAGTACAACGCGGAAGTAACCACCGGTATGCCGCAGGTGGCGTACCGGGAAACCATTACCCGCAAGGCGGAGTTTAACTATGTCCATAAAAAGCAGACCGGTGGCTCCGGTCAGTATGGGCGCGTGGCCGGATATATGGAGCCTGCGGAAGAGGATTTCGTTTTTGTCAACGAGGTTACCGGCGGCTCTATTCCCACACAGTACATTGCCGCATGCGAAAAAGGATTCCGTCTCTGCCTGCCCAAGGGGCCCAAATTGGGATATCCGGTTACCGGCGTCCGAGTCGTCATCAATGATGGCGCATCCCACGCCGTGGATTCATCGGACATGGCCTTTCAAGCCGCAGCCAGAGGCGCTTTTCTGGAAGGCTATACCAAAGCCAAAGCCGTTATTCATGAGCCGATCATGAAAGTGGTGGTGGAAACCCCCACCGAGTTTCAAGGATCAGCCATGGGACTGTTGAACCAGCGGCGGGGAATGATTGTCGGAGCCCAGGATGAAGGTGTCATGTGTTCCATCGAAGCTCAGGTGCCGCTGGCGGAAATGTTCGGCTTTTCCACGGTGCTCAGGTCGTCCACGCAAGGCAAGGCACAGTTCACCATGGAATTCTCAACCTATAAACAGGTGCCGCAGTCTGTTTCGGAAGAACTGATCAAGAAGGTATCTGAAAGCAAAAAACATGTCGCATAATCAGAGGGATATTTCAGTTTTCCGGCATGGGGACGATAAAAACGTTTCCTGCCGGACCAATGTTATTTATTTGAAAGAAAGGAATCTTGCCATGCTGAAAAAAGATCTCATTTTGCGAAATCCCCTGAGTCTGCTGGGACATGACACGGATGATATTTTGCCCGCCGGAAGCTTTGGCGCCGTATTGGCCAGAGCCGGCGTCGGAAAGACCGCATTGATGGTGCAGATTGCGCTGAATGCGGTGCTCAGAGATAAAAATGTACTTCACATCAGTCTCAACGATCCTGTACAGAAAGTGTCCCTGTGGTACGAAGAGGTATTCAGGAATATTGCCAAAATTCAAAATCTCCAGGGAATCAACGATCTGTGGGAAACGATTTTGACGCACCGCTTTATCATGACGTTTCAAGTGGAAGGTTTCAGCGTTCCCAAACTGAAAGAACGTCTGACGGATTTAACCGCCCAGGGTATTTTTTTCCCACAGATGGTGATTATCGATGGTCTGCCGTTTGACAATCCTGTTGATCTGTTAACAGACATCAAATTGCTTTCTGTGGACTATCGCCTTCCTATCTGGTTTTCGATCCGAACGCATCAGCGCGAAATTGCAGCACCGGATGGACTGCCGCCCCAAGTCGTTGGCGTATCCGATCTGTTCGATATCATTCTTCAGCTTCAGCCGGAAGGTAAAGATGTTCTGGTGAAGGCGCTGAAAGGCGGGCCGTCGGAAGCCGGGCATCCAGCCCTTTTTCTGGATCCGGCAACGCTGCTGATCAGATAAAAACCATCATCACGAAATTCACGAATTTAAGACGTTTCACGCCGTTCGTGTATTTCGTGGTTTCAAACCATCAGGGGATGATGATGTGGTAGAAGGCCATGATCATTTCCGTCAGTTTGTCGCTGATAAAAGGATGCGCGGTGATCCGCTCGAACCCGAAATACAGGATCAGTGCTGCAGCGCCGACGGTTTGCCAGGTTCCGGATGCCCATCGTTTCGCCAGACCCGGAAACAGCGCCGGCCATATGCTGGAGGCTGCCAGCGGCGGAATGGGCAGCAGGTGATATACCGCTACCGTCAGATTTACCGCCGCCACCATACGAAATACCCGATCTTCCACTCCGAAGTGCTGATACAGCCAGACGACGCTTCCCGCAATACTGGCCAGAAAAAGATTGCTCACCGGCCCAGCCAGATATGACAGCACCGTATAAAGACGCGGCCTTGAAAATCGTTCTGACTGAACCTGAACATGCCTGGGCCAGCCAAAGCCTGCTGTGATAAAACAGAGAATCCCGGCAATATCCAGATGGAGAAACGCGTTGAAGTGAAATCTTTTGGGATTTTTCTCCTGTGCATCTCCTAAAAGGGTTGCCATAAAAGCCTGCGCTTCAGCATGAGCTGTAATAGCCATCAGCGCGGCTACTGCAAAGGAAATGAGGTCATCCACCCTGAGATGGTACAAAATCGGGCAGAATGGAATGGGAAAGGGTAAAATTGAAACGGGTTGTGTCATGATATTGCGCCTGTCGAATTTGGACTTTTTACGAAGCCGTCAGGTTTAACCGCGGCGGTATCCGGGGCCATCGCCGCCTTCCGGACAGGTCCAGGTGATATTCCCGAACGGGTCCTTGATATCGCAGGTCTTGCAATGAAGACAGTTGGACGGGTTCAGTTTCAGCTCCCGCCGGGATGTGGTTTCATCCACGTGCATTTCATAGACATTTCCCGGACAGAAACGGGTGCAGGGATTCCGATATGTGTCATAACATCGGGTGGCGCAAATTTGGAGATCATGCACCACGATGTGCGAAGGCTGGTCTTCCCGATGCAGGGTTTTGGAGAGATATACACCGGTCAGTTTATCTACGATCAGGGCGCCGTCATACAGTTTGCCGTCAACCATATCGGGTGCAGCGGTGCTGGCTGGTTTCAGAGTTTTGCTGTCTGCTTCCAGGGGAAGCATGTCGCGGATGCCTTTGCCAGCAGTTAAATATTGGGCGGCCAGATGGAAAAACTTGATGGGCGCTTTTTTGGCGAGGGCTGCGGAAAAATTGCGGCCTTCATAAAGTTCCTGCCGCAGCCAGCTCTCTTTGAGCAGATCGGAATACCGCATGAGCGTTTTCCGGGAAAAATCTCCCTGCTCCAGTGCGGCATACAGGGCTTCTGCCGCCAGCATTCCGGACTTCATGCCGGTGTGAATGCCTTTTAGCGCAGGCGCATGGTGAATGGCCGCGCAGCCGCCTACCAGAAGTCCGCCGTCCATGGCAAGCTGCGGTATGGTATGCCACCCGCCGATGGAAACAGTTCTGGCTCCCTGCTCGATGACTTTGCCGCCGCTGATGATCCGGGAGACAAACGGATGCAGCTTGAAGCGGATGAATGCCTCATAAGGATCCAAAAACGGATCGGTATAGGACAGCGCCGTCAGGTAGCCGATGGCGATCTGGTTGTCTTTCATTTCATAGATGAATCCACCGCCCGGCGTATTGAGCCCCAGCGGATACCCCAGGAAGTGAAGATCATTGCCGAAGCTGGTGGTGAAATAATGATCTTCCGGCAGTTCGATGATCTCTTTAATGCCGGTTTCAAACACTTCCGGCATGAGACCGGAAATATTCAACCGCTGAGTCAATGCTTGGGTCAGGCTGCCGCGGGCGCCTTCGCCGAACACCGTGGCTTTAGCCAGAATATCTACACCTGGTTCATAATTACTGCGCGGAGTTCCGTCTTTACCGACGCCCTTATCGCCAGTGCGGACTCCGACTACTGCCGATGTCTTTGAATCATAAAGTATTTCTTTGCCCGCAAATCCTGGCAGAATACTGACGCCAAGCCCTTCAGCGATTTCGGCCAGCCACCGGCAGAACCGCGACAGGCTGATAACGGCGTATCCCTGGTTTTCAAGGTAACTGGGCGTTACAGGAACTCGCCAGGCTTTATCGGAGGTAAGAAAATAGAACTCATCGTCCCGGACGGTGGTTTCAATGGGGCATCCCCGCGCCATAAAATCCGGGATCAGTTCCCTCAGCGCTATTGGATTTAAGATCGCGCCGCTCAGACTGTGAGCACCGATTTCGGCTCCTTTTTCAATGACAGCAACTTCCAGATTCATTCCCGTTTCAGCGGCCTTCTGCATCAGTCGTATGGCCCCGGCAAGACAGGCCGGGCCCCCGCCGACAAACAGGACATCGACTTCCATAGACTCATGTTCGGCATTCATCAGCTATCCCCTTTGAGATGTCGGATTTCTTCGGTGATCAGCGGCACTACCTCAAACAGATCTCCAACGATGCCGTAATCCGCCCTGGAAAAGACAGGCGCTTCCAGGTCCTTGTTGATGGCGACAATCACTTTGGATGTCTGCATACCCGCAAAATGCTGAATGGCGCCCGAAATGCCGCAGGCAATGTAAAGGCTGGGAGATACCACTTTACCGGTCTGGCCGACCTGATCGGATACCGGACGCCAGCCTTCATCCACCGCTGATCGCGATGCGCCTACCGCGCCGCCAAGAACAGATGCCAGCGCTTCGACAACAGAGAAATCCTTTCCGCCCATGCCTCGGCCGCCGGATACCACGACATCGGCTTCGGTCAGTTCCACCTTGCCGGAGGTATCCATCTGCATTTCTATACAGGATGTCTGAGGGGGTTCCAGGGCTACCGGATACAATTCCACCGCACCTGCGCCTGCTGCCTTTTTGATTGCAAACGCATTGGGCCGAAGGGTCAAAATTCCGGGCGCTGCATCCAGCCGCACGTCCGCAAGTACCTTGCCGCCATACATGGGCCGGGTGGCGACGGGTTTCCCGCCTTCAAAACGGATAGCCAGACAGTCTGTCGCCAGTGGGGCATAAAGACGTGCGGACAGACAGGCCGCCACATCTTTCCCCTGCGTCGTGGCGCTGGTCAGGACAAGCGCCGGCGTTTCTTTCTGAATGATTTCCGCCAAAATCTGCGTGTAGGTTTCCGGCAGATAGTCTTTCAGCAGAGGATGTTCCGCAGCGATGATTCTGTCTGCACCGTATTCCGCCAGCCGCAAGGCCGCACTCTGTATGTCATTTCCCAGCACTGCCGCCAGCAGTTTGACACCCAATATGTCCGCCAGACGCCGTCCTTCGCTCAGAACTTCATAAGACGCCTTACGGAAAACGCCATTTCCATATTCGGCAATGGCCAGTATATCCTGTGACATGATAATCTCCTTTATTCCTGTCGTCTCACCTTCTTGTCGTTTATATGACTTTGGCTTCTTCGTGCAGAATCCGCACCAGCTCCGCCGCTTTGGCGCGCGGGGTTGCGGCGTCAATGATCTTTCCGGCTTTTCGTTTTTCCGGAAATCTCATGGATGTCACCTGCATCAGAGGCTTGACAACAGCCGCGGAATCCAGCCCCAGATCCGCCAGTGTCTTGGTATCCAACGGTTTTTTCTTGGCCTTCATCACTCCCGGAAGCGATGCGTATCGGGGTTCGTTGAGCCCGCGCTGGGTGGTAAAAAGCGCTGGCAGTGGAGAGGTCACCACCGCTGTCCCGCCCTCGATGGTGCGATGGCAGGTAATCTTTCCATCGGTGATTTCCTGCCGGATTACCAGTGATGTAAAGGGAATTTTCAAGAATTCTGCAACAGCGGCGCCTACCAGAAAATTTTCATCGTCCACAGCCCGCTGACCGGCAATAACCAGATCAAACGGAATGCCGCGGATGACTGTCGACAGAATCCGGGCGATGCCAAGACCGTCACAGGCCATCGCCGCAGGATCGTTCACCAGGATTCCTTTGTCTGCACCCATGGCCAGCGCCGTGCGGATGGCTTCCGCAGCCTTGGCGCCGCCAGCGGAAACGATGGTAACGGTTCCTCCCTGTTTTTCCTTGATGCGGAGGGCTTCTTCGACCGCGAATTCGTCATAGGGGCTGATGATCCAGCTCACATCGTCCGTTTTGACCGACCGGCCGTCGCCGGCGATCTGAATCATGGTTTCGGTGGATGGCACCTGTTTCAGCAATACAATAATGTTCACGTGTAAGTTCCTCACCGGGTTTTATATGAAAAAATTATGGAGCGCCGCGCAGGGTGTTCTGGAATCGCGCGGTGACGCCCCCTTGTCCTGGTTACATGTATTCACAGACAGTGCGGGTGTCAACAGCTTTATTGCCTGACGACAAAAAATTACAATTGCCGTTCCTGTTGTCCGCGCAAAAAATCGAGTTCCGGACGGCTTCGTAAAATGTTTGCAGGCAAGGCGTGCCAATTCTGAGGAATGCGGCGTACTTTTCGGTACGCCGCAACGACGAAGAATGTAGCACAACGCAGCATGCGAACATTTTACAAAGTCGTCACCGTTCTTTGATGACAACCAGGGTAATGTCATCCGCCAGAGCGGAGGTTTCCCGAAAATCATTGACTGCAGTAAAAACAGCTTCCATGATCTCATGAGAAGATAATTGATGGCATTGGCGGACTATCTGACGGAGCCGTTCTTTGCCGAAGCGCTCTCCAAGGGGATTTTCCGTTTCCCAGATGCCGTCGGTGCCGATCAGAATGACACATTTACAGGCGCGAATGCTTTCCTGATATTCTGAATAGACAAGCCGGCTGTCAACGCCCAGCGCCATCCCGCTGCCACCCAGATCCCGGAAACTGTCGGAAAGGGTGTCATAAAAGAGCGCTGGATCATGGCCGGCCCGGACCCATTGCATGGTTTTAGCATCGCAGTCAATCTGCAGCAGAAACAGGGTGATGAAATTGCCGCTTACCGATGTGTCCATTCCCAGCAGGCGGTTGACGTCTCCGGCGATTTCAGACAGGGACCCTGGCTGGGTGATGCGGCTGCGCAGCAGGGCGCGGGTGGTGGTCATCAGAAGCGCTGCTGAAATGCCGTGATCCGCCACATCGCCAACGACAACGGCAATCCGGTTTTTTCCCATTTCCGGAAACTGAAGAAAATCAAAATAATCGCCCCCGGTATCGTCGCAGTACAGGCTTTTCCCGGAAATGTCGAAGCGGCAAAACATCATATTCTGTTGCGGCAGGAGGTTCTGCTGAATCTCTCTGGCCAGGAGCAGGGAGTTTTTTAACTGCATTCGCTCTTCAAGCTGATGGGCCATCGCGTTGAAACTGGATGTCAGCTCGCCGACCTCATCCTGGCTTCGGACGGGCAGATCTTCGCTGAAATCGCCCAGCGCCAGTCTTCGAGCGGCGCCGGACACATCCTTGATGGCGGATACGGTTTTTCCGATGACTACCCGGATGAGAAGAACGATCAGCAGAACAAAACCGGCGCCAACCAGCAGATAATAAAATCGGAATGTTCGGATCGGCGCCAGAATTTCGCTTCCGGGGGCAATCATCACCAGCGTCCATGGCGCTTCCTGAAGTCTGTAAAAACCACTGACCTCGGCAGGATTAAATCTCGATTTGAATACAATTCCCTGGGATGCCTTTTTGAGCATTTCGAGAATTTTCTTTTCTGTGACATCTCCGGTTTCACCTAGCCGTTGACGGTTTCCCGGAGTGGCGGTTGCCAGGATGCGCCCGTTCATATCCACCAGAAAGGCTTTATTGCTTTGCCACCATCCGAAAGACCTGACAACTTCAGTCAGATAGTCCAGACGCATGATCACTTCAAGATGTCCGCTCATCTGACAGGTGTTATTTTTAATATCGGAAATAAAAGAGACCGTTTGGGTGTCACCGTCGGTATTGAATCGGGGCAGGGATACCTCGATGGTGACAGAACGGCGTATTCCTTTGTGCTGCCCGCCCATTTCCATATCTCCTGTCGGGCAGGGAGATGGTGATGCCGTCTGTGACGGCGACGGTTTTGTGGAATTGCCCGCAACAGAACCGGCGCTGTCTGAAGGCGAATTCCAGACCACATTGACCCCGGTGACGCCATCCATCGCTTTCAGCCGCGCAATGATCGCGGACTGAAGTTCCAGCGCATAGGGCTTATCCGAGATTTGATGATACATGTCCAGCCAGAGCTTGGGGGCGTTCAGGCGCATGTCCACCTGATGCGCCGCACGCTGAAGACGGAGAATGGCGGCATCCCCCCACTGGTCTAAAATCTTGCTTCGTGCGTAGATCAGCCCGGAAAATCCCATCCCCAGCAGCAGTACCGTCAGCGGCAGCAGCACAAAAAACGCCAGACGTTGCTGGAGGGTCCGGGGAGTTATCCACATGGCTGGCCATCCGTCCATTCCATCAGAAGCTTCTGCTTTTTGGCGGTGTTGCAGGATTTGCACACAGGCCGTACGTTGCCTTTGACGCTTCTGCCGCCACGTGATAACGGTACGATGTGATCCATCGTCAGCTCAGCAGCGGCTGTCGGCTGGCCGCAGTAAGCGCAAATGCCTTTGGCGCACTGGCGTTTCCACCACTGGGACGCGCGAAGTTCTCTGGCTTTCCGGCGTTCCCGCTGGATATCCTCATTTTCCAGGTTCCATTCGAAAGATTTCATAAAAGCCCATGATCCAAGAGCCATTGACGAATCTGCGCCAGCAGCAGGGTGTAGTAGGCTTCCGAGCCTCCGAGTCCCTGACGGCCGAAAAAATAATTGATTTCAAGAAACAGCGGGGATGCTGAACCTGTTTCTGAGAACAACAGATCAAAACCCGCCAGATCGATGCCTGTCCGGTCGCAGAATGTACGGACCGCCTGAATCGCCTGTGCCTGAAGCGCGATATCTGAATCCCTGTCGATGCGTGCGCCTCCGGCCAGACTGGCGTAAAAATTTTCGGGCTGATCGTGGGTTCGCCAGTAGGATGTCATATGGTGGTGAATCACCACGACTCTCAGCGATCTGTTTCCGGCGGCGATATATTCCTGGAGTAGAAAACCCTTCTGGCCGGTGGCTTCACAGGCGCGTACATGATCGAGCGCCCGTTCCAGCGCCTCCGCATTCGATATCAGATAGACATTGTCTCCTTCGCCGCCCCAGTCCTGTTTCAGCACCATCGGCCAGGAAAAAGGCAGACCGTGTTTCTGAAAATATTGCCGCCAGATATCCAGACTGCCGAAGGCGACGGTTTGCGGATAGGCTGCGCCAGCCTCCCGGAAGAGCCGCGCCTGTCCCGATTTGCCCGGATAGCCGAACCTGGCGTTGTAATTGGGGAATACATGGCTGCAGTAATCATGGGCCATCCGGTACAGTGCTTCGGAACAGCCCTGAGGGAGGATGACCGCATCTGCAGACCGGATAAGCGCAAGATCATCGGCGTTCGGAAGCCTGCCTGCGCAAATGCGGTTGTCGTCCGCCTCAAAACAGGGATGAAAAGATGCGATCATCCGTAACCGAATTTTGTCATGGAGCGAACATCGCGGCTCCAGTTTTTCTCTACGCGGACGTAGAGTTTCAGAAATACCCGGGAACCCAGCAGGATTTCAATTTCTTTGCGGGCGTCTTCGCCGATGCGCTTGAGTTTGCTGCCCTGTTTACCGATGACGATCCCCTTTTGAGAATTCCGCTCCACATGGATGGTGGCATGGATTCGGGTCAGTCCGGGTTTTTTTTCGTCTTCCTTGAACAGGTCGATGGAGACCGCAACCGCATAGGGAATTTCTTCTCCGGTCTGACGAAAGATTTTTTCACGAACGATTTCTCCGGCCAGAAAGCGTACGGATACATCCGTCAGATTTTCTTCCGGAAAAAACGCTTTTCCTTCCGGAAGCAGTTTTACCAGCTCGTCCAGCAGGGTGTTCACCTGCTCTCCGGTGCGAGCGGAGACAGGGACAACCGCATGAAACGGATATCCCGCAGACCATTCGCCGATCATTCCCAGAAGCATCGGACGGGGTACCACATCGATTTTATTAAGCGCCAGAATGACGGGCCGGTTCTGATGCTGAAGCGCTTTTTTCAGCAAGGTTTCGGATTCCGCGTCCGGAGAAGAAGCATCCACCATCAGCAGAATCACATCCGCATCGCCTATCACCGAAAGCGCCGTATCCACAATCCGGGTGTTTAACAGGCTGCTCGCCTTGTGGATTCCGGGTGTATCAATGAAGACGAGCTGTGCATCCGGACGATTGGCGATGCCCTGAATCCGGTTTCGGGTGGTTTGAGGCTTTTGGGAAGTGATGGATATCTTCTGTCCGATCATCCGGTTTAACAGCGTGGATTTCCCGACGTTTGGAGGCCCTATGATAGCGATAAATCCGGCCTTGAAACCCTTTGGTTCATCATCCGGCATGCGATATCCTTTCAATGGCTTCCCAGATCAGCTCTTTTCCTGTCCGGGTTTTGGCCGAAAACGGGATGATATGATTCTGGGGAATTCCCGTGGTGTCTGAAATCAGGGCCAACTGTCGGATCTGCTGAGCGCGGGTCAGCTTGTCGGATTTGGTCAGCACATAAATCACCGGAATCTGATAATGCGCCAGCCATTGAATCAGGTAGCGGTCTTTATCATCCGGCACCCGGCGGATATCCATCATCAGCACCGCGGCTTTCAGGGTAGTGCGTCCGGACAGGTAGGTTTCAACCATGGGTTTCCAGCGCTTCTGGATGGCGACCGGAACCTTGGCATATCCGTATCCCGGAAGATCCACGAATACCAGAGCATCGTTCACATTGAAGAAATTGATAAGCTGTGTTCTGCCAGGCGTGGTGCTGGTTTTGACGAGGTGTCTGCGGTTGACCAGCGTGTTGATGAGGGAGGATTTTCCCACATTTGATTTACCGGCAAACGCAATCTCCGGCAGGCCGGCCGGCGGATATTGCGAAGGTTGCGTAGCACTGGTAATAAATTCGGCAGATTGAACGATCATGTTGGTTTTCTTTCTTTTTTTACGAGAGTATCACATCATTTTAAATATTTTTCGAGGCGATTCAGGCCTTCAGCGATATTTTCTATGGAATTGGCGTAGGAAAATCGCAGATAGCCTTCGCCGTTTTTCCCGAAATCAATGCCGGGCGTTACCCCGACGCAGGCTTTTTCAAGAATGTCAAACGCCAGCCGGTAAGAATCTGTGGAAATATGGCGGGCGTTGGCGAACACATAAAACGCGCCCGTAGGCTCTACCGTGATGCCCAGCCCGATTTCCCGAAGCCGGCGGATCATGAACTTGCGGCGTTCATTATATATTTGTTTCATGCGCAGAATATCGTCGCCGGCGTATTTTAATGCGGCAATGCCCGCTTTCTGCACCATGGCATTGGCGGATATGAAAAAGTTCTGATGAATTTTCTGAAGCGCCCGCATGTAGGCTTTGGGGGCGATGACATATCCCAGACGCAGTCCGGTCATGGCATAGAGTTTTGAGAATCCGTTCAACACAAAGGCGTTGTCTGTAAATTCAAGAATGGAGTGCTCTTTGCCTTCATAGACCAGCCCATGATAAATTTCATCCGAAACGATGCAGGGTGAAAATTCGGCAATAGCCCGCATCCGCGCTTCAGAAAGCAGATTACCGGTGGGATTGGACGGCGAATTGATAAAAATGGCTTTGGTTTTTTCGGTGATTTTTCCCTGAATGGCTTCGGGCCGGTATTGAAATCCATCTTCTTCGTAAACCGGAATCCGCACCGGAACGCCCTGCACGAAATTAATGAAATTCGGGTAACAGGCGTAATGGGGATCGGAAATGATGACCTCGTCCCCGGGTTCCAGAAGCGCCGAAAACACCATGAACATGACCGGAGATGTGCCGGAAGACACCAGCACCTGATCCGGTTCCACCGAGACCCGATATGTGGCGTAATAGTATTCGCAAATGGCTTCCCGCAATTCCAGCAGCCCCAGGCTGTGGGTGTAGTGGGTGAAGCCTTCTGAGATCGCCTTGCAGGCGGCTTCCTTGACGCATTCGGGCGTATCGAAATCGGGTTCGCCGACTTCCAGATGGATGATATGCCGGCCGTTGCACTCCATTTCGCCGGCTTTTTCGAGGACATCCATTGCGATAAACGATGTCATTTCCTGTGTGCGTTTTGAGATCATACTGTTACGGATTCGTTTCCAAATGTTGATTATGGGTATGGACACCGGTGTCAGCCGGCCAGTGTATTTGTGAAATCCTCAACCAGCGATATGGCTTCTGTTTCGGAAGATACATGTTTGATGGATTCCCGGAAACGGCTGCTGCCGTCCAACCCCCTGACAAACCATCCCAGCCGGCTCCGCATCGCAAGGCACGCCGGTTTTTCCCCCAGATGGCATACAGAAGCTTTGACGTACTCTATCATTATTTCGCGCCTTCTGGCAATATCCACCACCGGAATTTCTTCGTGGTGCAGCAGGGCGTTGATCTGGGAAAAAATCCACGGATTGCCCATAGCGTATCTGCCCACCATGACGGCGTCACATGCGGTTTGCTCAAACATGGCGAGCGCGTCCTGCGGTGAGGTGATATCGCCGTTTCCGATAACAGGTATGGAAACAGCGTGCTTGACTGCGGCGATGATGGACCAGTCCGCTTTACCCTGAAAGAGTTGCCGGGCTGTGCGGGGATGGACGGCGATAGCGTTGACGCCGCAACCCTCCGCCATTCTGGCGATATCAACGGCCTGCTTTCCGGATGCCTCCCATCCGGTGCGGATCTTGATGGTCAGGGGAATACGAACCGCGTTTCGAACGGCCCGGATAACGGCTTCAGCCCTGAAACCGTCTCTCATCAATGCAACGCCGGAGCCGGTCTTGATCACTTTTTTGACGGCGCATCCAAAATTGATGTCCAGGATATCCGCACCGGAAGCTTCGACCATCGCAGCGGCTTCCGCCATCACGAAAGGATCGGCGCCGAATATCTGAACCGACAATGGTTTTTCCTCCGGAACGCTGTTCAGCATGCAGCGGGTTTTCTCTGAACCGTAGATCAGGCCGTTTGCGCTGATCATCTCAGAGCAGACCATGCCGCAGCCGTTTTCTTTGGCGATCAGCCGCAGCGGCAAGGTGGTGATACCCGCCAGCGGCGCCAGCACCACAGGGCTTGAAAGAGTAATGTTACCGATGTTCATAATTGACAATCCATACTGTTTATACTACATCATTCAGGATTGAAAAATCAATCCGCAACATCCGGGCAGATCGGGCTGGAGATCATCAATAGATTATTCTGGGAGAGCGTCCGGACTCACCGCAGAAGCAGCGTCGAACCTGATGACCTGCAGGTGGTCAAAAAGGGTAGATATCGTTCAATACAGCCATTTCGTATAGAGGAAACGGCTTACAGAGAGGTGACTATGTTTAAAGTGCGAATGCGTTCCGTATGGAGTATGATTTTTCTGATAATTCTGCTGGGATGGCCATGTCTATCCCAGGCGTCATCGCCGATCGATGATCTGAAGGCGCCGATAGAAAAGGTGCTTGAGATTTTAAGAGATCCTCAATACAAGAATCCCGATATGAAACAGCAGCAGCGGGATAAAATCATTCAGATCACCAATCAGGTGTTTGATTTCAAGGCGATGTCCAGACTGGCGCTTGGCCGCAACTGGAAGTCTTTGAACCCTCAGGAGCAGAAAGACTTTGTGGCTGCGTTTGGTGATCTTCTCAACAGCACCTACATGGATAAAGTTCAGGGAGAGTACCGGGATGAAACGGTTTCGTTCCTGAATCAGGAAATTATTGCAACCGGCAAAGCCATTGTAAAAACTAAAATTCTGCGAAAACCCCATGATATCCCGGTGGTTTATGCCATGTTTCTGGATGGCGATAAATGGCGGATTTACGATGTCAATGTCGAAGGCATCAGCCTGATCAAGAATTACCGCACCCAGTTCGACCAGATTCTGACCAAGGACTCTCCGAATCAGCTTATTGAGCGGATCAAAAAGAAATCGGATTTGAAAACCGACATCAAAGCTGAATAGTCATTGTGCGCTAATTACGCTCGTTTCCGGGAGGTCTTTCAATTGAAAAATGTATGGACGGTTCTGATTTCTGTCTGCGTATTCTTCTTGCTGCAACATTCGCTGCCGGCATTGTCTGCGGATACCCAGACAGCAACATCCAGCTCGCTCGATGAACTCACCTATCTGGATGACGAAACACCGACGCCGACAGTTGCAGACCCGCTGTCCGGATGGAACCGCCTGATGTTCAATTTTAATGACAAGCTTTATTTCTGGGTGATGAATCCCGTGGCGAAAGGATATAAAGCGGTGGTTCCGACGCCGGTTCGTACGGGCGTCGGCAGCTTTTTCCACAACCTGGCGATGCCGATACGGCTGGTCAACTGCTTCTTGCAGGGAAAAATGGGAGATGCTGCATCAGAGGCGTGCCGTTTTCTCTATGACACGACGTTCGGGGTGCTGGGCTTCTGGGATCCGGCCAAAGACTATCCCCATCTGAACCCGCCGGAACAAGATTTCGGGTTGACGCTGGCAAGATTCGGGATCGGCAACGGGGTGTATATCGTATGGCCGCTCTTGGGGCCTTCGACGCTCAGGGACAGCGTTGGTCTGGGCGGCGATTCTTTTCTGTCGCCGCTGTCCTATCTGCAGCCGGAAGTTTACGCCTGGTCTCTCAAGGCCGAAGATGTCGTCAACCATCAGTCCTTTCATATCGGCGAGTATGAAGAGCTGAAAAATGCAGCCATCGTTCCTTATGAGGCTTTCAAAGACGCATACATTCAGTACCGTAACCGTAAAATCAACAAATGAACGCAATGAAAAGACTGGATTTTTCCGTGATGCTTTCGAGCTTGCGGTGGATTAATCGCTTGACAAAACATCCATGGCTGGATATATAGCAAAAGCTACGGGCCGTTAGCTCAATCAGGTAGAGCACCTGACTCTTAATCAGTAGGTTATTGGTTCGATTCCAATACGGCCCACCAATGAAATCAAGGATTTATGGCGAAATGCTGTAAATCCTTTTTT